>SKQU01000420.1 GCA_007118855.1 Spirochaetaceae bacterium
CACACGATCGACCTCGCGGTGTTCCTCCTTGGCGACCCTGCCTGGGTTCGCGGACGCGTCGAGCGCCGGTGGGTGCCCAACATAGAGACCGAGGACTGGGCCGACGGATCGTTCGGATTCGCGGAGACTACGCCCTGGCTTGATCAGCGGGCCGTCGTTTCCCTGCACGCACAGAACCAGCCTGACGCCGGGTGGAGACCAACAATAACGATCAGCTGCGACGCAGGTGAGATCGAGCTCCGCGGAAGCAATACGGTGGACTCCTGCTCCGTGCGCAATCCCGAGTGGAACCGCGCGCTCGAGGCCGCGGGCAGCGAAGACCTCGATCTCCCGCCGCTGCCCGGCAAGTCGGACTATTCGAACCTGCACACCGCGCAGTTCCGCGACTTCATCGCCTGGCTCCACGCTTCGCGGAACGGGAGCGGACCGCGGACTCTGGATCCGTACATACCATGGGTCGGCTTTACCGACGGCTCGGTGACCAACGAGCTCGTGCTCGCCTTCTACACCTCCGCCGCACGCGGTGAGCGCGTCACCCTTCCGCTCGACCGTGAGCAGCACCCGGTAGTCTCGACCGTCCGCATCAGCGAGGCGACCAGATAGGCCAAGGGGAAGAACGGCCGCGAACGGCCGCACCCCTTGACAGAGTACACCGTTTCTTCCATAGTATGAGACGTCAAACTCATAGGAGTTCTGCGTCAGGAGGCTTCATGACGACGTGCAGGCTGCGCGAGCTGCCGGTTGGCAGTATCGCGCGGATACAGGGAATACGCGAGACGCACCGTTCGTATCGCTCGAAGCTCCTGTCCATGGGGCTCACTCGCGGAACCCCGATCCTGGTACGCAACGTCGCTCCGCTCGGCGACCCGGTCCTCGTCTCCGTGCGCGGGTTCGAGCTCTCGCTTCGGCGCGACGAAGCGGACGCACTCATTCTCGAGCCGCTGGACGGTGATCCGGAGGAGCATGGCTTCCGCGCGCGTCACCGAAGGCGGCGCCGTGGGGGAAACGGGAGGAACGGATGAGATCCGGACAGCATGCGACCATCGCGATCATAGGCAACCCGAACAGCGGCAAGACGACCGTCTTCAACGGCCTGACTGGAAGCCGGCAGCAGATCGGGAACTGGCCCGGCGTCACGGTCGAGCGCAAGGAGGGTACGTTCAGTCCGCGCGGCCTCCAGAAGGTGCTCGTGCAGCCGTTCGCCGGGGGCGCCGACCACACCACAGGCGCGACCGCAACGGCCACCTTCGACGCACCGGGTACGGTTCGGGTTGTGGATCTGCCCGGCATCTACTCGCTCTCGGCGAGCTCGCTGGATGAGGCGATCGCGCGGGACTACCTGCTGTCCGGCGAGCCCGATCTCGTCGTGAACGTCGTGGATGCGTCGAATATCGAGCGCAATCTCTTCCTGACGCTGCAGCTGATCGAGATGCGCGTACCCGTTCTCGTTGTTCTGAACATGATCGATGTCGCGGAGAAGGAGGGGATCTCGATCAAGGTGGATCACCTTGCCGAGCACCTCGGCTGTCCCGTCGTTGCCGGGGCGGGCATCAGGCAGGCGGACATCGATCGCATCAAGCACGCGGTCCTCGAAGCCGTTCACGAGCGGCGAGTCTCTTCCTTCGCGGTCGCCTACCCAGAGCCCGTCACCCGCGCGATCGAGGAGCTCGCGCCGAGAACCCAGACCGTCTCGGCGCTCCTCGGCATCGATCCCGGGTGGACGGCGCTCGCGCTTCTCGACGGCGATCCGTGGATTCGCAAGCGCACGCTCGAGGCGACCTCGATCACCGCCCCCGAGCTCGATGCGATGATCGAATCGACGCGCGAACGACTGGGAGAAGAAATCGACGTGGTACTCGCCGACGCGAAGTACGGGACGATTCACGGTCTCTCGCGGCACGTCACGCGGAGCACGCTCACGCGCACCTCGTTCACGGAACGGGTCGACCGCGTCGTTCTCAACCGGATCGTCGCGCTGCCTATCTTCTTCGGGGTCATGTACGCGGTCTTCTGGTTCACGATGTACGTTGGCGGGGCCTTCATCGACTTTTTCGACATCCTGTTCGGCACGATCTTCGTGGACGGACTCGGCTTCGTGATGAGTGCGACCGGATCACCGCAGTGGCTCGTTTCACTCGTCGCGGGAGGAATCGGATCGGGCATCCAGACGGTGGCGACCTTTGTGCCCATCATCTTCGCCATGTTCGTTGCGCTCTCGATTCTCGAGGATTCCGGCTACATGGCGCGCGCCGCCTATGTCATGGATCGTTTCATGCGGACCATCGGGCTCCCGGGTCGGTCTTTCGTGCCGATGATGGTGGGCTTCGGCTGCACGGTTCCGGCGATCATGGCGACGCGAACGCTCGCCACGCCGCGCGACCGCTTCATGACGAGCTTCATGGCGCCCTTCATGTCGTGCGGTGCCCGGCTTCCGGTCTACGCTCTTTTTGCCGCCGCCTTCTTCGCCGGCAGCTCCGGTGCGATCGTGTTCAGCCTCTACGTCGCGGGCATCATCGTCGCGATCCTCACCGGATTCATCCTCAAGCTCACGCTCTTTCGGGGGACTGCCTCGCACTTCGTCATGGAGCTTCCCCCCTATCACGCGCCGCGGGTTCGGTTCGTCCTCTCCCAGGCGTGGACCCGGCTTCTGGCATTCGTGAAGCGGGCAGGGATCACAATCACGATTATCGTTACCGTGCTCGCCTTCCTCAACAGTATCGGAACCGACGGATCGTTCGGCAACGAGGATCAGGCCGACTCGGTGCTCTCCGGGATCGGAAGGGCGATCACGCCCGCCTTCGAGCCGATGGGGATAGCCCCGGAGAACTGGCCCGCGACTGTGGGCATCTTCACCGGTATCTTCGCCAAGGAAGTCGTCGTGGGTACGCTGAGCTCACTCTACGCGCAGGCCGAACGCGAGACCGTTGCAGAGGAGTTCAGCTTCTTCGAAGGGATAGGCGACGCGTTCGCGAGCATTCCGGAGGCGTTCGCCGGGGCCCTGGAGGGCTTTGGCGATCCTCTGGGCACGGGTCTCCTGCGCAGTGACGAGGTAGACCTGGGCGAGGAAGTCGGCGCGGGACCAATCGTGTTCGCCCGGATGCGAGAGCAGTTCACTCCCACGGCAGCCTACGCCTACCTGCTCTTCGTCCTCCTTTATATACCCTGTGTCGCCGCGATGGCCGCGGCGATCAGGGAGATGGGAGCCGGCCTCGGCTGGTTGCTCGCAGCCTACACCGTCATCGTCGCCTGGTCGGTCGCCACCCTCTTCTACCAGTTCGCCTCCGGCCCGGCCGCCGGGCCGGTGCTCATCGCGCTCGGGCTCCTTGCCGGGTTCATCATGCTCCTGTACGTGCTCGGGCGCACGGTCTATCGCCCGGCTGTGTTTGCGGAGGAGACATGACGCTGCGAGATGTCGCCGCCGCACTCGAGCGGATGAAGGCGGCGACGCTCACGCAGCTCGCCGCCGAGCTCGAGGCGCCTCCGCGGGAGGTCGAGCCGCTCCTGGACTTCTGGGAGCGTCGCGGCACGATCCGCCGATGCGCGGATTCCCTGACCGGCGGATGCGGTTCCACATGCCGCGCGTGCCCTCTCGCGCAGCGCCGCCCCTCCGTGGAGATGAGGACCCCGCCGCAGCGGACTGCCGTCGTCTACGAATGGGTAGGCGGCTCCCACCCCGCGGCCCGGGCTTCCAGACGGCAAGGGGCTGCGGCCGACACTACCGCGGATCCGTACGGTATGCTTCATGGCCGCTGTGTAGCGCCAGTGTTCACTATCCATCGGCAGGACACCTACCATCCTCGCAGGTAACCGGGAACGAATAGCAGCGCCACGGTGTAGACCTCGAGCCGACCGGTGACCATCACCGCGCTCAGGAAGACCTTGATCCCATCCGGGAGGAACCCGTAATTGAGCGTCGGTCCCACCTGACCGAACCCGGGCCCAACGTTTCCAATGACCGCCAGACTTGCAGACAAGGCGGTCTCGAGATCGGTGCCGGATCCGGCAACAACGATCGTAGAGATCGCGACTACGGCAAGGTACAGGACAACGAAGCCAACGATGGCTGTCTCTGTTCTGGCAGTGAGCGGAACGTTGTTGATCCGAATCGTCACAACGATTCGCGGGTGACTGAGTTGCCGCAGCTGTCGTCCCACGATCTTGAGAAGTGTGGTCACATGCAGCATCTTCACTCCGCCGCTGGTAGAGCCTACACACCCGCCAACGAGCAGCGCCACAAGAAGAACCCCGCGGGCCACACCCGGCCACGCAACGTAGTCGGCAGTCGCGAATCCGGTGGAGGTTGCCAGCGTCGCGACCTGGAATGCGGCGTATCGTATCGACTCGGCGGGACCGGAGTACGTGCGGCCGGCGAGAAGCGCGACGGTCACGACCGCGATGCACCCCACGATGTAGCACGTGTACGTGCGCAGTTCCGAGTCGTCCCTGATGCGCCGGAACTGACGCATCAATGCACGGTAGTAGAGGGCGAAGTTCACGCCGGAAAGAATCATGAATGAAGTGACGACCCACTCGATATACGGGCTCTCGTACGCGGCGATACTCGCATTTCTCGTCGAGAAACCTCCGGTCGCGAGCGTCGCGAACGCATGGTTGACCGCGTCGAACGCATCCATGCCTCCCAGCATGAGCAGTCCGGTTTGGATGCTCGTCATGCCTGCGTAGATGGTCCAGAACACTTTGGCGGTCTGAGTGATCCGAGGGGCAAGCCGCTCGACCTCCGGTCCCGGGGCTTCGGCCCGCAGGAGCTGATATCCGCCAACGCCGAGCGCGGGAAGGATCGCGACCGCAAGAACCAGTATCCCCATACCTCCGAGCCAGTGTGACAAGCTGCGCCAGAACAGAATAGACCTGGGTAAAGACTCGACATCTGAGAATATCGACGACCCGGTCGTAGTGAATCCGCTCGCAGACTCGAACAGGGCGTCGGCGAATGTGGAGGTAGCCCCGCTGATCATGAAGGGAACCGCGCCCGAGACACAGGCGATCGTCCACGTGACGATGACGATCAGGACACCCTCGCGAGGGCCGAGCGGACGCGGTGATCTGTATCCCACGATGGCTCCCGCGGCCCCCAAGGTCCCCAGGCCGATCAACGGAATCCCGAAGGCGAGCCAGTTCTCACTGTAGAGGAGTGCGACTCCCAGCGGCAAAAGGAAGACAACGGCCAGACCGGCGCACACTGCCGCGGTACTGCGCAAGAGCGACTGGATATTCACCTTTTTGCATCGTATGATTGGGGTTGTGGCGCACGCAATTCCTACCGCGTTGTTTTTACGGGATCTTTATGCGCAAGCGCACAGTCTTGATACATTGTTGATCGTATGGCGCCGGGAGGCAGCATGCTGAGTCTCGGTACGACGGTCGAGGCGGGGGATCTCCTCTCGCGCCTCCCGCGTAATGTCAGGCGTTCCGCGGTCCTCCTTCTCTCCCTCGGCGCGGCTACCGGGCTCGCGCTCTTGTTCCGCCATGCCGGGATCACCGAATCAAGCATCGTGCTCCTGTACCTGCTCAGCGTAGTGATTGCGTCGGTAATGACCGACCGCGCGACAGGCATCGGCGCTTCGCTCATCGCCGTGGTCCTGTTCAACTTCCTGTTCACCGAGCCGCGTTTCACCTTCGTCGTCAGTGATCCGCAGTACCTCGTCACATTTCCCGTCATGCTCACCGTTGCCGTCATCTCCAGCGAGCTCACCGCTCGCATACGACGCCAGGCCAAAGAGGCCGAGCATCGCGAACTGCTGACAAACCACCTTTACGAGTCGAGCCGATCCCTGCTCGGCGCTCGCGGACAGGAGGATGTCCTGAGAGCGGCCGTGGGCCACCTGTCCGGACTTACCGACCGGCCCGTCCTCTGTATCGTCGATGACGGCCCTGCGTCCCTGCGGTTCTACGGCATCGACGGCTTCACTCACGACGAGCGCCTCGTGCTTCCGGTGCGGGAAGTGCTTGGTCAGCCGGACGCAGGGCGGGCGGTATTGGTGAACGTCGGCGACACGTCGTTCGTGCTCGCCCCCGTTGTGGCGAGGGGTAGAACCCTTGCCGTCATCGCAGTGGATACCGCGGCTGACGGACTGCCGCAGGCAACCAGCGAGCCGATACGAGCCCTGGCCGTCCAGCTCGCGCTCGCGCTGGACCGTGAAGAGATGAGCCGTCGAGAGCAGAACGCGAGAATCGAAGTCGAGCGCGAACGGCTGCGCTCGGATCTGCTGCAATCAATCAGCCACGATTTGCGGTCTCCCTTGGCGGCCATCGTCGGTTCAGCCAGCACTCTTGTGTCTGAGCAGACTCTGTCCGCTGTGACTCGTGACGATCTCGCGTGCTCGATTCGTGACGATGCGCGCTGGCTTACCGGACTCGTAGAGAATCTCCTGAGTCTCACCCGCGCCGAGGAGCGGGCGGTGCGGTTTCGCGGCAGCGTCGAGGTGTTTGACGATGTGCTCGCCGCCGCTCTGAGGCGCGTCGAGCGAATCCACGAGACCCACCAGGTCGCCGTAGACGTGGCGGACGAACCGGTGCTGGTACGGATGGACTGTGGGCTGATCGAACAGCTGATCATCAATCTGCTGGAGAATGTGATCCAGCATACGCCCGCCGGGACCGCCGTTCGGCTGTCAATAGATCGCCAGGGCCATGATGTGGTACTCGTCGTGGAGGATGACGGACCAGGTCTGAGTGAGGCCGCGCTCACACACGCCTTTGAGCGGTTCTACACCGAGCGACTGATACCGGACTCGCGGCGCGGAATGGGACTGGGTCTTGCGATCTGCAGGTCCATCGCTGAGGCGCACTCGGGGACCATCGCGGTGTCCAACGGTCCGGGCGGCGGCGCACGGTTCGAGGTGCGACTGCCCGTTGAGCCCGCGGTCGATCCTCACGGGCCGAGGGGCGAAGGGTTCTAGCTATGGAGTACTCCCCACTCGTCCTGGTGGTGGAGGATGACCCGCCGATCCGGCGGTTCATCGTTGCAGGACTCACCAGTCAGGGTTACCGTGTCGTAGACGTCGATTGTGCGAAGAGTGCACTCTCACATGCAGCGTCTCATGTCCCCGACGTGATCATTCTCGATCTTGGACTTCCTGACCGGGATGGCATAGAGGTAATCAGAGAGTTGCGAGAGTGGACCAGGCCGCCGATAATTGTCGTCTCGGCTCGTGGTCAGGAACGTACCAAGGTTAATGCGCTCGACGCGGGCGCAGATGACTACCTGACCAAACCGTTTGGAGTCGCAGAACTGCTGGCGCGAGTCAGAGTCGCTCTTCGTCATCTCGCGCGGATGTCAAACGGGAATCTCGAGACGGGTGAGTTCCGCGTCGGGGGTCTGGTCGTCGATCTGAACTCCCACACCGTCACGCTTGACGGAACGCGGGTTCATCTTACACCGACCGAATATCGCATGGTCATGGTGCTCGTTCGCAACGCTGGGAAAGTCGTGACGCACCAGATGCTCCTCTCCGAGGTTTGGGGACCCGGCCTTACCGACGAGACTCAGTATGTTCGCGTCTTCATGGCGAATCTGCGGCGTAAGCTGGAGCCCGACCCAGCGCGTCCGCGCCTCCTCCTGACTGAGGTAGGCGTGGGTTATCGACTGATGGACGAATAGCGAACCGTCCCGAACAATCAGGCGGGATCCTGGTAGACGCCGGGCAGCTCGCGTTCCAGCTGTTCCTCTCCGGTGGCAACGGTGATCATCGGGTCATAGCTCTCATGACATACTTCACGGTTCGCGCTCAAAGAGAGAGAGGATCTCCGCGACGCTTTCCATGTCGATGCCGCCCGTGTTCTCGGCGATGAGGTCCGCTGCGAGCCGACGTTTCTGTTGCTGGAGCGCGAGAACCTTCTCCTCCACCGTCCCCGCGGTGACGAGTCGCGTGACGATCACGGGGCGGTTGCGTCCAATGCGGTGCGCGCGGTCCACCGCCTGGCGCTCGACCTGCGGGTTCCACCACGGGTCACAGATGAACACGTGATCCGCGGCGGTGAGGTTGATTCCCGTGCCGCCGGCCCTCAGGCTGATGAAGAAGACGACCGGGGCGTCGGACTGCTGGAAGCGGTCGATCAGCTCGCGCCGGTTGCGTGTCCGGCCGTCGAGGTAGAGCGTGCTGATGCCACGACCGGCCGCCGCATCGCGCATCTTCGTGAGCGCCGAGACGAATTGGCTGAACACGATCGCTCGGTGCCCCTCTGCGACCACCTCGTCGAGCTGGTCGAGGAGCTCGTCCTCCTTGGTCGACGGGACGCCCTCGCCGGTGGGGTCGGCGTCCTGCGGATAGAGCGCAGCCTGGCGCAGTCGCAGCAGACCGGTGAAGATCGCGGCGCCGATCTTCGCGCGCTCGCGGGACTCAATCGCCTGCTTCACCTGGGCGTGGTGCCAGGTCCGCACCGTCTCGTAGAACCTCGCCTGCTTCGTGCCCATCTCGCAGCTCAACATCGTCTCGATCCGGGGCGGAAGCTCCGGCGCGACGGCCTCCTTGGTCCGCCGCAGCAGGAACGGCGACACGATCCGGCGCAGTCGTTCGAGTCGGGCCTGGCTGACCTCGGTGTCGGCCACGTTGCGCTTGGGGAATCGGTGCGAAAACGAGGAGAGGCTGCCGAGCAGCCCCGGAATGAGAAAGTCCATGATCGACCACAGGTCGGTCGTTACGTTCTCCACCGGCGTACCGGTAAGGCAGAGTCGAAGGACCGACGTCAGGCTCTTCAGGCGCCTCGCGGTTCTCGTATGCGGGTTCTTGACGAACTGCGCCTCGTCGAGCACGAGGAGCCGCCATTCGAGCTCCCGGAGCAGCTGCGTATCGCGCGCCGCGGTCGCGTAGCTCGTGACGACGAGATCGTAGCGTGAGAGCTCCTCCGTGCTCGAGCACCGGCCGGACCCGTGATGAACGAGCGTCGTAAGGGCGGGCGCGAACCGTGCCGCCTCGCGTTCCCAGTTTCCGAGCGTGGAGACCGGGGCGACGACGAGAAACCCTCCCCGCGGGAGCGAGCCCTCGCCTCGCTCCTCTTCGCGCAGATGCAGCATCAGGGCGAGCGCCTGCACCGTCTTGCCAAGCCCCATGTCATCGGCGAGGCACCCGGAGAGTCCGTGGCGCGCGAGCATCGCGAGCCAGGCGTAGCCCTCAACCTGGTAGGGTCGAAGCGTGGCCGTGAGCGCCGGCGGCAGCTCGTCCCGGAGCCCGGCCCGAAGTCCGGCCCGAAGTCCGGCCCTCCCCGCGCGATCCCGTGAGAGCAGCTCGTGCGCGAGTGCCCTGACTGCCTCGAGGTCGGGGTCGACCTCGTCGGCGAGCTCCGCCATCTCCACGAGCGTGACGATGTCGGCCTGGGCCGTCCGGCCATCGGCCTTCCCGGCGACGAGGTCGACTAGCTGCCGTATCCGGTCGCGATCGGCCGGGTCAAGGAGCACCACCGTGTGCTCGTCGGCATAGCTCCCGTGCAGCGCCATCTGTTCGAGTTGGTGCAGGTCGACTTCCGCGCCGCCGGCGTCGCGAACGACTGGAGCGAACCAGTCGGTACCCGAGGATACGCTCACCGTGAACGGCCCCTCGCTGCGCACCCGGCGACGGCCGTGGTTCGGGTCCTCCAGATAGACCGCGAAACCGGAGCCCAGCAGATGGAGCGCGATCGCGACGAGGCCCGGGGATGACTCGTCGGTGGAAAGGTACCAGACCCAACCGTCCTCCTCGGGCAGGCGCACCGGCTCTGTCCCCGTGATCGCGACCCCGGCCCTCCACGCCTCCGGCGACATCGTCGTCGACGCACGGTGGATCCGGAACTCCTCGCCCACGTAGCCGTCGTCCGGAAGCGTACCCGGCAGCAGCTTCACGAGGGTCTCCCATTCGTCCTCACAGAGGACGAAACACGGCTGCGGCTCGGTGGTGACGATGCGAACCCTCGCCGGATAGCGCAGCAGCAGAAGGTCGGGAGCCCTGC
>SKQU01000102.1 GCA_007118855.1 Spirochaetaceae bacterium
CCGCGAACAGGTGGTCGAGGACACCGTGCTCGACTTCGACATGCTCCAGACCGGCCACGACGGGCGCACGGCCATCGCTACCTCTGTCCGGCGGATCCGGGAGAGCCGGGCGAAGGAGCCCGCCATGCCTGTCGTCGTGGGCGAGGTCATCTACGAAGGGATCATGCACGAGTCGGACGCGGAGAAGCTGCGGCTCGTTTTCTGGGCGAGTCTGCTCTCCGGTGCGGCCGGCTTCACCTACGGCGCGAACGGCATCTGGCAGCTCAACGAGCCCGGCAACCCGTACGGCCCTTCGCCTCACGGCGCCACCTGGGGCAACACCCCGTGGCCTGAGGCGGCAACGCTTCCCGGCTCGCGCGAGCTCGGGCTGTGCGCCCGGTTCCTCGGGCGGTTCGACTGGCAGCGGATGGAATCGCACCCGGAGTGGCTGGAGCCCGCGGCCGGCGCCGACGAGTACGACGCCTGGTACGCCGCCGGAGTGCCCGGCGTCTTCCGCATCATTTATATATGCCGACTCATCCTGCCGTGGTCGCCCGGCCCCCGGCCGCGGATCGTCGCGCTCGAGCCGGACCGGCGCTGGTCCGCGGCCTGGTTCGACCCCCGCACCGGCACGCAGACCGTGATCGGCCCCATCATGCCCAACGCCGCCGGCAGCTGGGAGATCCCGCTCACGCCGGAGATGAAGGACTACGTCCTCGCCCTGACGGCGCAGTAGTGAAACAGACCCTCGGGACCGCATCCGGCACCAGGCTTCATGACATTCTTCTTTGCTCTGCCGTTAACTCGTATTACCCTATGCGAGATGATCCGCGGGCAGCCTGCCCGCCTGATGGAGGAGGATACAGAATGAAGGCACGGAAACGGAGAGTGATGAGTTCTCTTGCGGCGCTCCTGATTCTTGCAGGGGCGATCGCCGCGCACGCACAGCAGCGACCCGACGTCGCCGAAGGCGATGACGGATTCAGCACGATCGAGCTCGATTCCGGGTTCACCTTCCGCTGGAAGGTCGATGGTGATGAGATCGAAGCGACCATTTCGGGGCCCACGACTGGATGGGTTTCGGTGGGCTTCAACCCGCAGAATCGCATGCAGGGGGGGACCTATGTGATCGGGTACGTTCAACGCGGCGAGGTCAACATGCGCCACGACTGGGGCCATTCTGCGACCGGGCACCGCGCCGTGACCGACATGGGCGGGACGAGCCGGCTGACGTCTCTCGGCGGGAGCGAAGAGGGAGGTGTGACGGAACTGTCGTTCCGGCTGCCGCTCGACCCTGGCGATCGCTACTTCTCGCCCATCCGCACCGGGGAGACCAATACGGTGATCTGGGCGTTCGGTCAGAACGGCGCGAACAGCTTCACCGCATACCACGCCCAGCGGGGAACCATACTCGTCGACTTCTGACGGCGGACCGGACAGGACAGCCGGCGACGAACACGATCACCACGAGCGAAGGCGTCGACCTCTGGATCGCCTTCCTCCAGGAGCTCGAGGAGGAATCCCAACGAAACCCCTACCGGGTGAGGATCGAAATGGACGCTACCGCCATCGAGCTCTCTGACGACAAGGGATAGTCGGCACCAGGCAGAAGGTCTCACAGGAGGCAGGAATGAAGGCCGTGACGGCGCGGGCCAGCCTGGCCGGCTCAACGACCTGTGGCGCTTTGCGCCCTGAGCTTGCCGCAACTCAACAGGGCGTGTATGATGGCGGCCGAGGCGGACTCTATACCGCAGTGAGCCCGAGAGTCAGGCAAGACGACACCGCCGGTTGGAGGTGCAGTGTATGAGGCCGATCCACGCGGCTCTGCTTGCAGCTTCGGTCCTGGTACTGGCATTCCTGCTGGCGTGCAGAGACGGCCTGCTCGACGACGGTGGGCCTGTCATTGTGCCCACGGTACAGTCCATTCCGGATCAGACGGCATACGCCGGGCTTACGTTCTACCTGAACCTTGCGGTCTACGTCCACCACGAGGCAGAGGCCTCCTTTGCTCTTTCCTACCGGATCACCGCCGGCCCCGGCACTATGGACGGGCCGTTCTACTCACATACCTTTGCAGATACGCAGCACGCGGTCGTCGAATTCACCGTCGAGGGTTCCGGTGGAGGGTCCGCGTCCGGTTCATTCATGATCGACGTAATCAGCGTCACACCGGAGCCCCTCAGCTTCCCGCCCGATTACGTGTTCGTGTCCACAACGGGAAGCGATCTATCAGACGGGCAGAGCGTCTCATCGCCTTTCAGGACAATCACGCACGCGATCGAGGAGGCTCTGCAGGACGGCAAGTCGGCGGTCGTTGTCGCGTGCGGCGTCTATGTCGAAAGCATTGGTCTTGCGGATGGCATCAGCCTGCTCGGCGGATACGATCCCGGTTTCACTCGGAGGGATACAGATGGTCTCAAAGCCGTCATCCGATCGGATAACACACAGCACTACACGATTCTCGCCGATAGCATCCAAAGCCCGACCGTCGTAGAGGGGTTCGTGGTCCAGGGCCCGGATTCGATGGGCAGTGGGCAAACCAGCTCGGTCATCCACATAATCGACTCCTCTGCTTCGCTCGAGATCCGCGAATGCATCCTGCACGCCGGCAGGGGCGGAGACGGCTCACGCGGCGCAGACGGCGAGGACGGCGAGGACGGATCGCCCGGTGTCAGCGGCAGCGACAGCTTTGAGACAGACACCCAAAGTCTTGCAGCGTGCTGGGACCTACAGACCACGCCGGTCTCCGGCGGCAGCGGCGGGGAACTGAGCTACGACGGGAACAGCATCAGCGGGGGTGAGGGTGCCTTTTCAGAATGTCCCAGCCATAACTCGCAGCAGCCCCCCGCCGGCGACGGCTTCGGGTCGTATCCCGGACTCCGCGGGAATAGCGGGCACAACCGCTACAACTCGTCCCCGGCTTGCTCCACATTCCTGACCGGAGGGTTCCCGGCCACCGGTTCAAACGGCACGGACGGCGGTAGTGGCTACGACGGAATGGGAGGCAGCGGTGGCGCCGGGTGGACAATCGTTGACAGCCGCATGGTCAGTGGCGGCGGCAACCCCGGTACTGACGGATCGCCGGGAAGCGGTGGTGGCGGCGGCGGCGCCGGCGGCGGGGTTGACATCGATTCCGAATGCGCATCGGGTTACGATACTCTGGGGCCTTCCGGCGGTGGAGGCGGTTCCGGCGCTCACCCTGGTGGGGGCGGACAGGGCGGTACAGGCGGCGGCAGCGTCTTCGGCGTCTTCATCCACAATACTCAGCCGACGAGCAGCCTGCCGCGTCTGAGCGATTGCGTCATCTACTGCGGCCGCGCGGGCAAGGGCGGCGACGGTGGCTCCGGCGGCGTCGGCGGTAGAGGTGGGCACGGGGCCGACGGTGGGATCGCAGACGGGCCGTATTCCTATGCCATGGGTAACGCCGGGCGCGGGGGTGACGGGGGTGACGGCGGTCACGGAGGCGGCGGCGGAGGCGGCGCGGGTGGTCATTCAACAGGCGTATTCGTCACCCTCGCCGGAGCGGTGGATCCAGACTACTCGCTCAGCAACACCATCGAAACCGGCAGCGGACTCGCCGGCAGCGGTGGTTTCGGTGGCAAGGCCATGCGCTGGAACGGCCTCAACGGCGCCAACGGCATGGTAACCGCAGTTCTCGTTGATGATGGGGGATGATGCGCCGCACGAGCCGTAGCGGCGTTCGGCACGCCCCCGGACTTCCCTCTGGCACCATATCCTGTGATCGCCGGGATCCGGTTTGCTGCCGGAAGCTCGAGGTAACGGCTCCGTACCACCCCCTTGGTGCAGGCGTATGAGGTGCGGTACTTCCGCGATGCGGATGGCCGCGAGGTCGACTTCGTCATCTCGCAGGCGCGGTTGCTGGACACGCCCGCCTGATCCTCCTGCCGCATCTTGTGTTCGCCTGATTCCGGGCCCGCTGTGGAGCTGAGATGAGACAGCATGACAGATACCTGACCTGCAGCGAGGAAGTGTCCAGGGGGATCAGAGCCGGAACGCCGGTGGTCGCGCTTGAGTCGACGATCATCTCCCATGGCATGCCCTATCCGCGCAATCTCGAGACCGCTTTGGCGGTGGAGGAGGTGGTGCGCCGCCACGGTGCGATTCCCGCTACCGTTGCGATCGCAGCCGGTGCCTTCCAGGTCGGGCTGTCTCAGGCTCAGCTTCAGCGGCTTGCCTCGAGTCGCGATGTCGTGAAGGCGAGCCGCCGTGATCTCGGGCTCATCCTCGCAGGCGGAAGGATCGCGGCAACCACCGTCGCAACGACCATGATCGCGGCTCATCGCGCGGGAATCCGGGTCTTTGCCACCGGCGGTACCGGGGGTGTGCACCGTGGCGTGGAGAAGAGCTTGGACGTGTCGGCCGATCTGCAGGAGCTCTCACGCACGCCGGTGGCGGTGGTCAGCGCGGGCGTGAAGTCCATACTCGATATCCCCAGGACCCTCGAATACCTTGAGACGATGGGGGTGCCGGTCTACGGTGTGGGTACCGACGAGTTTCCGGCCTTCTATACGAGGAAGAGCGGTGTGAGTGTGCCGGCCCGACTCGACACCGCCGCTGATCTCGCCAGGGCCCTCCTCGCCGCCTGGGATTTCGGCCTGCGTGCGGGGGCGCTTGTGGCCAATCCGATCCCGGATGCCGCACAGCTCGAGCACGGATACATTGCCGGTCTCATCGATCAGGCCGTGGCCGAATCAGAAAGGCGGGGCGTCACGGGCCGTGAGCTTACACCGTTCCTCCTCGGTCGCATTGTCGAGCTGACCGGCGGACAGAGCCTGGAGGCAAACATCGCACTGGTGAAGAACAACGCGGCGCTTGCCGCTGACATCGCACTGGAACTCGGCCGCCAGTCCGCGAGCCCGGGAGCGTGACGGTCCGGTGCTCGGGGTCGTCTGTATGGTTACCACCACGCGCTGACCAATGAGTACGGGAAAGGTGTCAATGGAAGCAACAGAACAAGGCCTCACGATCTCCTTCGACGTGATTGGAACGAAAAAGAAAACGGCCGTCCGCATCAGGGGGACCGTGAGGAATCAATTCGCCGTCGAGGGCAGCTGGTGCAAAGGGAATCTGCACAACCACCTGGAGTGCCCCGGCATGCCCGACTGGAGGGAGGGCGCCGTTGACGCGTACCGCCAGGAGGGATACGACTTCATTGGCGGCATGGATCACGACAAGATCGTTCCGGTACCGGAGAGGTCGGACCTTCTGGCCCTCGCGAGTCGCCGGGCCGGTTCGGCGAGCGTTTCGTGCCGCAGACGGCCTGGACCGGCGCCTTGGTGTCCACGTATTCCCAACGAGGTATCCTGGAGGCGCTGCGCCGGAAGCGGACCTATGCATCCCAGGGCCCGGAGCTGCGTGGCCTCGACGTCACGGAGGACGGGAAGCTCCACGTACTGTGCTCACCGTGCGTGGCCTGTCACGTACGGTCGACGGGCACCGAGTTCGGCGGGGCGACCTGCTATCCGGCGGGCGACCACCCGACGAGCGAGTCGTTCGAGTTCGACTTCGCCGTACACGGCTACCGTGTACAGAACGGTGTCACCATCATCCTTGAAGACGCGCGCGGACGCCGGGCATACACGAGCCCTGTTCCCGTATCAATCGAGTACGAGGAGATCTGACGGAAGCCGGTCACCCCGCACGCAAGCCCGCCCTGCGAAGCGTTTGTTTGTCCCTTGAATTAATGATCGTTATACTCACCTATTATGAGCTGCTGTGAGCGCCCGGCAGATGGACGCGCGTGGGTGCCCTGGCGTGGCGAAGAGGGGAGCGGACCATGAGAGTGAAAGGCAAAGCCCGGCAATGGAGTGCCATCGCGACGATGGCGGCAGTGGCGATGCTCGTAACGGTCAGCGGGTGCCGTAATGAGCTGATGGACCTCGACGTGGATGAGCCCGAGCCGGAAGCCTACACGGTGACCTTTGAAAGGCAAGGTGGGGTAGGGGGTTCAACAAGCGTGACTGCGACCATGGGGCAGCCCATGCCGGTTGCGATGGCTCCGTCAAAGGCAGGGGTACTGTTTGACGGGTACTACACCAGTCCAAATGGCAGCGGCGCGCAGTATTACACTGCGGCGATGGAGAGCGCACGGGACTGGGACATACCGGCGAATACGGAGCTCATTGCAAACTGGGTCTACGAGATAGGGGCAACCGGACCGGCCGGAGGGATCGTGTTCTACGATAAGGGAGAGTACACCGACGGGTGGCGCTACCTTGAGGCGTGGACGGCCGACGAGGAAGGGATTCACCAGTGGAAGACGAATACGACCTCAACGCCAGGGACAACGACAGGCGTGGGCAGCGGATACCAGAACACGTATTCTGCGATGCTGGGAACACTGCATCCTGCTGCCGAAGTCGTCAGGAACGCCGCGCATGGGGGGTATGACGACTGGTTTCTGCCGTCCAAAGATGAGCTGAACCTGATGTACGAGAACCTGCATGAAGAAGGCTTGGGCGGTTTTGGGTCGGATGTCTATTGGAGTTCCTCCGAGATCTTTGAGGACGGTGCCTGGGCGCAGACCTTTGTCAATGGCAACGATTTCGTCAACGACAAGAACGGCATCGCCAGAGCGCGTGCTGCCCGGGCCTTCTAGCGATCCAGCGGTTCAACTTCGTCTGTGCGACGGCTCGCGCGGGGGCGACGGACCATGCATCCGTGGCGATCGCTGAGTCCTTGATCTTCCCGGACAGACCACGAAGAAGGTGTCACCCTATTCGACCGGGCACTCCCACGAGACGATCTCATCCAGCTCGTGCGGGTTGAGTTGCACGACGTTCTCGAAACGCCAGACGGGGATCCCGTACGCCGAGACCTCGCACCCAGGCTCGAGAGAGAGCGCGTCCAGTAGCTCGGTTGGTGCGCGCAGTCGAAGCATGCTCGACTCAACCGCCTGCGTCGCGAACTCCATCTGTTGGTAGCCAGTCCCTGCTGAAACCGCTTCGCCGGTTACCGTTCCGGTCACGAGCACAATCCGTGACTCCCAGATGATCGAATGGGAGACGAGATCAGGAGCATCGCTGACATCGACCACGAGATGATCGAACGGCACGTTTCGCTCCAGGACTTCGAAATCCGTGAAGTCGGTGATGTGAAGCCGACCCTGTAACATCCGCGTCTCGGTCACCCGGATCGAGATCGCGTCTCCCACCCGCTTGTCGAGGAGGTCCATACCGTGAGCCCCAATGGCGATCGCCGGACCTTCAGGCACGGCCTGAAGGAAGAGCGTCGGCGGGTCGGTACCAAGCTGCGGTTTCGCGTAGGTCACGACTGCCCCGTGGATCGTGAGATCGATCTCGTCGCTCTCCCCGATCAGGCGGATCGTAGCAATTGTCTGAGAGGCCTCCGGGAGCGGATAGATATTCCCGGCCTGATCAAGACCGCTCCTGCACCCGCTGACCGTCGCGAACGCCGCGATCATGGCTGCTGCAGCTACCAGCTTCCGTCGTCCCTTCCCGTTCTCACCGCGAACCATCCGTTCCCCCTGTCCATCATCCTGCATTGGCTCCGTAGCGCCGGTATGGCACGCGGATGCGCTGGGTTCAAAGTAACGCCTTGGAGGCACGACCGTCATCCCGGTTCCCGGTGCGCCCCGTTGCGTGTTGTAGATTCCTGCGCTATGTCCTGACTTGTCTGGGGAGTGCGAGGTATGGAGAATGTCATGAACCCTGGTGCCGGACGCCCAACAGTTTCTTTCAGGGTAAGGTCCTGGACCGTTCAGGCGATCCCCCCCCGGTGTTCTGTGCCCCGCATCACGGCGCATCTGTCTGCGTCAGAATGCCATGCGAAAGAGCGCGACACCAGGGTTCATGACACTTTCCGAGCCACGACCGCCGGAAGAAGGAAGAGATCATGAATACCGACGAGCTGATGATGGAGTTCTACGAGCTTCGCGAGCGGATGACGCGAGAGAGGCACCGACCGCGGTATCACTTCCTGCCGCCCGCCGGGCGGTGGAACGACCTCAACGGCATGCTCTACTGGAACGGGCTATACCACAGCGGGTACCTGCAGAAGATAGCCAACGGTCCCGGCGAGCGCGATTTTTCGAGCCAGCAGCACATCTCGAGCAGGGATCTCCTCCACTGGCGCTACCATCCCACCGCACTCCGCGAACCGCTCGCCGGAACGAAAGGCGATTACTTCAACACCGGCGCTGTCATCCGCGACGCCGAGGTCCCGACGATCATCACCAACATGCCGCGTCAAGGGATCTGCATCTACCGCAGCTTCGATGAGAACCTCGATACCTGGGTCGGTCTTCCGGAGAACCCGGTCATCCCCATCGACTCCGAGTTCCGCACGCCGTCACGCCGGTACCCGGAATGCGTGATTTTCGACCCGAGCGGCTGGAAGGAGGGTGACGCCTACTACGCGCTCATCGGCAACAGGAACTTCCGGCCCGGGTACGAGGGTGATTCGACGAGTCTGTTCACCTCAGAGAATCTCGTCGACTGGGAATACCTCGGTCCGTTCTACCGGTCGAGTCGGGAGTGGACCGATGAGGTGGAGGACTGCGCGTGCAGCGATTTCTTCCCCTTCGGCGAGCGGTACATGCTCGTCATGCATACGCACCGGCCGTTCGCGAAGTGCCAGTACTACCTCGGGCGCTACGAGGACCACCGGTTTACCCCGGAACACCACGGTCAGCTGAGTTGGCTCGGCTCGATGGTCTTCGGGCCCAAGACGCTCCTGGACGACCGGGACCGGCGTGTATTCATGGCGACGGTGGGTGAGGCGTCGGGCTCTCTCGACTCCGAATGGCGGAACGTCATGACCCTGCCGTGGCACTTCAGCCCGGACGAAGCGGGCCTGCCCAGGATCGACCCGATCAGCGAGATATCGTCGCTGCGGTACGACGAGATCTCGGTGCCGGACATGACCCTGCGCGCCGGAGATGAGCTGCGCGTTCCCGAGCTCGACTCCTCATGCGAAGAGGTCCAGCTGACCCTCTCACCCGACGGTGCACGCGAGTACGGGATCAAGCTCCTCTGCTCTCCGGATGGTGAGGAGCAGACGGTCGTGCTCTTCGACTCGGCCGCCGGCTGGGTCACGATCGACTTCGATCGGTCGAGCCGCGATCGCTCGCGCGAGTACGTGCAGGCAGTGAGGCGGCAGGTCGTCCCGTTCACCGCACGCGAGCTGCATCTCGACATCTTCGTCGACCGGTCGATCATCGAGATCTTC
This sequence comes from Spirochaetaceae bacterium, assembly GCA_007118855.1. GTDB lineage: Bacteria > Spirochaetota > Spirochaetia > DSM-27196 > SLST01 > SLST01. The sequence continues at coordinate 9,190 of SKQU01000102.1, forward strand.
GTGAACTCGAGGATCGTCCTCGTGCAGCGGGTCTACCCGATGCGGGACGACAGCACCGGCTTCCGGGTCTTCAGCAGGGACGGGGCGCTGCGCGTCCGCTCGATCAGGAAGTGGGAGATGGACGCGACGAACCCCTGGTGACCCGGCGGCCGGGCTCACCTTCGGCGACAAGGTGGGCGAGGCGACCCCGTGGAGTCTGAGGTAGCATATTGTGGGTGCGAGGAAACATGCTGAAAATAGTCATACAAAGACGCATTCTGCCAACCAGGGTGCTTCTGCTTCTGCCGCTCCTCGCGGGGTGCCTTCAGCCCCTCGATCCGCTCGCCGGCCCGTCGGTAGTCCTGCGCGTGGACGGAGAGAGCGCCGTGCTTGCCGAGCTGTACGGGACCGACCGCGGGGTGTTAGGCAAACATCGCGTGCGCGGAACTCCGCGGCAGTCCGGAGGCACTGATGAACCACCCCGTGCACAGGGTCGTCGATCTCGAGGCTATCGGAGACCATATGCTGCAGGTCGAATCAAGAACCCCCGCTGCGCGCCGGCGCGAAGCGGCTCATGCCGCCCGGTAGCGGGTGATTCTCGCACCACCGTGGACGTGGTACAATCCGCCGGTGATCGAGTACGTCTACCGCGCCACGGTGAGAGGCGTCCGGCACGACGGGCGGCTTCAGGTACTCGTCGACCTCGGGTTTCG
>SKQU01000152.1 GCA_007118855.1 Spirochaetaceae bacterium
CAGCCCGGATCTTCAGGGATCCGTCACGCTCTCCCATCCGGGGCATCTGATCGAGATCCACGGTGAGCACGCAGTGGTACTGACCGACGCCGGTGTGACCCTGGTCAACGTGGCCAACGCGGGCTCTCCGCTCGTCGTCGGGTCTGCTGAAACCCCCACGCGCCCCTCCTCCGTCACCGTTCGCGGCGACTACGCCTACGTCGCGATGCAGAGCGGCGGGCTCGCGATCTACGACATCTGCGTTCCTTCGGAGCCCGTAGAGGTGAGCACCGGAACCGTCTACGGCTCCACGACTTCGGTCGCGATCGTGGGCTCGGTTGGGTACCTGGCTTCGGGGGACATCGGCATATCGATCGTCGATCTCTCAGACCCGCGTCAGCCTTCGCTGATCGGCACGCTGTCGCCGGGCATCCAGGTCCATGCCGTGATCCCGGACGGCAACCGGCTCTACGCCTCCGGCAAGCCCATGGGTGGTGTAGCCACCGTCATCTGCTACGATGTCTCCATCCCGGCAATGCCGAGAGAGCTCTCGCGGTCGCGGCTGTACGACGAGGACGACTGGCGGTACAGCGTTTCGGGCATCCAGCTCGCCGACCGGTTCATGTACGCCGCCTACCGCAACCCGTGGACGGGGCTCCGGGACGACGGGCTCATGGTCCTCGACGCGAGGGCTCCGGACGGCACGTCGGTCTATGCCGCACAGACGCTGCCGCTGAAGGGCGACTGGTACCGGTTGGCCTACACCGGCGGAAGAATCTACGTTGCGATGGACGAAGGCATCGGCCTGTTCGATTTCCGCGTTCCCGAGCTGTGAGGAGGCACCTGTGACCATACGAACGCACGAAGTGGAGAACCGCGTCGGAACCACGGCCGCCGTCGTGATCATGGCGGTCATGCTCTTCAGTCTCGTCGTGACCGCCGCACCGGCGGACGATTCCATCGACCTGAACCGGTACTACCGCTTTCCGGTTTCCTTTGGAGCCGGCTACGATCTGCTCACACCGCTCGTCGACTATCCGGTCCGTTACACGCTCTACGGGTTCTCCGCAACGGTTCGGGTGCCCGTACCGGCGATCCCGATTCTGCAGCCGACGTTGACGGTAGGCACCATGACGTTCGCTGCCGGAGAGACGGACGATTCCCAGTGGGAGAACCGGCATCTCTACACTGCCGGCGGGATAACGGTCGCGCACCGCTTTGCCAAGGCGTTTGAGATATCCGGGGAGGCCCTCGCCGGGGTTACCCATGCGGTCTTCCCGAACCTTCCCGAAGGACCCCAGGGACTTTCGAGCCTCCTTTTGCAGGCCGGAGCGCGGATTACCGTGAGTCCGGGGTTCAATCTCGCGATCGACGTTCACCCCCACCTGCGGTACCTCCGCTCATCGGTTCCCTACTTCCGCGAGCTCGACGGGCCGGTCTTCGGACTGGGTCTGTCCGCGCACTGGAGACTCGGCCAGGATCCGGACGCTCCCACCGCGACGATCCGCAGCCTCCAGTTCTCGCAGGTCGATCTGAGCCGGGTGTTCGCGGCGATGCAGAGCTACTACCTCGAGCATCCTGTCGGGTCGCTCACCATCGCGAATGCCGACCGGCACCGCATCACCGACCTGCACATCGCCTTCCATCAGCCGGCGTTCATGGACTCGCCCACCACCTGCGCAAGCATAGACGAGCTCGAGCCCGGAGCGTCAAAGACCGTGGATCTCTTCGCGGTCTTCAACCAGGAAGTCTTCCGTACGGAAGGCACGATCCCGCTCACCGGCGAGGTGATCGCGAGCTACCGGACCCAGGGTCGGCCCGTGGAACAGCGGTTCCCGATCTCCTTCGACCTCTACGACAAGACCGCCCTCGTCTGGGACGACGACCGCAAGGCGGCGGCCCTCGTCACACCGGCGGACAGTGCGCTGCGCAACTACGGCGCGTTCATTCGCAGGGTCGGTGTAAAAACCGAGCGCCCCGGCGTTCCCGAACCGCTGCAGACCGCGATCAGAACCTACCACGCGCTCGTCGAGCTCGGGGTCGTCTACCAGAGCGACCCGGTGCTGCCCTTTGCCCGGGCGCAGGGCAACGTGGAGTTCGTCGACTCGGTGTGCCTTCCGCGAGACGCTCTGCTGCGTGGGGCCGGCGATTGCGACGATCTGACCGTGCTCTACGCCGCGCTGCTCGAGGCGGTGGGGATTGAGGCGGGATTCATCACGATACCCGGGCACATCTACCCCGCGGTCAACACGAAGGTTCCCGCGTCACGCGCCCGCACGGTCCATCCCGATCCCGCGATGACCCTCATCGTGAACGACGAGGTATGGGTGCCGGTGGAGATCACGCTGCTCGGCCGCGGCTCCTTCCTCGACGCGTGGCGCACCGGCGCCGCTCAGTATGCCGAGTACGACGAGGCGCCGGACCACCGTCAGTTCATCGTCGTGCGCGAAGCACAGCAGGTTTACCGGCCGGTGGGCCTCCGTGAATCGGACCTGGGACTCCAGTATGGGCAGGCCGACGCGATACTCACGCGCTTCGAGCGCGACATGGCAGATATCTC
>SKQU01000014.1 GCA_007118855.1 Spirochaetaceae bacterium
TCCCGGCCGCCGGACCCGACGCTCCGGTGGAGATGGTGAGCTGGTACCATGCGGTCGTATTCTGCAACGCGCTCAGCATCGCGGAGGGAAGAACACCGGTCTACACGATCAAAGGTTCTACGAACCCGGGCGCGTGGGGAGTCGTGCCGGTATCCAATGACGAAGAGTGGGACGCGGTGACGATGAACACGGAGGCAAACGGTTACCGGCTGCCGACGGAGGCCGAGTGGATGTGGGCCGCGATGGGAGCAACGATGGATGCTCGAGCCGGAGCGTTCGACGTCGAAGGTGTCAACAGAACCGGCTATACCAAGGCCTATGCCGGCAGCGCTGAAGACGGAGACTCCAATGCACACATAGCTGACCACGCCTGGTACGCCGCCAATTCGGTCGGCACCAGCCATCCGGTCGGCACGAAACTGCCCAACGAGCTTGGCCTGTACGACATGAGCGGGAACGTGTGGGAGTGGGTGTGGGACTGGTGGGAGGACTATCCCGCTGGTGAGCTGACCTGCCCGGCCGGGCCGGACTCGGGCGCATACCGGGGGGTCAGAGGCGGCGGTTGGGGCGGCTCCGCTTCCTTCTGCGCTGTTGCCCATCGGGATTTTGATGAACCGGGCGACTTCGGCGTAGACGTCGGCCTCCGAGTCGTCTTCCGCTGAGTCCTGCCCGGGCCAACGAGCACGCCGCGGCGGTGGAAAGAGCCCCTCACGGCGACTCGAGGAGGTCGCGGGCGAAGTTGCGCAGGGGGCGCGGGGGGCGCAGGAGGATGCGGTTTCGGCGCAGGTCGAGGACACCGGCGATCCAGCCGCCGTCGGGGGTGTCGCCGCCCATGAGGGCGTACCAGCGTTCGTCGAGCACCGCGATCGCGAGGATGCGGGCGTCGACGTCGCTGAGGAGCGAGCCCAGAAGCACGTCGAGCCAGCGGACGAAGTCGATCCCGATCACGCCGCTCCTGCGGTGCATGACGTAGACCTGCGTGAGCTCGCCGTAGCTGCCCACCGGCACCTCTTCGAAGACAACCCTGCGTGAGGTATAGATTCGCCCCGGGTGGTAGCCGAGGATGTCGACCGGTACCGGGAAGGAGAGCGGTTCAACGAAGTCGATCGCGATCACCGCGCCTTCCGGGCTCGAGGCGCGGGTGACCCGCTCAATGTCGTGGAAGGGAAAGTCGAGCGAGCTCCCCTCGAACTCCGGGAAGACCTCGAGCAGCGTGGGACCGTCGACGTCGAGCTCGTGATCACCGAGCACGATCCCGACGATGTAGGCGAGGAAGAGGTCGCGGACCTCGGACTCCTCGCGCGAGACAGACCGGGGCGGAATCCGCGGCCAGACCGCGACGGCGGCGAGGAGCAGACACAGGATCGAAGCGATCCTTTTCATGGGATTACGGTAGCCCGAATGAGCCCCGGCGGCAAGAGCAGCCTTTGATGACGCCGGGAAAAGCGAGTAGGATAGGGTATGAGCACCATAACCGTTCCCGAGCAGTCTATACCCGTGAGAGGAACCTACGACGTGGTCGTCGCAGGCGGAGGCCCCGGAGGCATACCGGCTGCGATCGCCGCGGCGGGGGAGGGCGCACGCGTACTCCTGGTAGAACGCTACGGATTTCTCGGGGGGCTTGCGACCGCAGGACTCGTTGCGCCCATCCTGGGGCACACCGCGCACGAGAGCGACGTGCCGATCGTCGAGGGGATCCTGCGCGAGATGACCGGGTGCATGCACGCGAGCGGTGGCGCGCCGGCGTGGGAGCAGGCGTGTACCGAGTGGGGCGTGCGGTTCGACCCGGAGGCGTTCAAGTACGTCGCCGAGCGTATGGTGATCGAGACCGGCGTGCAGGTGCTCTACCATGCGCTTGTAACCGACGCGATAACCGAGCCGGCATCCGGCGGGCGAAAGGTGACCCACCTGATCGTTGAGTCGAAGTCCGGCCGTGAGGCGATCGCCGCGAAGGTATTCGTCGACGCGACAGGCGATGCGGATATCGCCTTCCGAAGCGGCGCGCGTACCGCGCAGGGGCGAGACTTCGACGGGGCGGTCGAGTCGATGGGCTCCTTCGTCCATCTCGGGGGCATTGATGGAGTGACGGCGGAGCAGGTCAAGAGCGCGCGAACGCTGCTCGAAGGGGAGCTGGAGGCCGGGCGCATCCGGTTCTACGGGAGCGGCATCGCCTCGGACCTGTCGATCGAGCCCGACCACTGGGCGCTCAACCGGACCCGTTTTGCCGCGGACCCCACGAACGTCGACGATCTCACGGCGGCTGAGGTCGAGCTCAGGGAGCAGGCGCAGCGCTTCGTGCGGTTCCTCCGCGATCAGCCCGGCTTCGAGAAGGTGTACCTTCGCGCGACCTCGCCCCAGGGCGGACCCCGTGAAAGCAGGCAGGCGCTCGGCTCCTACCTGCTGAGCGGCGACGACATCGTGGCGGGGCGAAAGCACGAGGACGCGGTCGCCCGGGGATCGTGGTGGATAGACATCCATTGTCCGCTCGGGCATACGTGGCCGGTGCACCTGTGCGTGGTCGA
>SKQU01000052.1 GCA_007118855.1 Spirochaetaceae bacterium
CTTAGCCGCGAGCTGAGGAGTCGGTAGTAGTCGGCTGAGAAGAACAGACCATTCGCACGCGATGTGGGCCTTGACTTTCCATCGCTGATAATGACGTCATAGCTGTGCTTCATCGTCATGAGCTCGTTGAGCGCGTCATTTTCGACCACAGAGAGTCTCGCGTCGGATCCAGATGCTTCCCGCCATTCGGAGACAGCCGTGGCCCCTTCCACTACCGAAGAAGCGATCTCGATCACATCAATCCGTTGCAGCCCATCGTGCTTCGCAAGCTCTGCCGCGAGGATACCGGAGCCCAGACCGACAGTCAGCGCCTGTGCCGGTTCGGGGTGAAGGGCCGCGTGCAGATGTGCGAGCACGTACTCCTTGCGCGCCGAGTCGCCGGTGCCACCGATGAACACCCCGTCGACGCTCATGTGGACGTCTCCCGTGTCCTGCCGCTGGTAGACGGTTGTGATAGCCTCCGCACCCTCCCGGTAGTAGAGCACCGCATCGAACGGTCCTCTTGTGTCTGACGGAAACCGGAACGCCAAAGGGGCCGCCAGCATCATGGTCACGAGCGCTGCCGCCGCCGGAGCCGCAACCCAGCGACGTCGCCGCGAAGACAGGTAGAACACGCCAAGCGCAAGGTTCATCGCGGCGAGCAGCGCGATTCCTCGCGTGACCCCCACCGCCGGAATGAGGACGAAAGCCGGGATCACTGCGCCTGAGACGTTTCCAGCCGCATCCGCCGCGTAGGTGATCCCCAGATCTCGTCCCGTCGTCTCATACCGCCGGGACATGATCCTGATCATCAGTGGCAGTGTTGCCCCGTTCAGGGTTGACGGCAGGAGCAACGTCGCCGCAGCTAGTCCGAACCGGAGAGCCGTCTGCCCGAGCCATGCCCCCCTCGCGGTGAAGAAGTACGATTGTACGCCGTCGCGGTAGAGAAGGGTGATGAGGACGGGAAGCACGACGAGCGCGCTGAGCCCGATCCCGAGCTCGAGCAGCCCCAGGACCCGAACCGGGCGACGGATCCGTGCCAGGTACTTCGAGGCGAGCCAGCTGCCCGCCACGAGTCCGCCAAGCGTCGTGGTCAGAATCGAGGCGACCGCGTACGTCGAGTTACCCATGATCGTCACGAGCGAACGTGCCCAGTAGATCTCGTACCCGAACGACAGGAAACCGGACACAACGAATGCCGCGAGCAGGCCGGGTCTCGAGATGCCTGGGTCGCCGCTGTAGTCGATGCCGTCGCCAACCGCGGTGCTCTCGCCCACAACGCTGTTACCGCAGCGTCCGGCCGCGAACGCCACGAGCGCAACCGTCCCGTTCAGAGACGCTGCCAGGATCCAGGTAGCGGTCACGCCAAGAGCTCGGATCGCAGCGAACCCGACTACACCCGCGCCTACGAGCGCTCCGACGGTGTTGATCACGTAGAGGCGTGAGGCAGGCACGCCTGGCGCGTCGGAACGGTTCATGATGGCCTGGGCGAGAAGCGGCATACTCATGCCCATGAGGGTTGCAGCGGGGGTGACCGTCAAGAGCGGCAACAGAATCATCGGCAGGGCCCGACCTACGGTAGAGGCCATATACGCGTACAGGCCCGCCGAGGCGGGGATCGCAGCGCACGCCGCTACGGCACAGATGGTCGTGCACGCCTCAATCGCCGCATAGGCGGTAAATCGATTGGCGATCCGGCCTGAAATCTTCCCGCCGACGTAGCTGCCGATCGAGAGCCCACCCATGAAGAGCGCGGTGACGATGGACAGGGCTCCAATCGTAGATCCGACCACGGTTTGTAGTTGTCGTACCCAGATGAGCTGATAGCAGAGGCTACAGACTCCGGACATCAGATAGAGAAGGTGCCACAGCCGCGTTGACTGTCGTTTGCTCGCGCTGACCCGACCGGTCATCGTGCGATGAATACCCCGTATCGACGGGCCCTGTCAAACGGCCGGACGCCGTTCCGTGCCGCCACCAGTCGCAACGGCGCGACGAGCCCCATACCGCGGTGCCGCTGAATCGTCGCAACGAGGTGGACACGGGTGAGCAGCGGTTGTACGATCACGTCGATGTCCTTCGTGACACCCGCGGCCGACCGTATCCATCAGTTCTTCGCGAAGCGATCCCCCCTCTCCACCACACTCTACCTTCTCCGAATGCCCGGCTACCTCTATCTGATCGATGCGCGCGGCGGACCGCTCTTCGCGACGCTTCCCCCGACGACCCTCTCGGTCATCCGGGTGATCCTCGTCATGCAGACGCTGATCGGCTTCGCACTCTACGCTACCACCGGAGTCAAACAGTTCCGCTCACTGCTTGCGGCACACTTCGTGACATCGCTTCTGGTTCTGATAATCGCGCCGCTCAGCGTCACTGTCGCGGCGGTGCAGTTACTGCTGCTCGTCCTTCCGGTCGCCATCCACGAGCCGTATCCGCTGAATCTCATCCTGAATACCTTCATCACTGCTGCCTTCGTCGGGGTCCATCTCGTTCAGTGGCCGGGGGCCATCGACGATGCAGCGC
>SKQU01000134.1 GCA_007118855.1 Spirochaetaceae bacterium
GGGGTCGGCCTAGTGGAGGAAGAGGAAGGACGGTGCGCCGTCGCGCCCTGCGGAGGCTTGAGTTCCCTCGAGCGAGTGGAGGTAGTCGGCCCATTCCTGGGAGAAGGGCGGATTGCCGTAGTGTTCGTTCATGCCGGCACCGTAGCCATGGCCCGCGAAGTAGAAGAGAAACCGCGAATCCGGTCCCACCGCCGCCGCGGCGGCGAAATCCGCGAGCAGGTTCTCCTTTGTCGCCTCTTCGCTCAGACGCGGCCCCCCGCCCATGATCGTGTAGCCGTGGAGTTCGAGGAGCGAGGCGATCGCGACCGCGTCGCCGTCCGGTTGCCGGAGGCTGGAGATGTGCGCGTACTCCGACACGCCGTACACGATCGCGTAACCGGGCGGCAGCTGCGGCGGGCCTCCGCAGCCCGAGGCCGAGACGAGCGCCGCGACAGCGGCGAGAACGAGAAGAGGGCGAGTCCAACTGGTCCGACGAGGCATCTTCACAGAGTCTACGGCCGCGGCGACGAGAATTCCAGGGCGAAGGCACCCCGCAGACCGACGCCTGCTGCATAGTCGACGTCGTGGCGAAACTGATAGAAGAACGGAATCGACCACTCGATCCGGGCCGCGCGACCGATTATCGTGGTGAGCCCGGCGGCGAGCTCGATCTCCGCGTACGAGAAGACCAGGGAGGTCAGCTCGTAGGAGGCAAGGGCGGCCCGTCCCGTCCCCGTCAGCCGGAGCCCGCTTGCGAAGGACCATCCGCCGCTGATCCAGAGATTCCGGGTGACGAGCCCGCGGTACCGGTACCCGCCGAGCATCCGGCTCGCGCCTACGTATCCCACCCCGACCCCCGCGCCCGCCCGTATCCCCGCGATCGGCCCCACCCCCGGTCGCAGGCCTATCCCGAGCTGCAGCTCGTTCAGCAGTTGAAGGGCCGGGGCGAATGGGGTATCCTGCACCAGCAGAGCGGCCTGGCGCGTTGCGATGGTGACCGAGACATCGGCAGGCAGATCGGCTGCCGCCAACGCCGCACATATGCAGAGCATGGACAGACGCTTCACGAGAATGCAGCATGCATGGCCGTTCGCGGCCGGTCAACCCCGTCGCGCCGTTCCCTGCCTGCCTGCGATCGTGCTCGCGATCATCGCCGTGTCAAGCGCCGGTTCGTGCGCCCGCGAGCGATCGCCGAACACTCCGAGCCTTCCGCCCACCCCAGTCGCCGCCCTCAGGCCGACGTGGGCCGTCGTTGCCGGTTCGTATCTCAGACTGCACCTGGAGCCGCTTGCCGACGCGCCGGTGGCCGGTCACCTGCGTTTTGCCGATGTCGCTGAGATACTCGCGATCGAGGTCGGCAGGACGCGCCGGGACGGCGGATTTCGTGAGTGGTACCTCCTCGAGCGGGGCTCGGTGACCGGCTGGGCGCCCTCACCGGCAGTCCATCCGTACGGATCGTACGGACGCGCCCGGGACGCGGCGATCCGACTGCGGGAGCGACGGCGATGACGCGGGTCCTCCTGACGGTGCTCCCCTATGCCCTGCCGCCGCTTCTTGGAGCGCTCATAGGGTATGTGACGAACAAGCTCGCGATCCGGATGCTCTTCCGGCCGCTGACGGAGAAGCGGGTTCTTGGTGTTCGAGTCCCGCTGACGCCCGGCGTCATACCGCGTCAGCGGCATGAGCTCGCGCGCAGCGTCGCCCGGATGGTGTCGACGAAACTCATCACCGATGAGGTGCTGCTTCGGCGTCTGCAGGACCCGTCCTTCGTTTCGGCCCTTGAGGCGAGTGTGAGCCGTTTTACCGACGATGTGCTCTCCGGGGAAAGACCGGCGGACGAGTCCACCGCGACGGTTCGCCGCGGTGTCCGGGAGATGGCTACCGGCGTCCTGAGCTCCTTCTTCCGGTCTGATCTCTTTGGCGAGGTCGTGCATCGACTCGCGGAGTCCGCCGCAACCGGCGCCCTGGGGATGAGAGCCGGGCAACTGCTGCCGGCGAAGCCGAAGACGGTCGAGTTCGTCCGCGGCGTGATAGGCTCGCTCGCGCACGGACCGGTTGCCCCGACCGCCGAGCGCGCCATCCAGCGCTGGATAGCCGACCACCTGGAGCGGGACACACCGCTCGTCGAGATCGTCGGGCGTGAGTCGCTCGACCGCGTTGCCGCGATCGCGCCCGGGCTCTACAACCCGCTGCTCGAGGCTGTGCTGGCCTTTCTGCGGGAGCAGAAGACCAGGAAAGAGCTGGCGATCCACGGGCGCGACCTCCTGAACCGGATACTGCGTCGGCTGAATCTGGTTCAACGGCTGCTGGTCTCCGCCGGGCAGTACGATCGGAACATCAGCGAGAATATGCCGGCGGTCATCGATGACCTGATCCAGAGCGTCGAGAGCGCCGGCAGGAATCCGGAGAACCGCGATGGGCTGATCGACTCGATCCAGGCCGAGGTGCACGAGCTCGGGAGAACCGGGGTCCGGACGCTCTTCGAGCGGTTCGGTCTTCAGGCCGACCAGATGGTGATGAGGCTCTTTGTCGTGGCCGTCGACCTGCTCGGGCGCGACGAGGTCCAGCAGAGAGTCTGCGATACCGTCGTGAGGTTTCTCGACCGGCAGCGGCCCCGGTCGCTCGGCGAGCTCCTCGAGGCCATCGCCGGGGTGCCTCCCGAGGAACTGGCTCGCCGGGTCGTGGCCGTGGTCGACGGCTGGATCGAGCGGGAACGAGATTCCGACCAGCTCGCGCTGAGGGTTGTGGAGTTCGCGATGCGCTACGTCGGCGCCGGCGAAAGGCGACCACTCGGCGAGGTCCTGCCGCTCAGCGCAGAACAGAAACACCGCGTCGACCGGTTCCTGGCGCACAGGCTCCAGAGCGCGATGGAACGTCGAGTCCCCGAGATCATCGCCTCGATCGATGTCTACGCGATGGTGGTGGAGAAGATCGACGGGCTCGACGTCGAGAGCGTCGAACAGCTTCTGCTCATGGTTATTGCGCGACACCTGAAGTGGATCAACCTCTTCGGCGCGTTGCTCGGCAGCCTGATCGGCGGCGTTCAGGTTCTCGTAGGCCTCTTGGGGTAGTGTCGGGGGTGCGAGTCGCGAGCCGGCCCTACGAGACCTGGTCCAGGAACCACAGGTAGAGCGCCTCGATCCGATTCGCGAAGCTGCGTTCTATGCGCTCTTCGAGGCCGAAGAGCGCGACAGGCCGGGCGGCGGCAACGCCGTAGAAGAGCAGGTGCCCCTCCGCCGGGACGACCACCAGGTCGATCTCCAGCGATTGCGGCGCAACCACGGGCAGCACCCCCTGGTAGTGCATTCGGGTGAGGTTGCGCATGCGCAGCCGTATCCCCTCGTCGGTCGCGGTATAGGTGAGCTCGAGGACGTTGCGACCGAAACTCGAGTCGCGCTGGTAGGCGTACAAGGTCTCGCGTGCGGGCAGAGAAGCCGCAACCGGATCGGGCAGGGGCCGCCGGTCCCCCGGTTCGGCGATGAGATACGACTCGTGGAAGAGCGTTCGCATCCTGCCGCGGGTCTCCGAGTAGTAGGCGATTCCCTCCATGGTGCTGACCGACTGGAGCACCGTGAGCAGCTTCTCATCGATCTCGCGCGCACGCTCGGGGGCGGCAACGAGGAAGAGAATCTCCACCGCGAAGGCCGGCTCGAGCGACGTAATGTCTGCGTGAATGGCGTCCGCGAACAGGGGCGCGAACTGCAGCCGCAGCGATCCGGCAGGCTCGGGTGCACTGGAGCCGAGCAGCCTGCCCTCGGCGACGAGGCGGGTGATCTGGGCCTGCGTCGCGCGTTGAAGCCGCGCCGCCACAGCGGAGTGCAGGACTTGTTCAGTATCTGTCTGTGCAGAAAGGAGTTGTGTGCTGAATGTCGCGGCTGCCAGCATACAGAAGATTGCCGGTGTTCGGTGTCGCATGCTATCTTGAGATATCGCACTGAGACGAGGAAAGCAAGAGACACCAACGAAGCCGCTCGTTCTCTTCACCGGAGGAGGGACCGCCGGCCATGTCTACCCCGGACTCGCGGTGTCGGAACGTCTGCGGGATCGACTGTCTGTTGAGGTGGCCTGGGTCGGGGGCACAACCGGGATGGAGCGACGCATAGTAGCCGGGCGCGTCCCGTACCACGGGATCCCCACGGGGAAGCTGCGCCGGTACCTGTCTCTCGAGAACGTCCGTGACCTGTTCCGCGTAGGGGCCGGCGTCATGCGCGCATGGGGGCTCATGCGCACGCTCAAGCCCGCGGCCGTCTTCTCGAAGGGTGGTTTCGTGAGCGTGCCTCCGGTGATCGCTGCCGGCATTCTTGGCATCCCGGTGGTCAGTCACGAGAGCGACGCCGATCCCGGGCTTGCGACGAAGATCAACGCGCGATTCTCCCGCCGGATCTGCGTCGCGTATGAGTCGACCCGCACCTGCTTTGCCCCGCGGTACCGCGGCCGGGTGGCGGTCACCGGCAACCCTCTGCGGCCGGAGGTGCTGAGGGGTTCTCGTCTCGTGGGGCTGGAATACCTGGGGTTTTCGCCCGACGATCCTCGCCCGGTCGTCCTGTTTATGGGAGGAAGCCAGGGGGCGCGGCAGATCAATGAGCTCGTTGAGCAGCTACCCCCGGCGACGCAGGCGCGCTGGCGGGTGGTACACCAGACGGGAACAAGCGTCCGGGTCGTTGTCCGGCGGGAGGACCACCACGCGGCCGGCTACTTCGGGGCCGAGCTGGCGGATATCCTCGCCGCCGCGGATCTCGTCGTCTGTCGCGCCGGGGCCTCCACGCTCTGGGAGGTTGCGGCGCTCGGGCTTCCGATGCTGCTGGTGCCGCTCGTGGAGGGGTCGCGCGGGGACCAAGTGCGGAACGCCGCGGTCTTCGAGCGCGCCCGGGCAGCGGTGTGTTTCCGGTCGGCCCGGACGCTCGTCGCCGATGTCGCGGCATCACTTGACCAGTACGCCGCAGATCAGGAGGAGATGCGACAGATGGGGGATCGTGCCCGTTCGCTCGTTCGTGTTGACGCCGCGGACCGAATCGCCGACATTATCGCGGAGTACCTTGATCCGCTACCCGTGCCCGCGGGGAGGGCCTGATGGAGTTTGCCGGCATTGACATCGTGTTCGCGATCGTGATTGTGATTCTCGCGTTTCGAGCCGCGATCCGCGGGTTCGTGAAGGAGTTGATGGGAACCGCGGCCCTCTTTCTCGGGATCGTCATCGCTGTGCTCTTCAGCGCGCTCGTGGCCGGCGTGATAGAGGAATACATCGGACCGACGATCTGGAGTCAGGTCATAGCCTTCCTCGGGCTCTTTCTCGTCGTCTATCTCATCGTGAAGCTCTTTGAGAGCGGGTTGAACCGGATGATCGAACGAATCCATGCGGACAAGCTGGACCACGCGCTCGGGTTCTTCCTCGGCATTGCCGAAGGGCTCATCGTCGTATTCCTGATACTCCTCCTCGTGCAGATTCAGCCCTTCTTCGAGCCGGAGGCGCTCATCACCGGGAGTCTCTTCGCGAGGCTGATGGTTCCCTTCCTGCCCTTCGTCGCCGAATTCCTTGCCACGGGTCGATTCAATGTTTGAGAATATCATCGGACAGGAACCGGTCGTCGGTCGGCTCTCGACCGAGGCTCGGGCTGCGATTCTGCCCCCTACGCTGCTGTTTCACGGCCCCGACTACGCGGGGAAGAGCTCGACCGCACTCGAGCTGGCGCGCGTTCTGACCTGTACCGGGGGCGACCCGTCGGTGCCGTGGGCGTGCGGTTGCCGCGGCTGTCTGCAGCAGCGGCACCTGCTGCACCCCGAGACGCTTCTGCTCGGGGGCAGATACTTCAGCCGTGAGATCGCCGTGGCGGCGACCGCCCTGAAGCGGGACAAACGCGCGCCCCTGCGGTACCTGCTCGAGAGATCGGTTCGCAAGCTCACCCGTCGATTCGATCCGGTGCTCTGGGAGGGTGAAGAGGGGCGCATCAGGAAGGTCGAACCGCTTCTCGCGGAGCTCGAGGAACTGCTCTCCCCCTATCTGCCCGACGGCGAACTGCCCGACGACCGGCGCTACGCCAAAGGACTCGATTCAGTCACCGCGGTCTGCGAGAAGATCGCGGCGGTGCAGCCGCTCGACGCCGTACCGGTGCATGTCGTCCGGCGCCTGTCTCACTGGTCCCACCTCGTGGCCTCGGGTCCGGCGAAGGTGGCGATCATCGAGAACATCGACCGGCTGCACGAGTCGGCGAGGAACGCTCTGCTGAAGACGCTCGAGGAACCGCCGCACGGCGTCTACTTCGTGCTGACCACGCAGCGGCGTGGCGCGGTGATGCAGACGATACTCTCGCGGGCCCGAGCCTACGGGTTCACGACGAGAGACGCGGCGCAGAGCAAGGCGGTGATCGAGCGCATCTTCCGCGACGCGCCGATGGACAGTCCGAGCATCCGGGACTACTTCATCAGCATTGACGGCCGCGGACTGCGACCGCTCGCCGAACGGTTCCTCGAGAGTTGCCTGACCGGGGACGACATCGAGCTGTCCCTGCTCGATGAGATCGCCCGTACCATCAGCTCACTCGGCGCCGGCGAGGGGTTTCGTTACTTTCTGGAGGAGCTCGGAGACCTCATGCGATCGGTGCTCCGGTCCGGCGGCGGGGTGTCGCCTCGGGTGCTCGGGGTCTGGCGCTCAGAGCTGCGGCGGGCGGCGGTACGTGTGGAAGCGTACAATGTCGCCGCTTCACGGGCCCTTGAGGGGCTCTACTACACCATGCGACGGACGGCCTGAGGCAGCGATGAAGAAGTTCGTAGAACGGGCGCTGAAAAAGTTCGAGAAGCTCGACACCGAGCAGGTGAGGATGCTCATTCGGGACCTCGCAGATGAGCAGGACCTGGTCGCGGCTGTACTCGATTCGCTCAACGATGGGCTGATGGTCTCTGACAACGAGCACCTGCTGGTACTCTACAACAAGGCCTGCGAGCGTCTCGTTCCCCTGGAGGTGAAGGAAGGAGCCGATCAGCCGATCTGGGAGACGATCGCCGACGACCAGATTGCACGGTTCATCGAACAGACGCTCATTGGACAGGAGTCGGTTGCAGACCGCGAGTTCACCTTCGACCGGGGAACCGCCACGCGTACCCTCGCTTTCACCGTGACTCCCCTCGTGCGCGACGGGGTGATCACCGGGTCCATCGTGCACGTAGCCGACGTATCCGAGAAACGCAGCCGCGAAGCACGGCTGCGGCGGGCCGAGAGTCTGGCGAGCCTGACAACGCTCGCAGCCGGTGTCGCCCACGAGATCAAGAATCCGCTCGGTTCAATCGGTATCCACATGCAGCTCATCCAGAAATCGATCGCGGCGTTCACGGACGAGCGAGCCGGTACGATTCGTGAGTACGTCGACGTCGTAAACGAGGAGGTGGAACGACTGAACCGCATCGTCGTCGACTTCCTGTTCGCCGTGCGGCCCATGGACACGACGCTCGAGGATATGCATCTCAACCCCATCGTCAAGGAGCTGCTCGACTTCGTGCGGTTCGAGCTCCAGGAGGCGGGGATCTCGATCGTAGAAGAGCTCGCCGACGACCTGCCGCAGCTGCGGCTCGACGAGAAGTACCTGAAGCAGGCGGTCCTGAACATCGTGAAGAATGCGATGTCCGCCATGCCCGATGGTGGTGTGCTGACGGTCACGACCGGCAAGAGTGGGGAGGAGGTGTCGCTTCGGATCAGCGATACCGGGCAGGGGATGAGCGAAGAGGTGATGGAGAAGATTTTTGATCCGTACTACACGACGAAGGACTTCGGGTCCGGGATTGGATTGACGCTCGTGTACAAGATCGTCAAGGAGCACATGGGCGATATCTCGGTCGCGAGCCAGGAGGGCAGAGGAAGCGCATTCACGATCATGCTGCCGATTCCGCAGCGCGAGCAGCATCTGCTGAGCTGGCAGGGGAGCGGCAATGAAGTTTAACGTGATGGTAGTTGACGACGAGAAGAATATCCGCGCCGGGCTCGGGAAGGCGATCGAGCTCGATGGTCACAACGTCGTGCTCGCCGAGGACGGCCGGCAGGCGCTTGATCTGCTCGAACACGAAGAGATTGATCTCATCATCGCGGATCTCAAGATGCCGCGCGTCTCCGGCGAGGAGCTGCTTCGCCGGGTCGTGGAGTCCTATCCGACGCTGCCCGTCATCATCCTCACCGGTCACGGAACGATCGAGACCGCCGTTCAGGCAATGCGCGACGGTGCCTACGATTTCCTCACCAAACCGATCAACCTCGACCGGCTGAGCCTGCTCGTCAAACGGGCGCTCTCGACCCGGGAGCTTGCACTGCAGCACCGTGCGCTTCAGGAAGAGCTCGAACAGAAGCGACAGTTCGCCGACATCATCGGCAAGAGCGCCGAGATGAAGCGGATCTTCGATGTCGTTCGGCAGGTCGCCCCAACCAGGGCATCGGTGCTGATCACCGGCGAGAGCGGGGTGGGCAAGGAGCTCATCGCCGACGCGGTCCATCAGATGTCGAATCGCAAGGACAAACCGTTCGTGAAGGTCCACTGCGCGGCGTTGAGCGAGAGCCTCCTCGAGAGCGAGCTCTTCGGTCACGAGAAGGGGGCGTTTACCGGCGCCGTTGCCCGCAAGCGGGGGCGGTTCGAGCTTGCGCATCTCGGCAGCATCCTTCTCGACGAGATCGGAGAGATAGCTCCGAGCGTTCAGATAAAGATCCTTCGCGTGCTTCAGGAGAAGACTTTCGAGCGAGTAGGGGGCGAGCAGACGCTCGAGGTGGACGTTCGCATTATCTCCGCGACGAACAAGGATCTCAAGCACGAGATCGAACGCGGGACCTTCCGGGAGGATCTGTTCTACCGTCTGAACGTGGTGAACATACACATCCCGCCGCTGCGTGAACGAAAGGAGGACATCCCGATCCTCGTGTCGGCCTTCATCAAGGAGTTCGCGACGGAGAACGAGAAGCAGCTGGAGGGTATCGACTCCAAGGCCCGGGCGCTCCTGTACAACTACAGCTGGCCTGGCAACGTGCGCGAACTGCGGAACTCCATGGAGAGCGCCGTGGTCATGGCGAAAGGGCCGATCATCACGCCCGACGACCTGCCGCCCTCCATTGCTGCGGACAGCGAGAGCAACTACGTCCGGATACAACTCGGAGCCAGGCTGGAGGACGCAGAGAAGGAGCTCATTCGGGCCAATCTGGCCGCCAACAACGGCAACAAGAGCCGCACCGCTGAAGTCCTCGGTATAGGCCGCAAGACACTGCACCGCAAACTCGCCGAGTACCGCCTTGAGCCATAGGTCGCGCCGGCCCGCGGATCACGTGTTGATCCTCGAGCGGGTGAGCGCCGCCATCAGCCCCGCGCAGAGCAGCCACACGCCGAGTGTGACGGCCGTTCCAAGGTCTGTAGGCAGGAGGTACCAGGCCACAGCCACGAACCCGAGGACCAGCGACGCCCCATAGGTGAGGCCGAGGATGCTCCATGTTCCGAGTCCCAAGTCCATGAGCTTGTGGTGCAGGTGCTCCCGGTCGGCGCTGAACGGATGCTGACCGCGGCGAAGGCGCCGGAAAACCGACGTCGTCACGTCGAGAAGCGGAACGCCGAGTATCGTGATCGCGGGGATCAAGTTGAGTGAAGTTCCGGTCCGCTCATTGAGCATGAGCGGGAACAGGCTCAGGACGAAGCCGAGCACGTAGCTGCCGGAGTCGCCCATGAAGATCCGGGCCGGCGGAGCGTTGAACAGCAGAAAACCGACGATGCTGCCCAACAGTCCGATCGCGAGGAGCGCTGTCGAGCTTTCCGCGCCCATGAGCGCGATCGCTGCGAAGAAGAGCGCCGCGATCCCGGCGTTCCCGCCGGCAAGACTGTCCACCCCGTCGATGAAGTTCAGAGCATTCGACACGGCGACGATCCACAGAATCGTGACGAGAACCCCGAAACCGCCGAGGTCGATCGGGTACCACAGGAGCGGAATCGTCAGCCGGGTGATCCGCAGAGGGCTGAAGGCGATGATTGCCGCGGCCGCGATCTGGATGAACAGCTTGAGGACGGCGCGCAGATTCCGGAAATCGTCGATGAGCCCGAGCAGGTGTATCAGCGTCACTCCGAGCAAGGCTGGAAGGAAACGCAGCAGTAACTCTCCTATCGTACTCTCGGTGGTGCGTGCGATCCCGGGAATAGCCCCGGTGGAGAGGAGGCCGGCGACGAGCGCCGCGGCGAGGAATCCAAGATAGATGCCGACTCCGCCGATCCGGGGTACATCCTCCGTGTGTATCTTGCGATGGTTCTGCTCGTCATACCACCGGTTCCTGTGGGCAAGGCGGATCACGAGCGGCGTGATGGCCGCGTTGACGATGAGACTCGTGAGGAAGGTGATCAGCAGGTGCTCACTCGTCATTGGCTACCCGGCGGTCAGCCTCCTCCCTCGTAGTATGTGCGGATGCGGCGGTAGCTCTGGTTCAGTTTCTTCGTCACTTCCGTTGCGGTCTGAAGCCGCACCGGATCCGCCGCGTGACGGTCCGGATGGAATGCCGCCATCAACCGCTTGTAGGCCTGCCGGACATCGGGCAGCGGCGCTCCCACCCGAACTTCCAGATTGCGAAAGTCACGGCGCAGCGATGCCGGCATCTCGGGCTGCTGGTTCGCGGCGAAGGAGCGTGCCGCGCCCTGCCGGCCGCCCTCCCTCATATACTCGTCGAGCTCTTCCCACGCAGTCTGTTCGTCCGGATCCGTGAAGGCCGAGGATGCGCTCCCGGGTCTGTCCTCGTCGTCGAGAATGGTTCGAATCAGGTTTCCGAGTCGATCAAAGATGTCCACAGAACCTCTGGCGAGCATTGTAGTTGAAGCCAACGAAGATGAAAAGCTGCTTCAGGGAGCGAAGAGCCGATCGTGAAGCGACCGCAGAACCGGTACCGTGTCGCTCTCAGCCACGAGGAGGGTGAGGTTTATGTCCGAGGAGCCGAGGGAGATCATGCGCACCGGGCTGGGATGCATCGCCGCGAAGATGCGTGAGAGGACCTCCGCCCGCCGGAACACATCGCGCCCGATGATACAGATGATACTCTTCTCGCGTTCCACGCTGACCTCACCAAGCGGAGTCAGATCTCTGACGACAGGCGCGAGATCCACATCACGCTCAACCGTCATGGAGACGGACACCTCGCTCGTAGCGACGAGGTCGACCGACACCCGATGGGTATCGAAGACGGCGAACAGGGCACGGAGAAACCCGTAGGCGTTGAGCATGCGTGAGGACTGGACCGTGATGAGCGTGACTCCCGATTTGGAGGCGATTGCTCGTATCCCGCTCCCCTGCGCCTGCGCCTGGATGCACGTTCCGTGCGCCTCGGGAACCGAGGTATTCTTCACCCATACCGGGATCGCCCTGCGAATCGCCGGGAGAATCGTGTACGGATGAACGACGCGTGCCCCGAAGTAGGCGAGCTCGGCCGCCTCGTCGTAGGAGATTGCGGGAATCGTGCGGGCTCCAGCGATGACCCGGGGATCACTCGTCATGATTCCGTCAACGTCGGTCCAGATCTCCACGGACTCGGCGTCGAGGGCGGCGCCAAATATCGTGGCCGAGTAGTCGGATCCGCCGCGGCCGAGCGTCGTCGTGACACCGTCCTCAGTCGATCCGATGAACCCCTGGGTCACATAGAGGTGGTGCGGTCGCGGGCGCAGTTGCTCCCGGATGAGTCGCCGTGTGCCGTCCATCTGCGGCGCGCCCGAACCGAAGGTTGCGTCGGTGCGAATGAGTCTGCGCGCATCCACGAGCTCCGCGTCGATCCCCTGGTCCCGGGCCGCGGCCGTGATGATAAGCGTGGACAGACGCTCGCCGAAGGAGAGAACTGCGTCGCTGCTGCGGGCGGTGCACTCCCGGATCAGGTAGATCCCCTGCGTGAGGCCGCGTAATTCCTCAAAGTGGCGATTCAGCGCGCGCTCGAGTCCGCCGGAATCGGCAAGGAGCTCCCGTGCAGCCGCGTGGTGCGTGGCTTCGAGCTTCTCGATCAGGGCGAACGCAGCGTCTCGGTCGCCGTCGCGGGCGTGCGCCGCGGTCAGGACGAGGGTATCGGTCGTCTTTCCCATCGCCGAGGAGACGAGGAGGGGGGCGTCCTCGAGCCGTGATCGTGCGATCGCGACGACGCGGCGGATCATATCGGCGTTTCGTACGCTCGAACCGCCGAACTTCATGACGATCATCGGCGCGGTTTGTACCCGAGGCTCACGAATGCCTCCGCGTTCAGGATCGCTGCACCGGCGGCGCCGCGTACCGTGTTGTGCCCGAGGATGACCATCTTGTAGTCGAGCACGGGGCAGGGCCTGATGCGGCCGATGAGCGTCGCCATGCCACCGGCGTGCCAGACATCCCGTGCCGGCTGAGGCCGGTCCGGCTCGTCGAACACGACGAGCGGCCGCGGCGGCGCAGAGGGCAGACCGCGCTCCTGCGGCAGCCCCCTGAATCCGGCGAGCACCTCGCGTACCTGCTCGAGGCTTGCCTCCCGTTCGAGCTTGAAGGACACGGTTTCCGTGTGACCGTCATAGACCGGCACCCGGTTGCACTGGGCGCTGACCGCGAAGCCCGCGGGGACGATATGGTCACCGTCGAGCGTGCCGAGGATCTTGACAACCTCCTCCTCGAGCTTCTCCTCCTCGTTGGCGATGAACGGGACGATGTTTCCAAGGATATCGAGGCTGGCGACTCCCGGGTACCCCGCACCGGAGATCGCCTGCATCGTCGTGACCTGGACCATGCTGACTCCGAATGCCCGGTGAAGCGGTGCAAGCGCCATCGCAAGGAACATCGACGAGCAGTTCGAGTTGGTGATGATCGCTCCCGGGCCCGGCTGTTGGTTCACGAGCGCGAAGTGATCCGGGTTGATCTCCGGTATGACCAGCGGCACCCGCTCGCCCATACGATGGCTCGATGCGTTCGAGATCACGGTATGTCCGAGATCGGCGTACCGTTGCTCCGCCTCTCCGGCAACCGTGGAATCGAGGCCTGAGAAGAGAACCGGGCTCGTGAGCGCCGCATCCAGAGGCGCTACGGTCAGGCCGGCGGCCGACGCGGGGATCGGCGTCTCCTGCTTCCAGGCGACGGCCTCCGCGTACGTCCGGCCCGCGGAACGCTCGGAAGCGACGAGCTCGGCGACCCGGAACATTGGATGCCCCTCAAGGAGCCTGATGAACTTCTGACCGACCGTGCCTGTGGCGCCGAGAACCGCCACATCGATTGCCTCTTTCACATCACCTCCGAGCATTCGCTACAGTAATGACACGGCCCGCGCCAGTCAACGCCGTCCGAACGCTGTGCCACACGCTGTGCCACACGCTGTGCACCCGGCGCTCCGCCACCGGGTGACATCGATGCCGTTTCTCGCTACCCTGCCGTCATGCAGGCCGATTTTCGCGAACGTGTTGAGAAGGCCGTCTGTTCGGTGAAGCGACGGACGGAACGAGCCCCGGGCATCGCGATCGTGCTCGGATCCGGGCTCTCGGAGGTGATCGATGACCTGGTTCCCGAACCCGACGGGGCGGTGACCATCGCGTACCGCGAGATCAGCGGATTCGGCTCGCCGTCGATCAGCGGCCACCGTGGCACGCTTACGGTTGGCGACGATGTGGCCGTGATGGCCGGACGTTTCCACTACTACGAGGGAGGTTCGCTGGACGACGTGGTGCTCCCGGTCGCGACGCTCGCCGGACTCGGGGTCCACACGCTCATCGTGACGAACGCCGCGGGAGGCATCCGGCGGGACTACCGGCCGGGCGATCTGGTCCTGATCGCTGATCACATCAACCTCATGGGTACGAGTCCTTTGATCGGCCCACAGGATGCGGGGAGCAGCGCCCGATTCCCGGACATGACCGACGCGTACGACCCGGCCCTTCGCGAGATCGCGTGCGAGCTCGACCCGGACCTCAAGAGCGGTGTCTACGCCGCGATGTCGGGCCCGGCGTACGAGACGCCGGCGGAGATCACGATGCTCGAGCGACTCGGCGCGGATCTCGTGGGCATGTCCACCGTGCCCGAGGTGCTGGCTGCCCGCAGCTACGGGCTTCGCGTGCTGGGCGTCTCCACCGTCACGAACCTCGCGGCCGGTCGCGCGGGCAAGCCGCTCGACCACCGGGAGGTGGTCGAGGTCGGCGCGTCCATCCGTGATCGCATGGTTGGACTGTTGTCCCGGTTGGTTGCAGCCGTGAGGGCATGACAGACGATGCGGGCCGAGCAGCGAGTAGACGCCGATGCGGCGGCAGCGATGCGCGAAGCCATCGCGGAATCCGACGGCTCCGAGGTCCTCTTCCTTTGCGAATGCGATGAGGAACTGAGGATCACCGCCGTGCGGGTCATCGCCCGCGGCGTGCCGGAGATGGTCGCCGCGCCCATGGATCAGCTCCATCGCGGGCAGGTCGTCGTCCATAACCATCCCGGCGGGAATCTGCAGCCGAGCCGGGCCGACGTCGCCGTCGCGGCTGAGCTTGCGGAATCAGGCGTCGGTTCCTTCATCGTGGACAACGAGATCTCCCAACTGCTCGTCGTCTGCGAGCCGAGCCCGCCGCGCCACCTCGAGCCTCTCGAGGTGGACGAGCTCGCAGCGGTCCTTGACGACGGAGGGCAGCTGTCTACGCTCTTCGCCGATTTCGAGGCGCGTCAGAGCCAGGTGGACATGCTGCGCCTCGTCGCGGCAGGGTTCAACGCAGACCGGGTTGTCGCCGTGGAGGCGGGCACCGGCGTGGGCAAGAGCTTCGCCTACCTCATTCCCGCCATCGCCTGGGCTGCCGTTAACGAGGAACGCGTGGTCATCTCCACGGCGACGATCAACCTGCAACAGCAACTCGTGGAGAAGGATATCCCCACGGTCCAGCGGCTCCTCGGGCTCGACGTGCCTGTGATGCTCGTGAAGGGGCGAGGGAACTACCTGTGCCGCAAGCGGCTCGGTGAAGCCGTGGAAGAGGAGTCGCTGTTCGCCGGGGGGGAAGCCGACGAGGCAGTCGAGGGAGATTCGTTCGACGGAGCCGACGAACCGATCGAACCGGATCTCGCGGCGATCCGGGACTGGGCGCAGACATCCGCGACCGGGAGCCGCAGCGAACTGCCGTTCATGGTCTCCGACGAGCTGTGGGGGCGGGTGAACTCGGATGCCGACTCGTGTACCGAGTTGACCTGTCGGCTGCGCGAGACCTGCTTCTTCCTGCGCGCGCGTCGGCAGGCAGCTGCCGCGAAGGTCCTCGTCGCGAATCACCACCTGCTCTTCATCGATCTCGCGCTGCGGGTCAGAGGCATAGGCTTCGAGGCCCGGGCCGTTCTCCCGCCGTTTCAGCGGCTGATCTTCGACGAGGCGCACAGCATCGAGAACAGCGCCACAAGCCTGTTCAGCGACAGTTTCTCGCGATTCTCGGTGACCAAGCACGCACGCCGGCTCCTGCGCACCCGCCGCGGTCGCAGCTACGGACTGCTCGCCGCTGTTGGCCGCCGCGGAGCCGACGCGGCCGCGGTCTCACGCGCGACGGCGGCGCTCGCGTCGGCGGAGGAGGGCGCGCAGGCGCTGAACGCGTCGGTCGTTGCGGCCGTGGACTTCACGCTGCGCCTGACCGTGGCCCTGCCCGATTCGGTGCTCCGGGCCATCCTCGACCCGATCGGCGAGCTCCATACGCGTCTGGTGGCGCTGGCAAACGCCCTGTCCGACGTCATGGAAGACGACGACGGCGATGAGGCCGGACCGTATCACGAGCTTCGGATCGTGCTTCGTCGCCTCGAGCGTCTGGTAACGCTGTGCAACAGCTTCACCGAGCTTGCAAACCATAGCGATCGAGTCTTCTGGGTGGAGGTGCGAAAGAGCGCGGACGGCGGGCGAAGCGGACGCATGATCTCGAGCCCGCTCGACATCCGCGCCGTGATGCGGGAGGCAGTCTTCGATGTCTTCGATACGGCCGTATTCACCTCCGCGACGCTCACGGTGGGTAATTCGTTCGACTACTGGGGAGGTCGGGTCGGGCTGTTCGACTCCGCTCGCGAGATGGATCTCGTCCAGTTCCCGTCCCCGTTTCCGTACGCCGAACGTGCGCTCGTCGCGGTACCAACAGACGCCCCGGAGCCCGCCGAAGAGGCATATGGCCCCTACCTCGTGTCGTTTCTCGGCGATCTACTCGAGGTCAGCGAGGGACGAGCTCTCGTGCTCTTCACCTCGTACGAGATGCTGCGTGAGGCGCATGGCGCGCTCCGGGACCGGCTGGCTGCGCACGGGATCGCCGCATTGCGTCAGGGCGACGACGACCGCGCGAGGCTGCTCGCGCGGGTGGCGGCCGACACGTCGAGCGTGCTCTTCGCGACCGAGAGCTTCTGGCAGGGCGTCGATCTTCCGGGGGACACCTTGCAGGTGGTCGTGCTGTGCCGGCTGCCTTTTCGCGTGCCGACGGATCCGATTCTCCTCGCGCGAACAGAGGCTATAGAAGCGCGCGGCGGGAATGCGTTCACCGAGCTCGCGCTACCGGAGGCGGTGATGAAGTTCCGTCAGGGCTTCGGCCGGCTGATGCGCCGCAACACCGACCGCGGGGTTGTCGTGGTGACCGACGTTCGTGTTCTCACCAAACGGTACGGCGCCTTGTTTCTCGAGTCGCTTCCCCGTACCCGGGTGAGCCGCCGGGAGGCGGGCGGCGTGATCGAGGACGTCGAACGGTTTCTCTACCCTGCCTGACCGAAAAAAAAGCGCCCCGAGCCGGGACGCTTCCGCTTTCGCATTGAGCGGGGAGACTTACTGGATCACCGCGATGATATCAGGCATCTTGATGATCAGATGGTCCTTTCCGTCGAGCTCGATCGTGGTGCCGGCATACTTGTCGTACATCACTCTGTCTCCCTTCTTGACCGTAATGGCGTCCTTGTCGTCTCCTACTTCAACGACGACACCGGTCTGGGTCTTCTCCTGAGCGGTCTGCGGTATAAAGAGGCCGCTCTTGGTCTTCTCCTCGACCTCTTCAATACTCAACAACACACGGTCCCCAATGGGCTTCACCTTCATCTCTTCCTCCTGAACAGGGTATCGCGATTTTTGGTGCTTGTAGATTCATCGGTAATATACCGGTGCGCTCGGCAGCGGTCAAGACGGTCCGGTCCGGAAGCCGGTAGTCCCTGCCGCAAGTTGAAGACGCTTTACTGTCGGAGGCCGCAGAGAGTACTTTCGTGCCGGGGATGGTTGTGCATCAATGGCTCGTCGACTACCAGCGTGGGCTTCGGTGGCTCCGGCGCCGTCGGCCGCTTCGCGCGCTCGCCTATCTCGAGCGCGCCCTGCTCACGATCCCGACCGACCGGCTGCGCTCGGCGGGAGCGGGAACCGCTCGAGCCGATCTGGCGAGGCTGTTCTACTACCTCGGACTGGGATTCCGGAAGGCGGGTATGCGCAACCGCGCAATCGGGAGCTGGGTAGAGTCTGCGCGGCTCGAGAAGCGTGGAAACGTACGCCGAAAGCTTGTTCGCGTGACGAATCCGTACGGGATGGCGCGTCAGGAAAGCCGTGACGTCGACGATCAGCAGGCCTTCTACGGTGTTCAGCTGTCGCGCTACGTCCGGTCGAAGCAGTCGCATCGGCTCGGGACTCGTGCCGAGATCGATATGATCGCCGAGCTGATCGACGAGTACTGGGCCCGGCTTCGTGGGACCGTAGACCTGTCGCAGATGACCTGTGCGCAGAAACTCGAGCTCTTCCGGACCGTCGTGATCGTCTTCCCCTTCCTCACGGTGCCCCGGGACCTGAGGGTCGAAGACGTCGCGATCGACTTCTCTCACGGGCGCAGGGTCGGGGACGGTGACCGGTGTGTCTGCGGAAGCGGCCTCCCCTACAGACTGTGCCATGGTCGCACACCCGGAACCGACGAAGCCCTGATTGGGAAATTCTGACCCACTTCATCGGCTTATTGCGACCAGTGTAGCATCGTGACCCACTACTGCCGGTCGACGCACCGACCTCGACTCTTCATCGCCGTAAGTTTCTGCCATATATACACTTAAAACGTAGTGATATTGGAGGGTTTTGGCACGCCACTTGCATTCTACCGGGCGGAGGAAAGAATGGCAGCAACTGCACCAAGGTCCCGCGTATACACCCGTTCGTCGAGCGACGACGAGAACGTATTGTCAATCTATCTGAAAGAGATCAACAAGATCCCGCTTCTGTCGCGCGAGGAAGAGAACCGGTACGCGAAACTCGCCGAGCAGGGCGATGAGTTCGCAAAACACAAGCTGGTGCAGGCCAACCTGCGATTCGTGGTGAACGTCGCGAAGAAGTACCAGAACCAGGGACTGCCGCTTTCCGACCTGATCAGCGAGGGCAATATAGGCCTCATGAACGCGATCGAGCGCTTCGATGTGAGCAAGGGATACCACTTCATCTCGTACGCCGTCTGGTGGATTCGTCAGGCGATACTGAAGGCGATCTGCGAGAAGTCACGCATGATAAGGCTGCCGCTCAACCGGGCGAACGAGCTCGTGCAGATCGAGAAAGTGCGAAAGGAGATCCAGGGGCGCCACGGCGAGGAGGCGGAGATACGCAAGATCGCCGAGACGCTGAACATGGACCGCGAGCACGTCGCGGATCTGATAAGCATATCCCGGGAGCTCATCTCGCTCGAGACGCCGGTCTACAACGAAAAGGACTCGAGCATCCTCGGGGATTTTGTCGAGGACGACGGGTACCAGACCCCGGATTCGCAGGTGGTTGAGAAGGCCCTGAGGGACGACATCAACGGCATACTCGCGACACTCACCAGGAAGGAGAGCGAGATCGTCCAGTACCGGTTCGGCCTCAACGGCCGCAGCCCGCTATCGTTGAAAGAGATTGGAGACCGGTACAACCTGACCAAGGAGCGGATCAGGCAGATCGAGAAGAAGGCGCTGAAGCGCCTGCAGCACCCGAGTAGAGTCGGACGGCTCGAGGCCTACATCGCATAGGTGAAAGGCAGCTTGTCGTTACGTTGACAGAAGGCGTGCTTTCTCCGTACTCTAGCTCGCAAGTTTCTCCTTTCACAAATAACCATTGGGGGTTTACCAAGCATGAAGTACGTGTACTTTTTCGGCGAGGGCAAGGCCGAAGGCAGCAGGGAGATGAAGGATCTCCTCGGCGGGAAGGGCGCGAACCTCGCCGAGATGTCGAGTATCGGCGTTCCCGTGCCTCCGGGCTTCACCGTGTCCACCGCGGTCTGCGAGCTCTACTACGACAACAAGGGCAGGATCCCGAAGGAAGTGGCCGCGGAGGTTGAGAAGAACCTCTCGCGCCTCGAGAAGATCATGGGCAAGACGCTCGGACAAGCCGATGACCCCCTGCTCGTGTCCGTGCGCTCCGGTGCCGCCGTTTCCATGCCGGGTATGATGGACACGGTTCTCAACCTCGGCATGAATGACAAGGCGGTCAAAGGGCTTGCGGAGAAGAGCGGCAATCCCCGCTTCGCCTGGGATGCCTACCGAAGGTTCATCAACATGTTCGGTAACGTCGTCATGGGCGTCTCCCACGAGCACTTCGAGGCGGCACTCGACAAGATCAAGAAGAAGCGCAAGGTTGAGCTCGACACGGAGCTCGATTCCGACGACCTCGAGGGAGTTGTCGATGCGTACAAGGACGTGGTCAAGAAGCACACGAAGCAGAACTTCCCGCAGGATCCCAAGAAGCAGCTCTGGGCGACGATCGATGCGGTCTTCGGTTCCTGGAACAACGAGCGCGCCGTCTCCTACCGGCGCATCAACGACATCAAGGGAGTCAAGGGAACTGCCGTCACGGTACAGTCGATGGTGTTCGGGAACCTCGGAGACGACTCGGGCACCGGGGTGTGTTTTTCGCGAGATCCTTCAACCGGCAAGAAGGTGTTCTACGGCGAATACCTGATGAACGCTCAGGGTGAGGACGTCGTAGCGGGCATCCGGACACCCATGGCGCTCAAGACGCTCGAGAAGAGGGCGCCGAAGATCTACAAGCAGCTCGTCGACGTGAAGGATCGGCTCGAGGATCACTACAAGGATATGCAGGACATGGAGTTCACGATCCAGCAGGGATCGCTCTATATCCTGCAGACGCGAAACGGCAAACGAACCGGCGCCGCCGCCATCAAGATCGCCGTCGACCTGGTCAACGAGAAGAAGATCGACAGGGAGACGGCGATCGGCCACGTGACCCCGGAACAGCTCGACCAGGTGTTCCATCCGCAGATCGACCCGAAGGCGAAGAAGTCGAACAAGGCGGTTGCGAAGGGTCTCAACGCGAGCCCCGGAGCGGCAAGCGGTATTGTTGTGTTCACTGCGGAGGAGGCGACGCAATGGAAGAAGGACGGGAAGCAGGTCCTCCTCGTGCGCCGCGAAACGAGCCCCGAGGACATTGAGGGCATGCACGCAGCCGAAGGCATTCTGACCTCCACCGGTGGCATGACCAGTCACGCCGCGGTCGTGGCGCGCGGGATGGGCAAGCCGTGCGTGGCCGGATGCAAGGATGTTGTGATCAGCGGTAAGAAACTCACCGTGAACGGCAATACCGTCAAGCAGGGTGAGGCGATGACCATCGACGGTACGACCGGTGAGGTCTTCATCGGCGAGCTGGAGTTGACCAACCCGAAGATCTCCGGTGAGCTGAACACCTTCCTGAGCTGGACGGACGACGTGCGGTTGAAGGCGGAGCGTCCGGGACTCACGCAGAAGGGTCTCAACATCCGCACCAATGCCGATACTCCGGGGGACGCCAAGCGCGCCCGGGAGTTCGGGGCGGAGGGAATCGGGCTCTGCCGTACTGAGCATATGTTCTTTGAAGAGGACAAGATCTTCAACTTCCGTCAGATGATCGTCGCGGAGAACAAGGAAGCTCGCGAGAAGGCACTCAAGAAGATTCTTCCGCTGCAGAAGAAAGACTTTAAGGGAATCTTCAAGGCGATGGACGGGCTTCCCGTTACCATCAGGCTGCTCGACCCCCCGCTGCACGAGTTCGTTCCGCGCGAGAACAGGGAGATCAAGCAACTGGCGGAGGCCGTGGGTCTGTCGCCCGGCAAAGTCAAGGCCAAGATCGAGAGCCTGCACGAACTGAACCCCATGCTCGGGCATCGCGGGTGTCGACTCGGTATCACCTTTCCCGAGGTCTACGACATGCAGGTGGAAGCGATCATGACCGCCGCGTGTGAAGTCGCGAAGACCGGCGTGAAGGTCATCCCTGAGATCATGATCCCGCTTGTGGGAACGCGGCAGGAGCTCGCAGTGCTGCGCGAGAATGCGGTACGTGTCGCCGAGGCCGTCCTTGAGAAGAAGAAGCAGAAGGTCGAGTACCTCGTCGGAACGATGATCGAGATCCCGCGCGCCGCGCTGACTGCAGATGAGGTCGCGGAAGTGGCCGACTTCTTCAGCTTCGGCACCAACGACCTGACGCAGATGGCGTTCGGGTACAGCCGTGACGACGTGGGTACCTTTGTCCCGGAGTACATCGAACAGGGGATACTTGAAGAGGACCCGTTTGCGGTGCTCGATCAGAGCGGCGTGGGCCAGCTCGTACAGATCGGCGTGGAGAAGGGCCGGTCGGCCAAGCCCGATTTGAAGGTCGGTATCTGCGGCGAGCACGGAGGCGAGCCGAAGTCCGTGGACTTTTGCTACCGCGTCGGGATGAACTACGTTTCGTGTTCACCGTTCCGCGTGCCGATCGCGAGGTTGGCCGCGGCGCAGGCGGTGATCAGGAATCGCTGAAGACTCAGAGGAGAGAGGCTGCCCCTTGGGGCAGCCTCTCCTTATTGCGGGACAAAAAAAAGCCCGGGAAACCCGGGCCCCCGGCCTTCCGGGCACTGCCGCCGAACAGAATCGAACTGTTGACACGTGGATTTTCAGTCCACTGCTCTACCAACTGAGCTACAGCGGCGAGAATTTCGTCTATACTATTGATTCGACCCGGCTGCGTCAAGTCGCTTGCCATAAGGTTGCCACAAGCGTGCCCATGTCTTTGTTGACCCGAGGCTCCACAGCTCCTATCATCGAGCGCATGGACAGGCGTAAGCGCGCGATCGACGCGTACAAGCGGGTGCAGGACCGCACCGATCGAATCCCTCCCGAAGAGAAGGAGCACGGCCTGCCGGACGGATTCCCCAAGACGTCGAGCCGGCCCCCGGTAACGGCGGCTCCCGAACGATCGAGCGTCTCCGAGCATATGGCCGGGCTCGTCGAGGGAGCCGGACCCGAACGCGCGGCCCGGTTGCTGATCGCGCTTGGCAGTGAGCGTGCGGCCGGGATCCTGCGTCATCTCGATGATGGTGAGGTCGACGCGATTGCCGGCGCTATCGTCGCGACCGGTGGGTTCCGCGCGAGTGAGCTCGACGCGGCGCTCGCGGACGCAGTGGATGCGTCGGCGAATGCCCGGCTTCGGGGGGGGCCGGACGTGGCCCGCGCAATGCTCAGGTCCGCCTTCGGGCCGGAGGAGGGTGAGCGTCGGTTCTTCCGCTCCGTACCCAACGCGCCTGCGGTGCACTTCGCCTTCCTCAACGATTACGAGCCCGCGCAGCTGTACGCGGTCGTCAAGGACGAATCGCCCGCCGCGGCCGCGCTCATCCTCGCGCACATCAACCGCGACTCGGCGGCAAAAGTCCTCTCTATGCTCCCGGCGGACCAACGCCCCGCCGTCGCTCGCCGGATCGCGCGGATGGGCACACTGAGCCGGGATGTTGTGCTGCGGGTCGAGGAGGCGGTCAAGGAGAAGATCCGGCGGCAGGGACGGCAGGTGACTCACGGGGTAGACGGTCCGGCGACGCTCGCGGCGATTCTCCGGTACATGGGGCCCGCCTCCGGTGACGCGCTTCTCGCCGAGTTGCGGCAGGCCAACGTCGACCTGGGAGAAGTCGTCCGACAGAAGCTCTACACGACCGAGCTCCTCCTCGAGCTCTCCGATCGACATCTCGCGGACCTGCTCCGTGAGTTCAGTGACCATGAGATCGCGCTCTTCCTCAAGGGCAAGGACGAGCGCCTCCGTTCCCGGGTTCTGCGGTCGCTGTCCGAGCGGCGCGGCGCCTCCGTCAGCGAGGAGTACGCCCATCTCGGCGCCCGGCACCGGGATGAGGTGGACCGGGTCAGCGCTGAGGTGCTCGAACGGATGCGGGAGCTCGAGGAGGAAGGAACCATACTTGTACCTCGGGAGGGCGATCACTATATTTAGGTGGCCCCGGCAGCAGGCCGTGCGGAGGACGAATTGTATTCGACGAGATTGGCATATCTGCTCTGGCTCCCTTCCCTGTTCGGCGTCGCCGGGCTGCATAGACTCTACATAGGGAAGATCGGCACGGGGCTGCTCTATCTCATGACGGCCGGACTCTTCGGGCTCGGCACCATCTATGACGCGATCACCCTGCCGGACCAGGTGCGCGAGGCTCGCTTGAGGGCGCGGATGCGCAGCGCGATAGACGGACGGCTCGACGAGCTCGAAGACATGGATTTCGCCGCGCACCGGTCGGGATCCTCGCCGCCGCGCGAGCGAGCGGAGTCGCCTGAGCACGTGATCCTTCGCGTAGCGAAGGCGAATCACGGCATCGCCTCCGCCGCCCAGGTCGCGCTCGAGGGCAAGATCTCCACGGATGAGGCGCGTGAGCAACTCGACGCCCTCGTCAACAAAGGGATCGCCGAGGTCCGTGTTCGCAGAAGCGGAACCCTTGCGTACGTGTTCCCCGATTTTCTCGACGACACCGGCTCTGCCGATCTCGAACGGTTCTGACAGCCAACCACGATCAGAGGAATCATATGACCGCGAATGAACTGCGACGCTTGTACATCGAGTTTTTCAAGACAAAGGACCACTCGGAGATCTCCGGCGCTTCGCTCATTCCGCAGAATGACCCGACGGTTCTGTTCACAACCGCGGGCATGCACCCGCTCGTGCCGTACCTGCTCGGCGAGAAGCATCCCTCCGGCACGCGTCTGGTCAACGTGCAGCGCTGCATCCGCACCGGCGACATCGACGACGTGGGCGATTTTTCGCACCTGACCTTCTTTGAGATGCTGGGCAACTGGTCACTCGGCGAGTACTTCAAGGAGGGGTCGATCCGGATGAGCTGGGAGTTTCTCACCAGCCGCGACTGGCTCGCGATTCCACCGGAGAAGCTCGCCGTAACCTGCTTCGCCGGCGATGAGGATGTGCCGCGCGACGAGGAGTCGGCTACCGTGTGGAAGTCGCTCGGCATACCGGAGCAACGGATCTTCTTCCTCGGCCGCGAGGAGAACTGGTGGGGGCCGGCCGGCGAGACCGGACCCTGCGGCCCCGACACCGAGATCTACGTCGACACGGGTATAGCCGGAACGGCGGACAGCCGCCCCGGTGTCTCGGACGGGAAGTGGATGGAGATCTGGAACAACGTCTTCATGGAGTATAATCGCCTTGCAGACGGCACCTACGCCAGGCTCGGACGCACGTGCGTTGATACCGGGATGGGGATCGAACGGACGATCACCATCCTGCAGGGCAGGAAGAGCGTCTATGAGACGGAGCTCTTCACGCCGGTGATCGCCCACATCGAGCGCGTGACGGGCACGTCCTACGGTTCAGACCGATCGACCGACGTTTCGATACGGATCATCTCGGACCACGTGCGTACGGCGGCCCATGTCATTGGCGACGAAGCCGGCGTATTGCCGTCGAACGTGGGCGCGGGGTACATCCTGCGGCGCCTGATCCGGCGGGCCGTGCGACACGGACGCAAGCTCGGCCTGTCCGAGCCGTTTCTTGCTCCCATCGCCGAGACCGTGATCGGCATGTACGAGTCGGTCTATCCCGCCCTCGGCTCCAAACGTGGAGAGGTCATCTCGGAGCTGACCGCGGAGGAGGAGCGTTTTCTCACGACGCTTCGCAGGGGCGAGCACGAGTTCGAGAAACTGCTGCCGAACCTGGAGAGGAACCCGGCGCGGGTCATTCCGGGCCGCGTTGCGTTCCGGCTCTACGACACATACGGGTTTCCCATTGAGATCACCGAGGAGCTCGCGGGCGAGCACGGCATGACGGTCGACCGGCAGGGGTTCGACGAGGCGTACCGCAAGCATCAGGACACGAGCAAGGCGGACACCGGCACCTTCAGAGGCGGCCTCGCCGACCATACCGAGATGACGACCCGCCTGCATACGGCGACCCATCTGTTGCACAAGGCGCTGCGTGAGGTGCTCGGCGATCATGTGGCGCAGAAGGGAAGCAACATCACGCAGGAGCGTCTGCGGTTCGACTTCACCCACCCGGAGAAGATGAGTCCGGACGAGCTGAAGCAGGTAGAGCAGATCGTGAATCGGCAGATCGAACGCGACCTCCCGGTGGACTACACGGAGATGACCCTCGAGGACGCGCGAACGAACGGGGCTATTGCGCTGTTCGGCGAGAAGTACGACGAGGTGGTCAAAGTTTACTCGATCGGTGACTTCTCACGAGAGGTGTGCGGCGGGCCCCATGTGGGGAGCACCGCAGAGCTCGGGACCTTTCGAATCGTGAAGGAGCAGAGCTCCTCACAGGGCGTGCGCCGGATCAAGGCGGTTCTCGAGTCGTAGTAGGGGTGATTCGGACCGGCCGCTGCGTCGGAGCGGAGGTTCAGCGCTGCCGGTAGCGCTCGATGAGCTGCCGCACGTGTGCACCCTCGGTGCCCTGCGCAGGGTACGAGGAGAGCACCTCGACCGCGTCGCCGGGACGGCCGGATTGGGCGTACGTCGCGGCGAGCTCGGCGAATACCCTGTAGATATCTGCGTGTTCACGCCTCAGCTCCTCGAGCAGCGAGATCGAGTCGGCGTACTCGCCACGGGTGCGCGAGACGATCGCCAGTCCCAGCGCAGCGTACAGATCGTCTCCTATGTCGAGAGCCTTCCGGTAGCAGCGTTCGGCCTCTTCGAGCTCACCCATCGAGCGGTATGCGTCACCGGCCCTCGTGAGGATGACCTTGTTCTGCGGATCATGCTCGAGAATGCGGTTCCAGTAGCGCAGGCTGGGCTGCGGTTCATTGAGGCCGCGATGGCAGTCGGCGAGGCCGAAGAGCGCATAGAAGTTGTCGGGCTCCCTTTCGAGCGCCCGGGTGAAGTACGGAATCGCTTCGTCGAACTGCTTGAGCTTCCGGTAACTGTTGCCGATCGAGGTCAGGACTCTGATGTCGACTCCCCGGCCGCGCAGCTTGTACATCCGCAGCCAGCACTCGAGCGCCTGTTCGTACTCCCTGAAGTCGTAGTGCAGGTGTCCAAGGCCTATCAGGGCGTAGGGATTCTCCTCCTCGATCCCGAGAACCCGTCGGTACATCTCCTCCGACTTCCGTTTCTCCCGCACCTTTCTATAGGCATCCGCCACGCGGGTCAGCACCGCGACATTTCGGTCGTCATGCTCCAGATAGCGTTCCCACACCTTGAGCGCGTCCTGGTGTTTGCGCAGTGCGCGATAACTGTCGGCCAGACCAAAGAGCGCGAACGCGTTCTGCGGATCATGCTCCAGGCATGTGTGGTAGAAGGCGACTGCGTCTTTCGGCCGGCCCTGCTTCCGGGCGATGTCGCCGAGGCCCACGAGCGCGTAACAGTTCTCCGGCTCGAGCTCAAGGGCCTCCTCGAAGCGCTCGATCGACTGCTCGTACTCACCGCTTTTCAGAAGCTGATACCCGTGCCGGGACAAGCTCGCCACATCGTTGCCTGCGCTGCGATCAGACATCCTGCGACTCCTTGAGCCAGCTTCTCACAACAGCGGCCATCCGTTCAATGAGATACTCGCTCTTGTGACGCTCCGGGGCGAGCCAGTACATCCGGAACGCCTCGAGCGGCTCCCTCCGTTGCAGATAGTAGTCACCCACCCGGATCAGACCGTCGGTGTATCCGGTTGTCAGGAATATGCGTTTCGCCTCGTCGATCCGGCCGCGGTTGTAGAGCTCGTTCCCCTTGCGGATGAGCATCGTTCGCTGTTGCGCGGACAGCTGTCCGGTAGGCCCCCGATTGGTCTTGAGGAAGCCCGGTGCGGCCAGATCGTCTCGCAACCGTGTCCCTTTCTCGCCCATAGCCCCTATATGGTTCCCTTCGTCGACATCTCATCGTCCGCGCTCGCGTAGGCGCTTGCGATCGCCTTTCCCAGCGCCTTGAACAGGGCTTCCGCCATGTGGTGGGCGTTTTCCCCGTAGCGGCACTCGAGGTGCAGCGCGCATCGGGCCCCCATCGAGAGGCCGCCGAAGAACTCCCGCAGCAGCCAGAGCGCAAACGATCCGGCATGAGTCTGCGGCAGGTCCGCGCGGTAGACGAGCGTGGGTCGACCACAGACGTCGACGGTCGCCTCGGCGAGCGCCTCGTCCATCGGGATGACCGCATGTCCGAATCGTCTCACCGGCCCACCCTCTCTGAATACCTCCTCGAGACAGGTCCCGAGCACGATCCCGCAATCCTCCACGAGGTGGTGCGGATCAACCTCGAGGTCGCCGCTTGCGTCCACCAGAAGGTCGAACCCGCCGTGAAACGCCATCGCCGTCAGCATGTGGTCGAAGAACGGCAGCCCCGTCGCGATGCGCCCTCCGGGCGCCCGGTCGAGATCAACTTCCATCGTGATCCGTGTTTCCTTCGTGTCCCGTCCGATCCGGGCCTGTCTGCTCATGCGGGTCCTCTGTGAAGAGTATCGACCAACGAATCGACGCTCCTGTAATGAAACTTGTAGTACGCCGGGTTCGCTACGAGGACGACCTCGATGCGCGCGAGCTCGTCGACCACCTCCAGGTGGTGCGCGCGCAGCGTGTTGCCGGTTTCCACCAGGTCGACGATATAGGGGGCAAGCCCGAGGACGGGCGCGAGCTCGACCGAACCTCCGAGGCGGATGATCTCCGCTGCGATACCGTTGCGCTGGAAGTAGTCGCGAGCGAACCGGGTGAACTTTGTCGCCACGCGCAGCCGTCCGGTGCAGGAAGCGGGGTCCAGGTCCTTGCGGGCGGCCAGACACATTTTCGTCGAGCCGAACGGCAACCGCATGAGGGTGAAGAACTCGTACCCGCTCTCGTGGATCACATCGGTGCCGCAGATGCCGAGACCCGCGATTCCGTGGTGCACGTAGGTGGGAAGGTCGATGTTCTTCACGAGCATGATGCGAACCGCACCGCTCTCGTCGGTCGCGACGAGCTTGCGCGACTCGAAGGTGATCCGGAATCCACGCTCGGCGAGGTACGCCTCGCTCTGCTCCTGTAGTCGCCCCTTCGGCAGGGCGAGGGTGAGCGGTTCATTCACAGCGACACCACCTTGCCCTCGGCGCGTCGCCGGCGGGCCTCCGAGAAACGCGCGCGAAAATCTTCCCCTGCGGGCCGATGCACCGTGGGAGCGCGGTGCTCACCGGTCGCCGTTCGCGACTGCAGCCGGCGCAGCATAACCGAGAACCCGACCGACGCTGCATCGAATCCGAAGTGCCCGAGCAGGCCGTCGTACCGACCGCCGGAGGCGATCGCGTCGGCAGTGTCCGGCGCGTATGCCTGGAAGACGATGCCTGAGTGGTACGCCTGGCTTCCAACCTCCGAGAGGTCGATGCGCACCCGGTCGGCGTAGCCAAGGGCTGCAAACTCCGCGGCGAGCGACAGCAGGTGCTCGAGCGCCGCCAACGTTCCGGCTCCGAGGTCTGAGCGGCCCGAGACCAGACGAGTCAGCTCGTCGGCTGATCCGATGAAACCATAGAGTTCGGCGAGTCGCTCGCACGCGGGATCCGTGAGGCCTTCGTCGCGAAGCACCTGCTTCACGGTCGCCCAGTCGCGGTGCGCGACGGCCGGCGCGAGGCGCCCGCTGCGATCGAGTTCCGCGAGCAGCGCACGGTGTCCCACATGGATCACGACGTCGGTTGCCCCCCACTGATCGAGCGCATCGAAGAGCAGCAGGACGATTTCCGCGTCGGCATCCAGTCCGGTAGGCCCGATCAGCTCGGCCCCGACCTGGTAGAACTCGTTCTTCGAGATATCGTGCGCGTCCTCGTGCCTGAGGATCGTGTCGCTGTAGTAGACCCGCACGGGCAGATCGCCGCGTTCGAGCACGAGCCCCATCTGACGCGCGAGGAAGAGCGTGATGTCCGATCTCAGGACCAGGAGGTCTCCGGCGCGGTCTACGAGCCGGTAGGTACTGCTTTCCCGCGTCCGGTCGATCAGACCGCGGTAGAGCTCGTAGAAGTCGTACACGGGAGTCTGGACCGGCAGATACGCCCAGAGCTCGCATTGGTCCTCGAAGGTCCGCAGGAGCCTGCGGTGCACATACGCTTCGTCCAGGTAGAACGCCTCGGTTCCTTGCGGCAGATGCAGGTTGTGATGCGGCACGTCGGGCTCCTTTGCCCGGCCAATATACCAAAAAACGACATCAGGGTAATTGCCGCCCCGGGCGGTAGAACCGGACGGTGCTGCGGCCATAGCGGCGCTCGTCGTCACGCTCGAGGATCGCCTCCCCGGCGACGATCCGTTCCGGCAGGTTCTCCTCAGCCGGATAGTGAATCAGAAGGCACCCGTACGGTTCGACCAGGTGCTGAGCGACGATTCGGCGCAGCAGGTCGGCCTTGTGGCGGTATGCAAAGGGAGGGTCCACGTAGATCACGTCATAGGGATCGCTTGCGCGCGCGACGAAGGCCTCGGCCGGAGCGATGACGAGCCTCGGCGCAGGGCAGGCGGTGGTTTCTGCGAGCTTGAGGTTCTCCAGGATGCACGGACGCTTGCGGCGGTCGCGCTCCACGAGCGTAGCACGGGTGGCGCCTCGTGAGATCGCCTCGAGCGCCATGATGCCGGACCCGCTGAACAGATCGAGGAAGGAGCTGCCGTCGAGGTGCCCGAGTATGCTGAACAGCGACTCGCGCATCCGGTCCATCGCCGGGCGGATCGTGCCGGGCGGGACCGCCACGCGTCGGCCGGTCAGGATCCCGCCTGTAATCCTCATGCGCTCACCTCCGTCTCCGAGCACGAGAAGGGTGTGTGGCGGCTCATCGCCCGCGCGGCATCGAGGGAGGCCGCAAGCGGGGCGTGCGCCGGATCGGCGAGGAAGGGGTCGGCCTCGAGCATGTCGAACGCGTCGCTGCGCGCTTCGTTCATGACGCCCATGTCCCGGGCGAGGTCTGCGATGCGCAGGCGAAGATAGCCGGCCTGCTGCGTCCCGGCGATATCTCCCGGGCCGCGGATCCGCAGGTCCTCCTCCGCGATCTCGAATCCGTCGGTCGTCAGGTGCAACACCTTCAGCCGTTCCTTCGCCGCGTCCGTGAGCTCCTCGGCGTAGACGAGGAAGCAGTAACTCTGATGCGTGCCGCGTCCGACTCTTCCCCGCAGCTGGTGAAGCGCGGCGAGCCCGAACCGCTCGGCATGCTCCACGACCATGCAGGTCGCGTTCGGGACGTCTACGCCGACTTCGACCACGCTCGTGGCCACGAGCACCTGCAGCTCGCCCCGCCGGAACTGCTCCATCGTCCGGCGTTTCTCCTCGTCCGCCACCCGCGAATGTACGAGACCTACCGAGAAGCCCGGATAGACCTCCTCCTGCAGCGTCTGCCACATCGACTCCGCGTCGCGAAGCGCGAGCGCACCGGTGTCGTCGATGCGCGGGTAGACGAAGTATGCCTGCCGGCCCGCCGCGAGCTCTCGACGGACGAACTCGTAGACCTTCGCTTCGTTGCCGTGACGGGCCAGGTGTGTCTCCACCGGCAGGCGGCCGGACGGCATCTCCCGGATCGAGCTCACCTTCATGTCGCCGAAGACCGTCAGGGCGAGGGTGCGAGGGATGGGGGTGGCGGTCATCAGCAGCAGGTCCGGCCGACGCGCTTTCTGCAGGAGCGCCGCCCGCTGCAGGACGCCGAACCGGTGCTGCTCGTCGATGATCACGTACTGGAGGTTCCGGAAGGCGACGTCCGGGGTGAATACGGCGTGGGTCCCGATCACGAGATCGACCGCCCCGGAGGCGATCGCGTCGATGAGGGGTCTGCGGGTCGAGGCGGGAACAGTGCCCGAGAGCAGAGCAACTGAGACGTCGAGCGTCGTGGTCGCGAACAGCCGTGCGGTTGCATCCGCGTGCTGTCGCGCGAGGAGCTCGGTGGGCGCCATGAGCGCGACCTGGTGACCCGCCTCGACGATCATCAGCGCGGAGAGCAGGGCGACGATGGTCTTCCCCGACCCGACCTCGCCCTGCAGCAGCCGCGCCATGGGAATGCCGGCCTCGAGATCAGATTTGATCTCCTCCATGACCCTCTTCTGGTCCGTCGTGAGCGAGAACGGCAGTGTCTCGACGAGCCGATCCGCAAGGACGTGCGGTAGCGTCCGCGCCGGCCGTGAGCTTCGGTGCCGCTCAGCCGAACGGATCCCGATCGCGAGCTGGAGGAAGAAGAGCTCGAGATAGACAAGCGTGCGCAGACCCTTGCGCGGCTCATCGAGCGAGGCAGGCAGGTGCACCGCCTCGAGCGCCTGCGCGGTGGGCAGCAGGTCTCGCCGCCGGACGAGGCTGTCGGGTAGCTCCTGCGTGACGTTCCGTCCGTAGCGTTTGACCGCCGCCGTCACCGCCCGGCGCAGATCGTGCTGCGTGAGGCGGCCGGCGAGCGGATAGACCGGAAGGATGATCCCGAACTTCCGCGGCGGGGCCTCTGCGTCCTCGAACTCGAATGCGGTCGCCTGTAAGTCTCCGTAGCGGCGCGAAAACTGGCCGTAGACCCGGATCGTCTTTCCTTCGGCAAGCGAGCGGGCGAGGAAGTTGCGTCCGAAGCAGACGAGCACGCCGATGCCGGTCTCGTCGCGTATGTGAACCTTCAGCGTGCGCCTGGGGCCGCCGCCGATGTAGCTGTGGGCTACCACTTGCGCAACCGTGTTGACCGGCCGGTCGGGTTGGGCACGGGCGAGCGGAACGGGCGTCGAGCGATCCTCGTACTCGCGCGGTACGTGCAGCAGGAGATCCCCAATCGTCGTTATGCCGAGCCGAGCGAGGTCCTCGCTGCGGGTTGGCCCGACCCCGGGCAAATCAGTGACCGGCTGCGTGACCTCTGCAACGTGCATTCACCTAAAAGGGCAGCCCGCGCAGCAAGCCGATGAGCGCGGCGACAACGAGCCTGCCGAGCAGGATCACCGCGGCGACAACAGCGATGAAGACGATGAGCGCGGTCTGATAGTTCACGAGCCGACCCCGGGCGAGCGGCGTCACGACGCGGTGTACGATCGGCTCAAGGATCTGATCGAGCACGATCCAGAACCGGAGAGCAGTATTGGCTCCAAAGAGCGAGCCGAGCAGCCGAATCACGGCGAGGATCAGGAAGAGCGTGAGGAAGAAGAACACTGCGCTCGAGACTGCGCTGACGATGATCGCGAGGATCGTTCCCAGCGTGATCGACCCGACGTAGGCGATGTTCAGCGCGATGCTCCGCACGATCCACAGCGTCACGAGCGCCGCGATCACGGAGAGGTCCACGCCGGCGATGCGCAGGAAGTCGAAACGGCGGAACCAGTTGATGTACGGGTCAGTAATCCGTCCGAGCCAGATGGTGACCTGACCGTAGTCTCCGGTCTGGAACCAGGTCAGGATGATCCTGACGAAGATCAGGAATGAGTAGAGGCTCAAGGCGAGCCCGAGTATCTGCATGGTCACTC
This sequence comes from Spirochaetaceae bacterium, assembly GCA_007118855.1. Lineage (GTDB taxonomy): Bacteria > Spirochaetota > Spirochaetia > DSM-27196 > SLST01 > SLST01. Next base: position 32,490 of record SKQU01000134.1, read on the forward strand.
TGATGATGTTCATTCGTCCCCCAATTGTCTCCAGACCGACTGCACGAACGGATGCTGCTCGATCTCGCGGAGCACGTCCGGTCGCGCCGAGACGAGCAGCTGGTTCGACGCGCGGACCACCCGCTCGTCTCCGTCGTCGCGGCCGTTCACATGCAAGTATACTGAACAACCCCCGGGGCGGTCGTGCAGAAAGGCGCGCAGCTCGTAGAGATCCTCTTCGGTCGCGTTCGACTCGGCGATTCGAAGGTGAACGCGGCCGCCGTCACGCTCGGGCAGCTCCTGCGGCGGGACGAGTCGTTCGACGACGAGTTGGACGCGTTCCCGGCTGGTATCGACCTTTCCCTCCACGCCGACGACCTGTTCATCCGCCAGGAGCTCGCGGCACGTCTCATACGCCTCGCTGAACAGCACGAGCTCGACCGTCCCGTTGAAATCCTCGAGCAGTGCGAACGCCATGGTCGTCCCCTTGCGGGTGGAGATGACCCGTACCCCCTTGAGCAGCCCGACGACGCGATGCACTCGCTCGGCGCTCGCGTGCTCGGCGGACTTCAGGTCGAGCGTGGTCCGCGTCTGCCATTCGCGGCGGTACGAGTCGAGCGGATGGCCCGAGAAGTAGAACCCGAGCAGCTCTCGCTCGTGGCGCAGGACCTCCAGGCCTTCCCATGGATCTACCGGTTCGAACGAGAATCCGAGTTCCCCGGTTTCGTCGAAGAGGGATACCTGTCCGCTCTCGCGGTTCTCGCGGCGCGAGGCCGCATAGTCGAGCGCTCGATCCAGGTTGCACGTCAGGCTTGCCCGGTTCTCGCCGAGCGAGTCGAACACTCCGCACAGGATGAAGGTCTCGACCACCTTCCGGTTCACGCTTCGAAGATCGACGCGCTCGGCGAAGTCGATGAAGCTTTCGTAGCGCCCGTTTCGCTCGCGCTCGGAGAGGATCGCGTCGACCGCGGCGGTGCCGACGTTCTTGATACCGACGAGACCGTAGACGATCTTGCCGTCGGCGACCGAGAAGCACTTCTCGCTCAGGTTGATGTCCGGGGGAAGGATCGTGATGCCCATTCGCGTCGTTTCGGCCATGTAGTCGGCGAAGGTGTCGGGGCTGTTGATTTCGTTCGTGAGGTTCGCCGCCATGAACTCGACCGGATAGTTCGCCTTCAGATACGCGGTCTTGTACGCAAGCACCGAGTACGCCGCGGCGTGCGACTTGTTGAATCCGTACCCGGCAAAGGGCTCGAGCAGCGTGAAGATCCGCTCTGCATCCGAGTCGGCAATCCCTCGCTGCTTCGCCCCCTCGAGGTAACTGACCCGCATGCGGGCCATCTCGTCGGTCTTCTTCTTGCCCATGGCCCGGCGCAGGATGTCCGCCTGTCCGAGCGAGAAACCGGCGACGAGCTGCACGATCTCCATCACCTGTTCCTGGTACACGATGACGCCGTAGGTCTCCTTCAGCGGTTCTTCGAGCTGCGGAATCGGGTAGGTGATCGCGATCCGGCCGTTCTTCGAGTCGACGAATTGATCGATGTTCTCCATCGGGCCGGGACGGTAGAGCGCGTTGAGAGCGATCAGGTCCTCGATTCGTCCGGGCTTTGCCCGTTTGAGGACCTGCGCCATACCGGTACTCTCGAACTGGAACACCGACTTGCTCTCCCCCCGCCCGAGCATCGCAAAGGTCGGCTGATCGTCGTCGGGAACCGCATCGAGGTCGATCTCGATTCCCCGGGCGGCGATGAGCTTGCGCGTGTTCTCGATGAGCGTGAGCGTCTTCAGCCCCAGGAAGTCCATCTTCACCAACCCGCATTCCTCGAGCAGGTCCATCGTGAACTGGGTCGAGATCTGGGCCGTACGCGGATCGCGGTAGAGGGGGACGTAGCGGGTGAGCTCCTCCCGCCCGATGACGATGCCCGCGGCATGGGTCGAGGCGTGGCGGTGCAGGCCCTCGAGCTTGATGCTCGTCTCGAGAAGCTCCTGATACACCCCGCCACGAGCCATCATCTCCTGGAGCTCCGGAACCTGTTCTATCGCCCTGGGAAGCGTGATCTTCAGGTCACGCGGGACGAGCTTTGCCGTTGCGTCCGCGTCGGCGTACGGCAGGTCGAGGGCCCGCGCAACGTCGCGGATGACGGCACGCGCCTTGAGGGTCCCAAAGGTGATGATCTGGCCGACGCGCTGCTCGCCGTACTTGCGCGTGACGTAATCAATGACCTCCGAACGCCGCTCGTAGCAGAAGTCGATGTCGAAGTCCGGCATGCTGACGCGGTCCGGATTGAGAAACCGCTCGAAGAGCAGCCCGTATCGCAGCGGCTCGATGTCGGTGATCTCGAGCGCGTACGCGACGAGCGATCCGGCGCCCGATCCGCGGCCGGGTCCAACCGGTATGTCCTGGCTCCGGGCAAAGGCAATGAAATCCCATACGATCAGGAAGTAGCCGGTGTATCCCATTGATATGATGACATCCAGCTCGTAGTCGAGTCGTTGCTGCAGCAGAGGGGTGATCGTTTCGTAGCGATTTCGCAGCCCCTCGTCGGCAAGGTGGCGAAGGTAGGCGTCGGCATCCTCGAACTCGTCGGGTATCTCGTAGTCCGGGAACATGAGGCCGGGCAGCTCCATCTCGAAGGCGCACTCCCCGGCGATGCGTCCGGCGTTGGCGAGTGCCTCAGCGTGCTCGGCAAAGCTCGCGGCCACCTCGTTCTCACCCTTCAGGTAGAACTCGTCGGTGCTGAACCGGAAGCGGCTCGCATCGCTCTTCTTCTTTCCGGATCCGATGCAGAGCAGCGTGTCGTGTGCGTTGGCATCCTCGCGACGCACGTAGTACGACTCGTTCGCCGCGACGAGCGGGATGTCGAGCTCGCGGCTCATCTCGACGAGCGTGCGGTTCACCGTCGCCTGTTCCGGGATGCCGTGGTTGTTGAGCTCGAAATAGAACCTCTGCGGGCCGAAGAGGTCGCGGTAGTAGCGGGCGCGCTCGCGCGCCTCGGCATGGCGGTTCATGAGGATCATCCGCGGTATGTCGCCGGAGACCGAGCCGGACAGGCAGATCAGGTCCTCGTGGTGTCGTTCGAGCAGCTCGTCGTCTACTCGCGGGCGGTAGTAGAAACCTTCCGTATACCCGGCGGACGAGAGCTTGATCAGGTTCCGGTAGCCGCGGTCGCTCTGCGCGAGCAGCACAAGGCGGTTCGCGCGCAAGCCGCTGTCCGCCTGGGTCTTGCTGTGCCGTGAACCGGAGGTGAGGTAGAAGTCGCACCCGATGATGGGGGTGATCCCCGCCTTCCGGCAGGAGTGGTAGAACTGGAGCGCGCCGAAGAGGTTTCCATCGTCGGTGATGGCCAGGGCAGGCATGCCGAGCTCCACGGCCCGCGAAACCAGGTCGTCGATGCGGGAGCTCGCCCGCAGGAGGCTGTAGTCGGTGTGGTTGTGAAGACTGACGTAGGCAGCCACTTCCCCCCCGGAGATTCTGAGGCAACTATACTTCACGCCAGATGCGGTGTAAACCGCAGGCGTCGGCCGTGGAGGACAAGCGCACCAGGGGTCACGCCGGCGGCGGTGCGCCTCAGCGCAGGCTCAGGAGGAACCAGCGTGCGAGTCTGCGGAATCGATCGCGCTGGATGGACGACAGCTCGTGACCCGGCTCACCGTATGTCTCGATCGCCTGCCGAACTTCGCGGTCGGGGAGGGGGAGCCGCCGTCCTACCAGCTCGGCCTCCATCGATTTGTTGCGCAGGAGCCTCGGGTGTCCCGCGGATCCCACGATCCGCAGCTCCTCAAGAATACGGTTGCTCGTGCGCGCGAGCCCGCAGAAGGTGAGCGGATCGGAGTCAGGGGAGAGCTCCGAGCCGAACCGACGGAACACCTGGGCAGTCCAGGGATACAGCGGGACGCGGATACGCGTGATGATCTCGTACGGCTGGAGATCGACGCTTCCGTCGGCGCGATGCACGCGTCCAACAGGCAGCCAGCGCGCTCCGCCCTGTCTGCGCAGCTCCGCCCGCGCGTCGAGCAGGGTGAGCACCGGTATCGCGGTCATGATCCGGCCCGCGACGGCGAGGTTGCCGCCGAGCGTTGCCAGCCCCGCGACGGCCGGCGGCCCGATGTGGCGCAGCGCGTCGTACAGCGCGCGCGGGACGTTCTGCGGTCCGAGGCGGATGATCTGACGCAGCGGCACCATGGCTCCGAGCTCCAGGTACCGCTCGGTCCGTGAGATCCGCTCCAGCTCCTCCACGTCCTGAAGCGAGACCACGGTTGCGGGCAGCTCGGCGAACCGTCCGGTCCGCTGACTCAGGATGAACGTCCCGCCTGCCCAGATGAGGGCATCGGGATCGCGGCGGTGTACCTGCAGAAGCTCCGCGAGCGACTGGGGGAAGTAGATCTTCGACTCCGGTGACGCACGCTCATCCGCCACGCTGGCGCCTCCTCTGCCGGTAGTCGGCGGCGTAGCGGATGCCGCGGACGAGACGTTCGTGCGTGGTGCACCGGCACCAGACGCCGGCGAGCGTGTCGTGGATGGACTCGTCGGACAGATCGGAGCTGCTGGACAGCAGTGCGTGCACCGAGAGGTACTTGCCGGCTGCGCAGAAGCGGCACGGCCGCGTGCCGGCGCGCTCGAATCCCCGGTCGATGTCCTGGTACTCACGCCGTTGCATGAGCCCCTCGATCGTGAGTATCTCGGCGCCGTAGGCGCGGAACGCCGGGATCATACAGGTCGCCGCGAGCATGCCGTTGAACAGGACGGTGCACGAGCCGCACTGTCCCTGCAGGCAGCCGGGGCGGGCCCCCCGGAGCCCGAGCTTCAGGCGCAGCACGTCGACGAGCAGATCGGCCGGATCAACGTCGATCTCGGTCGGCTCATCATTGAGTCTGAAGTAGATCCTCATTCCGACTCCAGGTAGGCGTGGATGAGTGCGGGGTTCGTGGGAATCTGATCCATGGAGCGACCGGTGGCCTGACTGACCGCGGCGGCGAGCGCCGCCGGTATGCAGCTCTGGGGCAGCTCTCCGAGTCCCTCGGGGTCGGACTCTTCGGAGTTGAGCAGCGTGATGTTGATCCCTGGAAGCACCGGCGCGCTCACGTTCCGGTACGCCAGGTAGGAGCGGGGGTCGATCGCGCCTCCGCGGTAGACGATGAGCTCGTGCGTCGCCCACTCCACAGCCTGGTACACGCCCATCTCGAGCGCTCGGCGGGCCTCGCTCTCATCGAGGATGCGACCGGCGTCCACGGCGAGCCACACGGTCTCCACGTGCGATTCGAAGGTTACCGGGTCGACTCCCACCTCCACCACCGCGGCGCCGTAGGATGCCCGCGGGAAGGGAGTCCCATTCAGCGTGTCCGGATCGAACCCGCCGGATCTGTGCGTTCGGCTCGACCGCCGCACCTCGATCGGAAGCGGCGAGCGGAACCGCTTTTTCTGGATCGCATTGCACGCCTGATCGATCAGGCGGCTGATCGTCGCGACGTTCCGCGACAGGGTTGACGGTCCGGAGTCGGGCGTGGCCGACGTATCGGTATTCTCAACGGTGACGCTTGCCGGGTCGAGCCCGAGGATCTGAGCAATCTGTGCTCGCCAGCGTGCGATAACGACCCGCGTCCCCGGCACTGCCGAGGTCCGCAGTATCGCCGACCCGTCGCTCTGCAGGCGCACGACAACCGAGCCGCCTCCCAGCAGCTCGGGCGAGCCGAGGAACCCGGCTCCCTGCGCGCCAACCGCGATCCCGATGCCGTGAGTCGGCTTGAGTCCGTCCGCAAAGGCTTTTCTGCGCTTCTTCTGCAGCTCGTAGGCGGCGAACTTGCGCGAGAAGTCACTTTCGCGCGCGACCGGCTCAAGCACCCGTTCGATCCGCGAGAGGCGTGCGCGCGCGGCCGGCGTGGTGCCGCCGGTGCTCGTCCCGACCCGGGCGGCGAGGTTCTTCCTGCGCCAGCTCAACGGGTCGACTCCACAGATCTCCGCGACGCGAGTGACGTGGGTTTCCGTCGCGAAGAACGCTGAAGAGGAGCCGAAACCGCTGAGCACATTCAGCGGAGGCAGGTTTGTGCGTGCGGCCACGATACTCACCCGCAGGTCGCGGCACTCATAGGTCATCATCGCGGCCGCGATCACGCGGTCGCAGATTTCGCGTGTGAAGAGCCCGTACGCTCCGGCATTGTAGGTGATCTCGATGTCTGCTCCGGTCAGACCTCCGTCGTCGGAGACGCCCGTTACGTAGTGGAAGACAAAGGGCGCGCGCTTCGGTGTGAATCGAAAGTCCTCGGTGTTCGAGTAGACGAGTTTGACCGGTCGGCCGGTAGCGCGTGCGAGCAGAGCGGCGTGCGCCGCCACGATGGACGGATACCAGAGCTTCCCGTCGAGGGCGATGCCGGGATCCGCCGGACGAACGATCACGTCGTCTGAGGCGAGGTCAAGGCAGGCGGCGACGGTCGCGCGCACGTGAAACGGCCATTGGGTCGCCGATCTGATAACCAGCCGGCCGTCTTCAAAGAGCGCGACCGCGCCCTGCGGTTCGTTGTACAGGTGCTCCTGGATTTCCGTGTGGTAGGTGCCTTCCACCCGGTGTGCGCTCGCGGCGATTGCCGAATCTACGTCGCCGCGCTCCGCGGTTCGGCGGGCGATGACTTGTGAGAGCGCGGCCGGCGTGAAGGAGAAGGCCGGCGGCAGTTCCTCGTAGTCGATGTCGATCGCTCTCATCGCGTTGACGACCGCCCGTTGAGAGGGACCGGCGATGACCGCCACCGGTTCACCGAGATACCGGCAATCGTCTTCGGCGAGCAGCGGCATCGTCTCCCCGTCGATGCAGAGGAGATTCCGACCGGGAATCTCGCGCGCCGTGATGCACAGAATATCCTCCGGCAGGTCCATGCGGGCTATCGAACGGATTGAAGCCCGGGCGAAGGGGCAGCGCAGCGTTGCTCCGTAGAGCATGTCCCTCGTGTAGATATCGCTGATGAAATCGCCGCGCCCTTTCAGCGCCTGACGGACGGTTTTTGCCATGCTACGAACCGTACGCGCTGTCTCCGACCGTTCTGACCGCCTCCGCGACACGGGCGACCTCGTCGTCGCTGAGCCCGGGGTAAATCGGCAGGCTGATCGAGCGCGTATACACGTCCAATGATACCGGAAAATCGTGCGGCTTCAAGCCGTACCGGTCGCGGTAGTAGGGCATCAGATGCAGCGGGACGTAATGCACGCTCGTGCCTATGCCGAGCTCAGCGAGGCGGTCGATGAATGCCTTGCGGTCGATGGAGAGCCGCTCCCGGCGGATCCGGACGACGTAGAGATGGCAGCTGCTCTCGGGGCAGACCGGCGGAAGCTCGAGGTAGTCGCGGTCGGCGAGGTGGGCCCGGTAGGTCGCCGCGATTCGCCGGCGCGCCTCGAGGAAACCGAGGGCCTTTCGCAGCTGCTCCCGTCCAATCGCCGCAAGGATGTCCGGCATATTGTACTTGAACCCGGCGTCAACCACCTCGTACTCCCAGGAGGGCCTGTCCGCGGTAAAACGGTCCCACACCTCGCGATCTATCCCGTGCAGCCGCATCGTTTTCATCCGTCTGGCCCGTTCGGCATCGTCGGTGACGATCATGCCGCCCTCGCCGGTGGTCATCGTCTTGGTCGCATAGAAGCTGTACACCCCAATGTCACCGATCGTACCGAGCGGCCGATCTCTGTACGACCCCGGAAAGGCGTGCGCGGCGTCCTCCACGACCGGCATCCCGTGGCGGCCAGCTATGGAGGTGATACGGTCCATCGCGCACGGGTAGCCCCCGAAATGCACCGGCAGAATCGCCTGGACCGCGTTCTCGCGGTCGATCGCCCGCTCGATCCCGTCGGGATCGATGTTGAGGTCTTCGCCGCGGATGTCGACGAATACCGGGTCGGCCCCCAGATACCGGACGACCTCCGCGGAGGCGGTGAAGGTATGGGGGGTCGTGATGACCTTCCCGCCTCGAACACCGGCGGCCTCGAGCGCAAGATGCAGCCCCGAGGTCGCCGAGTTGACGCTGATCGCGAAGGCGCTGCCGACGGCCGCGGCGAACTCCTCCTCGAACGCCCGTGCTTCACCGGCGGTCGTCAGCCACCCGCTTCGTAGAACCCGCAGAACCGCCGCCTCCTCCTCCGGGCCGAGCGTCGGGCGGTGGAACGGAATCCGGTCCTCAGTACTCAGGCTCATACTCCGGCATCTCGAGACTACGCACGTGCGTCGTCAGCAAGCCTCGCAGCCGCCGCCGATTGCGGTAGTCGTCCGGTCGCTCGGGGTCAAGGAAACAGATCGGACGCAGCTCGCTGATAAGGTCCGCCAGATCCGGGACGAAGTGCCCGGGGTCGGTTACCCGGTTGAGCCGGGGATGCTCGGTCGGTTCCGGTCGCTCGGAACTCTCGTAGAGCGATTCGTGCCGTTTCTCTCCCGGTCTCAACCCTACGACTTCAACCTTGATGTCCTGCTCCGGCTCGAACCCGTAGAACCTGATCATCTGTTCGGCGAGATCGCGGATACGCACGGGTTCACCCATGTCGAGGATGTAGAGCTCTCCGGCCCTTCCGACGCCTCCGGCCTGCAGGACGAGCGAGGCCGCCTCGCTGATCGTCATGAAGTAGCGCGTCGTCTCGGGATCGGTCAGCGTCACCGGTCCACCCCGCAGAATCTGCTTGCGGAACAGCGGGATGATGCTCCCGCTCGATCCGAGCACATTGCCGAAGCGTACGACCATGTAGGCGTGACCGTCCCCGTTACGGCTGAGCACGATCTGTTCGGCGATGCGCTTGGAGGCACCGTAGACGCTCTTCGGCTCGACGACCTTGTCGGTGGAGATCATCACGAACCTCGGTACCCCGGCCGCCTTCGCCGCCCGCACGAGGTGCTCGGTCCCGAAGACGTTGTTCTTGATCGCCTCTACCGGATTTGCTTCCATCATGGGAACATGCTTGTGCGCCGCCGCGTGAAACACGACGTCGGCCCGCAGCCTGCCGAGGATGAAGCGCGTGTAGTCGGCGTCCTGGAGCTCGCCGACGACCGGTACGATCGTCGCTCGCTCACCGACGCCCTCCTCCTGCAGGAGCTTGAGCTCCCGGTCGATCTCGTAGAGCGAGTTCTCGCAGTGATCGAACAGGTAGAGTCGCTCGGCCCCCCCCGAAAGCAACTGTCGGGCGAGCTCGCTGCCGATGCTGCCGCCGGCGCCAGTGATCACGACTCGTCGGTCGCGCAGGTAGGCGAGGCTCTCGCGCAGGTTGATCCGAACGGGGTTGCGCCCGAGGAGGTCTTCCGGGTCGATCTCGCGCGTCTGGATGAGGTGTGCCTCTCCGTCGACGAGTTGGGCGACGCCCGGCACGATACGCACCCGGGTGAACCCGGCGCGTCGAAGGAGGAGGTAGATCTGCTTCAGGCGTTCGCGCGCGATTCCGGGCATCGCGATGAGCGCTTCGTCGGCAGGGGTGCGGTGCAGCAGATCAATGACGTCGTTGATCGGGCCGAGGACCGGTATCTCGTCGATTCTCGTCCCGATCTTCTCGCGGTCGTCGTCGAGGAAGGCGACCACCTCGCCGAGGATCCCCTTTCGGCGAATCTCCGCCGCGATGGACGCGCCGGCGAAGCCCGCGCCGATGATGTAGATTCTGTTCGTCTTCTTCATCGCCTCGCTCAGTTCTCCGGGGCCGGCGAACTGGATGGCACGAGGACCTCGAAGCCGAAGTCGACGAGGAAGGTCTCCTGGTACAGATCCAGGCGAACCTTGGCCCGCTGCTTGCGGCGGTCGACCTTGACGATGCGTCCCTCCAGGCCCGCGAGCGGGCCCTCGGCGACTTCTATGCGCGAGTGCTCGTCGAAGGTGACCAGGCTCTTCCCGATTACGTCCCCGAATCGGACGAAGTGCGCCACCAGTTGCAGATCGTCTCCGGACAGCTCCCGAATCCGATCGTTACTCTCCAAGAATCGGTAGAATCCGGGCAGGCGCTTAACGGTTCGGAAGATCTCTTCGGTGACGACCCCGGTTTCGAGAAAGAGATACCCGGGAAAGACGGGTGCGAGCGATTCCTCGCTCTTGCCCCGGCGGCGCACGGTCAGTCTGCGTCGGGGCCAATGGAATCGCGCCAGGTCGGCAGGGAGGAGCTTCGCGGCCATCGTCATGAAGCGTGCCTCCGTGCGGGGCTCGACGCTGACGACGAAATAGCTCATGAGCGCTTGCGGATACGGAACTGGTCCTTGATGGCCTCGATCTTGTGCGACTCGAGGGGGTCGCGCTGCGCTCTGTCGAAGTATTCGAGCACGAAGGCGAGGAAGACCGAGAGGAAGAAGGCGGTGATCGTCACGATCATCGAGATCGTGCCGCGGTTCGGCCCGGCCTTCTCCAACGGTACCTCCGGGGCCTCGATCACCTGGAACCGCCGCGACGTGTCCTGACTCTCGATCCGCGCCCGGACGAGCTCGGACTGGAAGGTCGTGAAGATCTGCTCCTTCAGCGAGAGCTCACGCTGGAGGTCCGCGTACTCTGCGGTGAGCGGGCCAACCCGGTCGAGCGGTATCGTGACCGGCGAATAGAGCCGGTAACCGGTCTCCAGCTCGGATATGAGCTGCTCTATTCTGCGGATATTCTGGTTGAAGCGCTGGATCTGCGGATCGGTTCGGTCCTGTACGAGCTCGAAGACCTGCTCGCGCTCGAGCTCGAGCTGGAACTTCTGGCGTCGGAACTCGGATATCAGGTCGACGGTCTGACGTCCCTGGCTCGACGGATCGAAGACGCCGTAGCGGCGCTGAAAGTCGGTGAGTGCCCGTCGCGCGATGAGCAGATCGTCCTCGAGCTGCCGCAGCTGCGACTCGATTGCCTCAGTCCGGGCGCGCGCTTCATCGCGCGTGAGAAAAGTGAAGCGTGATTCGATCAACGCGACGGTGCGCTGCAGCACGTCGGTCGCATAGACCGGGTCGATACTCTCGAACGAAATGGTGAGGACACCGCTGTCGGCCTTGAAGTCGCTCGAGAGCGAAGAGCGTACCGCGCGTCGGGCCGCCGCGAGCGGGAATTCGGATTCCCTGAAGCTTTCAAGGAGATCGAACTCCTCCACGATCTGGTCGATGAGACTGCGGCCGTCGAGCAGTTCCTGGACGAGTGCCGCGCTCCCTTCGCCTTCGCCTCGTCCGAGCGACGCGAGCCCGGCGAGAATTCCGAGGTCCCCCGATCCGAGCGCTCCCGATACGCCGGGATGACGCGCTCCGGGATCGGCGAGCAGGATCTGCGCCTGCGAGCGGTAGAAGTTCGGCATGGGGTTCCGGGGCGAGTCGGCCGGTAACCGTATGGTGTAGAGCGAGAAGAGGACGATCCCTATCGCGGCGAAAAAGGTCGTGAAGAAGATCAACCGCCAGCGCTTCGCGAGGACCGCGAGGAGGTCGAGCAAGGAGACGGTGTCGTCATTCGCGGGCGGCGCGGACGGCACCGTCGATCTCTCGGCGGACGGCGCCTGCGCCTGTGTCTCGGATCGTTGGCTCTGGTCGTTCGAGCCGTTGTTCTCGTGCGAATCGCTCACTCGCTGGGACCCCTTGGTGCGGCTCGTGGGCCGGTATGTGGAGAAGCTACCACGAGAACTGCAAATCATCAATACGGCGCACCTCTACGTCAGCCGCTGTGCGGGCCTTATTGATCGCCCGGCGAGTGCCGATACTCTTTCAAGAGATCTGTACGAGGTGACCATGAACCGACAGCGTTTGCCCATGGGTATCATCCTGTTCGCGGTGTTGCTGTACCCGGTGTCGGCCGAGACGATTGCGGTTGCGGTGGCGTATCACGACGCTGAGGATCGCGCTCTCGTGCTCGGCGAACTGGTCGAGCAGGGCGCGATGGAGTATCTTTTCCAGCAGGGACACATCGTCTTTAACATCGACGTGGACCCGGAAAACGATCACTACGCGTACCGGGCGATCGACGAGGCTCGGGAAGGCGGTGCTTCGTACCTGTTCATCATCGACGTGGCCTGGGATGTGGCTCCCGCTCGCGGGCTGCTTCCCCGCCGTCTTCTGGTTCGCGCGATAGCCGTGACCTCCGAAGAGGAGATCACCCGCAGCACGCTCGACGCCGCGTCATTCGACCGCTTCGCTGAGATGAACGCCCGGGCGATGGCCGAACGCATCGGTGCCGCCGGAGCTGAGGCTGCGCTCGACGGGATGCGTCGCAGCGCCGCAGGAGGCGGCTCGACATGGTAGACCGACGTATCATCTTCAGGGCTCTCGCCGGACTCGTTCTGCTTCCGGCACTGATGGTGCCGCCGGCAATCGCCGTGGAGAGCTTCGAGGGGCGCGCGACCATCGGCCTCCCGGGACGGTTTCCACCCGGCCTCTACGGCGCGACCAATCTCGTTCCGCCCAACACGCTCGTGACGGTCCGGAATCTCGATTCGGGTGCGACCGAGCGTATCATCATCACCGACGGCGTGGGTGAAGGCGGGGTGTTTCTCGTCGTGTCGCCTGAAGCGGCCGACTCGCTCAGCTTCGCGGCGTCCGGTGTTGCGCGGGTACGGCTTGCCGAGGTCAGGCGCACGGGGATCGCCGCCCAGGATCCGGCGGCCGAGCGCCCGAGGTCGCCCGACCCGGACCTCAATCCGCTCGCGGGCTCGCGTTCGCTGATCGATACCCTGCCGCCCGCGTTCTTCCCGGACGATCTGCCGGCCGAACCCCCGGTCGACCCACCAGACGACCAGCCGCCGGCCCTTCCCGACGATCCCGAGCCTCCGCCGGCGGTCGATGAACCGGCGCCCCGGACAGGCGTTGCCGCGGGGATCGCGCGGACCGGCATAGGGGAGGCGAGGGAGGACCTCGAGCGACCGGACCCCCCGCTCCCGGTATCTCGCCCGGCGGAGGCCGAGCGCGAGATCGTGCCTGATGCACGTGCGGCCCTTCCCGAGGTCGTCGCCGAGGAGCCGGCGACCGCGAGTCTCGAGATGACCCGGCGGCCTCCCGCTGTCGCGCCGGACGTTCCTCTCGCCGAGGCGCGACCCGCTGTCGAGGAACCTGCCCGGATCGCCGAGCCGCCGCAGATGCGCGACGGGCCGGTTGACCTCGCCGTTCGGTCGGTCGTGAACCGGTTGCCGCGCAAGGACTTCTATCCTTCGCCGGCCGTGCCGGACGGCGAAGTCGGGTTGCGCACCGTCTCCCCGCCGGTCGACGAGGGGCCGATCGTCGAGCTGCCTGCCGCGCGGCCTCCCGCGGTCGAGCGACCGGCGCTCGCCGGGCTCGGGCCGCTTCGCATCGTGGAGAGCGATTTCCAGGTCGTCCTCGCGGAGGCCGAACCTCCCCGCGAGCAGCGACCCGACGTCGCCGACCTGCCGTCCGCACGCCCGGTCGAGCCGGCGCCCGTGGATGTCAGGCTCGCAGAGGCGGATCCCGGCGAGGAGGAACGCCCCGAGGATCCATTCGCCGCACGCGCACCGCAGCTCACACCGGTGAGCGCCATAGCGGCGGAGCCGCGGATCGCCGAAGCAGAACCGGCCGAGGAATCGCTTGACCGAGCCGCGGTGGTTCCGGAAGACGCGTTGCTTGCGCTCGAGCCGGCCGACTTCCGACCGCCCCGCGCTTCGATGCCCGACCGCGAGTCGCTTCTCGAGCGCGATGAGGCACCGCCCGTCGAGGAGGCGGAACCCGTCCTCGCGGATCCCATGCTCGAAGCGCCCCCGGCGGTCGCGGAACGGCCCGAGCCCATGCGTCCGCCCGAGCCCGAGCCGGCACCCGAGCCCGAGCCGGCACCCGAGCCCGCCGTCGTGATCGAGGAGGAGGCCTCCGCGATCGACGTTGCTGCCGACCGCATTGACCCCGACTCGTACTATCTGCAGATCGGGGCGTATGCGAACATGCGGACCGCGCGGGTGGCGGTCGACGCACTCGGCGTCACCTATCCCATGGCGGTCGTTCCGGTCGACCGTGAGGAGCGGCGCCTGTACCGCGTGCTCATCGGGCCGCTCGAGCGAGACGAAACCGGGACGCTTCTGCTGTGGCTTCGGGCGCGCGGGTACCGCGATACCTTCATCCGCACCGGCGGCGAGCTATAGGCTGCGCCGCCCGGTGCGGTTCATCCGGTCCGGGCATCGCCCACGAGGCACATCCACTCGGCCTCGGCTGCAAGCTCGTCGCCGACGAACGCCTTTCCGCTCTGCTTGATCATCCGTCTCGATATCTTGACGTTTTCGATCTCGAGGCGCACCTCATCGTTCGGACGAACCTGCCTGCGGAACTTCGCGCGGTCCACCGTCGCGAGGAAGAAGAGCTTCTCCCCGAGCACGCCGAGTTTCCGCACGCCGGCGCCGCCGCACTGGGCCATCGTCTCAACGAGGATCACCCCGGGCACCACCGGATAGTCGGGGAAATGGCCGGCGAAGAAGTACTCCGACTCCCGAAACACGCGATAGCCGACTATGCGCTCGTCACTGACCGTCTCCAGACGGTCGACGTACAGGAAAGGATCGCGGTGAGGCAGCAGCCCTTCAATCTCGCTCATATGTCCTCCAGTCGGTTTCCGGTTGCCCCGGCATGATAGCGGGCCCGCGGGGCTTGCACAAGGCCGGCCGCGCCTTCCGGCTGCCGGCACCGGGGCTGCCGTCGAGGCGGTGGTCGACGGCCGCCACACTCTTTACTATACTGCTCCACTGAGGAAATCATGCCTGAAAGAGATCCCAGACCCGTTCTCCACGATTCGAGCCGGATCGGTATCGTCAACAGGGGCGAGCCGGCCGTACGGTTCCTCCGCGCGGTTCAGGAGTACAACGAGACAAACGGTACGTCGCTGTCGACGGTGGCGTTCTTCCTCGATGAGGAGGCCGACGCGCTGTTCGTGCGTGAAGCCGACGCGGCGCTCGCCTTCTCCGCGGTCCCGGATGCGACCCAGGCCGGCAACGTCTACCTTCAGCGCGGCGTGCTGCTCGAAGGACTGCGCCTCGCCGGATGCGACGCCGTCTGGGCCGGCTGGGGGTTCGTGAGCGAGGACGCCGAGTTCGCGCGGATGGTCGCGGAGGCCGGACTCGTCTTCCTCGGCCCCGATCACGAAGCGATGCGGCTGCTCGGCGACAAGATCGCCGCGAAGGACCTTGCCGAGCGCTCCGGTGTGCCGATCCTTCCCTGGAGCAAACGGGAGATCGCCGACCTCTCCGATGCCGAGGCGATCGCCGAGCAGATCGGCTACCCGGTTATCGTGAAGGCGGCGCACGCCGGCGGCGGACGCGGCATCAGGTTCGTGATGACCCCGCAGGAGCTTGCCTCCCAGCTCGAATCGGCCCGGGAGGAGACGCTTCGCATAACCGGTGACCAGATCGTGTTCATCGAGCGACTCGTGCGGATCGGACGTCACCTCGAGGTCCAGTGCATCTGTGACCGCCACGGCTCGGTGTACACCTTCGGCGTCAGGGACTGCTCGGTGCAGCGTCGGAACCAGAAGATCATCGAGGAGACGCCGCCGCCCGGCATGGACGCCGGCCAGATCGCGCAGATCGAGGCAGCCGCGGCGCGGCTGATGGAGGCCGCCGGCTACGAGAGCGCGGGAACCGTCGAGTTCCTCTACGACACCGAGCGGGGGGAGTTCTCCTTCATGGAGGTGAATACCCGGCTGCAGGTCGAGCACCCGATCACGGAGATCCTCTACGGCGTCGATCTCGTGCAGGGACAGATCGACGTCGCCTTCGGGCACAAGCTCTCTTTCCCTGAGTCCGGGCCGCGAGGCGTCGTGCTCGAGGCCCGCCTCAATGCCGAGGATCCCGATCGCGATTTCACGCCTTCTCCCGGCTTCGTGCGGTACTTCCGCGCGCCGGCCGGTCCCGGCGTGCGGGTGGATTCGGGAATCGCCCAGGGATCGACGATCCCGTCGCTGTTCGACTCGATGGTGGCGAAGATCATCGCGCAGGGCAGCGATCGCGCTCAGGCGATCGGGCGGCTGCGGCGAGCGCTTCGTGAAACGCGCGTCGCGATCGACGGCGGTACCACGAACAAGGCCTTTCTGCTCTCGCTGCTCTCGCAGCCGGAAGTCCTCGCCGGCGGCGTGCACACGAAGTACGTTGAAGAGCTTCTCGCGCGTTCCGCCCGTCTGCACGGAGAGGCTGATGCAGCGCTCGTGGCCGCCGCGATCGAGTCGTACGACCGGCAGGAGCGCGAGGCGCTCTCGCTGTTTCGGAGGCAGATCGCGAACTTCGGCTATCCGCGCAGCGTCCCCGATCCGGACGGTAGGGAGGCGAGCTTCGGGTACCAGGGCAACGAGTACCGGTTCGTCGTGCGGCGGCTGACCACCTTTGATTACCGGATCGACATCGACGCAACGACGGTCGAGGCGCGGTATCATCGTTCGAGCGGCGAATCGCGGCTCGCCTATGCCGGGCGAGCGTACTCGGTTCAGACGATAGAACGCGGCGACGCGCTCCAGGTGGAAGTCGACGGCGTTCCGTGTGTGCTCGAACAGGAGTCCGGCGGCGCGGTGAAGGCACCGTCGCCGGCGGTCGTCCTCGGCATCGCGGTGCAGCCGGGGGACACGGTGGAGAAGGGTGCCCGGCTCCTCAGCCTCGAGGCGATGAAGATGGAGATGATCATCGAGTCTCCGGCTTCCGGCATCGTCAAGGAAGTCCATGCCGCGGCGGGCCAGCAGGTGCCGGCCGGAGAAGTGCTCATCACCCTCGAGACGACCAGAGATGAGTCGCTGCCGAGCGGGCCGACGGCTGACCGGGTCGTGTTTCGCGCCGCCGGCAAAGACGCAGAGCCCGGCGGGCCTTCCGCCGAATGGGATCGCGTCTGTGCGAGCCTTTCGGCTCTCTTTCACGGATTCGACCCTGCACCTCGCGCCGTGGACGAGTACGACCGGCTCGTGCAGCTTGCCGAGCATCGTGACGAGGACCGTGAGCGACTCGCCTCCTTCATCTGCGAGATGCTCGAGACCACCGTGACGATCGACTCGCTGTTCAGCGGCGAGCGCATCGTCGCCGAACAGTTCGCGCGACCGGTGTCGTGGCAGGAGCTCATCTACATCAGCTTCCGCTATGCGATGCACGGAAGCGATTCGCTGCCGCAGGTGTTCACCGAACGGCTCGACCGCGCTCTCGCGCTCTATCCGAATGAGACCGGGACCGAGTGTGCCTGGGTCGTTTTCTATCGGATGCAGCGTACGCAGCGCGAGCGGGACCGGCGGCTCGAGCTGCTGCGGTCGATGATCTTCACCCTCGAGGGACTCCCCCTTCCCGCCCACCGCAGCGAAGGACTGCTTCGCCTGCTCGACGAGGTCGTGAGGCTGAACCAGATTGGTTCGCCTGCGCTTGCCGACGCGGCGCTCCACGCGCGTTACCATCTCTACGAGCGGAACTCGGTGAACCTCGGGCGGCAGCGACGGCGTGAGCGCGTCCAGCGGCAGGTGCGCCGGCTGATCGAGGCTGAACCCGACTCCGACGAGCACCACCGGATCGCGCAGCGCATCGTCGACTCGAGCCCCTACATCGTGCACGAGCTTCTCGCCGCATACCGGACGGCTCCCGCAATCTCTCGCCGGTTCATCCTCGCCCTGATCGCGCGGCACTTCGCGCGCGACCGCGAGCTCGAGGAATCGCGGGCGGTACCGGGCTCGGATGCAGCCATCGTTCGCGCCTCCGGGGTGGAGACCGTCGTGCTCCTCGCCGGACGAGGCGCGGGATCGGTCGCGGGCGCTGAGGCGATCCGCGCTGCGGTCGATTCCTCAGGCGCCGCGAACCCGGAAGTGATCGTCCTCCATGACGCCGCGGAGCGCGATGACGAGGAGACGATCTTCGCGCATGCCGTCTCGACACCGCTTCCGGTGACCTGGCTCTCGGTGGGTATCTACCGGGAAGGGCAGGGCTACGAGTACCGGACCTATCACGATCGCGACGGCTGGACGGAGGACGAGTCGAAGCGCTCCTTCAGCCCGCTCTTCTACCGCGAGCTGCGGGTCTACCGGTTCGCGCATTTCACCGTTCGCGTGCTCTACCACTCCGACTCGGTCTACCTCGTGTCGGCCACGGCGAGGGACAATCCGCGCGACGAGCGGCTCTTCGCGCTCGCGACCGCAAGCGAGTCGCAGCCCGAGCTCGGCCGGCGCGGGGCGATCGAGCGCGTGACCGAGTTCGACGAGGTGTTCATGGAGGCGGTGCTCAAGATGCGAAGCGAGCAGGCGCATCGCGGGCGCAGGCTCTTCTGGAACCGGATCATCGTGCACGTGCGGGCACTCATTCCGCTGTCCGCCGCGCAGATCAAGGAGTACGGCAACCGGATCGTGCCGCGCACCCGCGACCTGGGGCTCGAGAAGACGGTCATCTACACGCGCCGCAAGCGGTGGAGCGAGGATGTCGTACGCGAGCTCGAGCTGCTGTTCCTGAACATATCCGAAGACCAGTTCACCCTCCGCAGCCGAAAGCCCTCGGACGAGCCGTACAAGCCGATGGACCGCTACGTATCGAACGTAGTGCGAAGCAGGCAGCGCAAGAACGTCTATCCCTACGAAGTGATCAAAATGATCACCTACACGGGGTACCCGGTGAGCCTCAATGTGCCGCGCGGCGACTTCGAGGAGTACGATCTCGAAGTCGATGCGGCCGGCTCGTCGCGGCCCGTCAGCGTCAAGGGCCGCGAGTACGGGCGCAACGCCTCGAACATCGTTTTCGGTATCGTGCGGAACCAGGACCCTGAGTCCGGTGGGTCGTACCGACGCGTGCTCGTGCTCTCCGACGCGACCGGCGATATGGGCTCACTGGCCGAGCCTGAGTGCCGACGCGTGATCGCCGCGCTCGATCTCGCCGAAGAGCAACGCCTGCCGCTCGAATGGATTCCCGTCTCCTCGGGGGCCCGCATCGATATGGAAAGCGGCACGGAGAACCTCGACTGGACCGCGGCGGTGCTGCGGCGCATCGTGGAGTTCACGCAGGCAGGTGGCGAGATCAACATCATCGTCGGCGGCATCAACGTTGGGGCACAAAGCTACTGGAACGCCGAGTCGACGATGCTCATGCACACGCGCGGGCTTCTGATCATGACCGACGAGGCGAGCATGCTCCTGACCGGCAAGAAGGCGCTCGACTTCTCCGGCAGCGTCTCCGCCGACTCGAATGTGGGCATCGGTGGCGTGGAACGCATCATGGGACCCAACGGTCAGGCCCAGATCTGGACGCCGACGGTCGCCGAGGCGTACCGGCTGCTCTTCCAGCACTACCGCTACACGTACGTGGCGCCCGGCGAGCGGCGCCCGGCGCGCTACGCGACACTCGACCGCGACGACCGCGACGTGGGGGCCGCCGCCTACGACGACAAGCTCGGCCAGGGGTTCGCGACGGTCGGCGATATCTTCAGTTCAGAGCTCAATCCTGAGCGCAAGAAACCGTTCGACATGCGCCAGCTCATGCGCGCGGTGATCGACGAGGACGGCGGGTACCTCGAGCGGTGGGCGATCATGAAGGACGCCGAGACGGCCGTCACCTGGGAGACCCGCATAGGCGGGTACGGGGTAGGGCTGATCGGGATCGAAAGCCGTCCGCTTGCGCGTCTTGGGGACGTCCCGCACGACGGGCCTGAGAGCTGGAGCGGTGGGACGCTCTTCCCGCTGAGCTCCAAGAAGGTCGCGAGGGCGATCAACGCGTGGAGCGACCGGGTGCCGGTCGTCGTGCTCGCGAACCTCTCCGGGTTCGACGGCTCGCCGGAGAGCCTGCGCAGGCTGCAGCTCGAGTACGGCGCCGAGATCGGGCGCGCGGTGGTGAACTTCCGCGGACCGATCGTCTTCGTCGTGGTTGCCCGGTACCACGGTGGTGCCTACGTCGTCTTCTCGAAGACGCTCAATCCATCGCTGTGCGCGTACGCGATCAAGGGATCATTCGCTTCGGTGCTCGGCGGTGCTCCGGCCGCCGCCGTGGTCTTCCCGCGACTCGTCGACCGCGAAGCGCAGAGCGACCCGCGCTGTCTCGAGGCGGCGAAGCGGGTCAGTTTGGAGGACGGGTTCACGCAGCGGGAGCTGGACGAAGTCTACCGTTCGGTCCACGCGGAGAAGCAGAACGAGCTTGCGCAGAAGTTCGACTCGATCCACGACGTCGAACGGGCGAAACGCGTCGGCTCCATCGACCGGATCATCTCAGTGTCGGAGCTCAGGCCGCGCATCATCGAGCGGATCAGCGGTGAATAGGCCGGGCCGCCCACCGGCGTGGAGGGCTTACAGCCCGGTATACTGGAACCAGCCGGCGATCCAGCTCGCGATGCTTACCTCGCCGGCGATGTTGAGGGTCGCCACGGTAAGCGCCGTGGCGGCGAAGAGTGAGACGAGAACGATCGGTAGCGCTCGCCGTCGTCGCGCCAGCACGATCAGCAGCGGGGCGAGTCCGAGGAGCGCGAGTCCTGCGCCGAACGACCAGGCGCTTGCGGCCGGGTTCGCCGCATCCCAGGCGCGCAGACGCGCCCCCCACGCGAGTAACCGCGCCGCGAGTTGCTGCAGCCTTCCGGCGGCGATCAGCACACCGATCGCCACGAGCAGGATGCCGCTCGCCACCCGGATCGCGGGCAGGTAGGGACGAAGCCGCTTGAGCGCGGCCGTCATCCGTCCGAGAAAGGCGCCGGCGACCAGAAAGGGCAGTCCGAGTCCGAGCGAAAAGGTGGAGAGATAGACAATCCCGGTTGCGACGCTGCCGCTCGTGCCGGCGAGAATAAGCACGCTCGCGAGGATTGGTCCTATGCAGGGGGTCCAACCGGCGCCGAAGGCCATGCCGATCAGGATCGAGCCGGCGTGTCCGGCCGGACGTTTGCTCAGATGGAGTCGTCTCTCAACGCTCAGGAACTTGAAGAAGTCGAAGACGATGTTGAGCCCGAGCAGGATCACCACCGAGCCGGCGACCAGGTTGACGATCGCCCCCGTCGCGCGGAAGAGCGCCGCCGACCCTGAGAACACCACTCCGAGCGCGACGAACACGAGCGTGAACCCGAGCACGAACAGTGCGGTGCGCAGGACCACGATGCGTCTCCCTGCGCCATGCTCGTCCGTCTCATTCGCGGCAAAGCCGCCGACGAAGGAGAGATACGACGGGACGAGAGGGACGATACAGGGAGACAGGAACGAGAGGAGACCTGCGGCAAAGGTCAGAGCGAGACTCGGGGCGGGAGTCATGGCGTCTCGAGCAGCACCCGCATGTCCGCGATGATCTCGTCGGTTCCCCACTCATGAAAGCCGGGCCGCACCCCGATGACATAGCCTTCGCGATCAATGAGGTAGGTCGTGGGGTAGGCGCGTACACCGTAGCGCATCATGACGCGCCCGTCCCGGTCGAGCGGAACCGGGTAGGTGAATCCCATCTCGTCGATGAAGCGCTGTGCCGTCGCCTCGTCCTCGAAGACGTTGACCGCGATCATCGCAAGCCCTTCGTCCCGAAGCTCGTCGTAGAGGTGCTGCATCGCCGGCATCTCCTCCCGGCACGGCGGGCACCAGGTGGCCCAGAAGTTCAGGAACACGACCTGGCCGTGGTAGTCGCTCAGCGAGAGGCGATCGCCGCCGAGCAGCGGGAGTGTGAAGTCTTCGCTCGGGATCTTCTCCTGGAAGGGCATCATCCCGAGTCGGGAGAGCACGGCCGCCGTCTCATCGTCCATCGGGATCGCGCCGTCGTTTCGTGCGGCAGTCTCTTCGGCCGTGGGAGCCGGGGCGGATGTGACGCCCGGATCCCGCGTAGGAGTCGGGCCTGGCTCGGACCGCCCGCCTGCGAGCGCGGGTGTCGTGAGCGCCGCACACAGGAGGAGCGTGGTGATATATCGGTTCATCGGGAGCCCTCCCGGGGCAAGCCATAGAGCGGATTGCGCATAGTACGGCTCATATATACTACCGCGAGGCAGTGATCATCAAGCAAGGCCCGCGGCGAGCAGTACGAGCAGATTGTACAGTCCGTGCGCGACGGCTACGCCATGCAGGCTCCTCGTGCGGTAGTACACGGCGGCGAGCACCAGCCCGATCGTAAGCGAGACGACGAAGCCGGCGAGTCCCTGGTAGATGTGACCGAGGGCGAATACGAGCGCCGCTACGCCCAGAGCGAGTCGGGCGTCGACGCCCGCCTCTTCGGCCCGGTCTGCAATGAAGGCGCGGAAGAAGATCTCCTCCCGGTACCCGATCGCGAGCGTCGAGACGAGGGCGAGGGGCAGTAGCTCGTGTCGATCGAAGGTCCACGATACCGCCGGCTGCATCGATTCGGTCTGCGCACCAATGAGCCCGGCGGCCAACGACACCAGCCCCACGGTGACCCAGGAGGCGAGCAGTGCGACGATCGCAGTGAACACGTCGCTGCGCTGTGGCCGCCGGAATCCGTAGCGGCGCGAGGAGCCCGGGCGCCGAATATCACCCATGGCGACGACGAGCAGGACCTGTGGAACCGCGACCAGGAGTACCTGGACGTGGTAGGCCGGCCGGTCGAAGGCGCCGGGGTCGATCTGGTCGGTCTGCGCGAACATTCCGGGCAGGAACAGCACGGCGAACAGCAGGGCCAACTCTTTTCCTATGCTCACCGCTCAGTTATACTCCATTCGACCGCCGGAGAAAACGGTTGAGATTGCCCCTCGGCGTGTCGAGAATCGAGGCAGAACCGACACGCCTTACGAGGAGCGGGAGGTGTGAGGCAGGGAGAGCCGACCCGGGATGTTGATAGCGCTTGGTATAGCCGCCGTACTACTCATCGCATTCATCGTCTTCATCCAACGGAACGGTGGTTTCGGGTTTCCGTGGCTGCAGTTCTACGTGAAGGGGAAGGAGTCCGGCTTTCGTTTTCGTGAGCTCAATCTGCTTCGCCACGTCGCCGTGGAGAACAACCTGCGGGATCCCACCTCTCTGTTCTGGTCCGAGAAGACCCTTGACCGCTGCATCCGGGGGACCATCATCCGCTTTCGAGCGCGGAACAAGGAAGAGGACGAGAGCTCGGTCGTATTCCTGAACAAGCTGTTCGACTTCCGCAAGCGTGTCGAGTTCAACCTCCCCAAGTACCGCATAGGTATCACCTCTTCGCGCAGCATCACCCCGCAGCAGCCGCTGCGCATCACCTTTCCCGGCAGCGGGATCTTCCACGCAAAGGTCGTGGAGAACATGCGCCGGTATATGGCGATCAGCTATCCGAAGGGCAAGCCGCTGCCGCCGGGCTTCTCATGGGAGAAGCACAAGATCAACGTCTATTTCTGGCGCCCCGAGGACGCCGGATACCGCTTCGAGACCCGGGTGCTCGGGGACTATCTCGACCGCAAGTTCCCGATTCTCCACATCGCGCATTCGGACAATCTCGTGCGTGCCCAGAAGCGCGGATCGATCCGGGCGGCGCTGAACACCAACGGTCGGCTCTACGCGCTGCGATCGATCGACGAGACGAGCGAGGAGGCAGAGGGGAGCGGAGGATATCGGTGCCGCTTCGTGGATATCTCAGAGGACGGCGCGGCCGTCATGGTCGGCGGCAAGGCGAAGCCCGGGCTGCCCATCAAGCTGCAGACCGAGCTCTACGATCGCCCCGTGATCATGTCCGGGATCATCAAAGGAGTCACCTACAGACAGGCGAAGAACGTTTCCGTCCTGCACATCCAGGCGAGACCCCCGTCGCCTGCGATGAAGAACTCGATCCTCACCTACGTCTACGGGATTTTCAACGAACCGGAACGGCGCACTGCGTCATCCCGGGCCTGATAATATCTCTACCAGTGTTGATAAGTCTATTATCACATCTTTTATTGAATTCCCGGTCGAAATCGGATAGTATACCCAGGCAGAAGGAGGCCAGGATGAAGCGAAAGCTGGTGATGCTGTTGACCCTCGTGGTCGTCGCCGCGGTGTCGGGCTATGCCCAGGACACGAACCGGATACTGCAGGCGTATCGCGACCGGTTTCGGGACGCGAGCCCGGAGACGCGGTTGCAGATCCTGCGAACCGCGGACATGGCGACCGTCGAGGAACTCGGGCCGCTCTATCTGCAGGCGGTGCAATCGGTGCTCTCTCGCGCCGCCGAGATCCCCCGGAATGTCGTCCTCCGCGACATCGCGCTGTTCGCCGTTGAGAAGATTGGCGAGGGCGGCTACACACCGGCGACGTCCGCCTTGTGGACGCTCTTCCTCGAGTACGACGACAACACGGCGCGCATGCTGATTCTCGAGGTGCTCGCGGACATCGGCGGGGGCGACGCGCAGCTCGTGCGAGATCTCAACGGATGGGTCCAGGCACGAGTGAACCTCTACCGCGGCGGCGTCATGCCCGATCAGCAGGTGCTGCGACGATCGGCACGGACGCTCGGCGAGCTCGGTGACCCTTCGTCCTTTCCCATCCTCCTTGACCTTCGTCTTGCCCGTATCTCGGCGGTCATCTCGGACGAGGCGAATGATGCGATGCGCGGGCTGCCGGGCGACTACGCGGATGCGGCCGTGGCGGCGGTGAACGCCCGCGGCGTCGCCGAGCGCCGCGAGGGGCTCGAATACTTCCTCTCGGAAGCCGGACTCGAAGGTGACGACCGCGCGAGAGTTGCCACGCGCGTGCTTGCTCATGCGGGAGCCGAGGTGCTGCGCGACGTCACGTTGATCGAGGAGCAGCGACAGGTGCGCTATCGGGCCGCCCGCGAGCTGATGGACCTCTCGCATCCTCAGGCGGTCGAGCCGCTCATCCGGCACTTCAACCTCACCTTCTCCGACTACGAGCGTGGCATGACGACGCGCACCTGGGTGCTCGAGGCGATAGCCGCGCTCGGCGCGACGGAGACCGAACGCGCGTCGAGGCGGCTTGTGGCCCTGCTCGACCTGCTCAACACGTACACGGAGAACGACCGGCCCTATGATACGCAGGTCATGCTCGCGGTGATCACCAATCTCGAGCGTATCGGTGATCCTCAGGCCGCGGACGCGCTGTTCTACGTGACGATGCTCGACTACCCGCAGTCGGTCAGGGACGCAGCACGCGCAGCGCTCAACGCCGTTTCGCAGTGAGCGCCCTGTTGCCGGCCGCCGCCGGTGCGGCGGCCGGGCATCTGTGGGCAGCGTCGGGCCTTCCTTCGATCTTCGTTCCGCTCTTCATCTTCCTCGCCGTGAGCATCACCTGCTCGGCTCCGCCCGCACGGAGAGCCGACGCGGCGAACACGCTCTTGCTCGCCTGTTGTGGAGTCGTCCTCGGGCTGCTGACCGGTCAGCTCGCGTCGAGCGCTCCCGGCGAGTCGTTTCCCGTGCTCCCCGGACGGATCACCCTGCTCGAAGGAGAGGTGCTCGGCGTGCGGGGCGACCGGGGGGAGCAGGCGATCACGGTCCGGCTCTCCGCGGCGGGTTCGCCCCAGGTGAGCGGTTCGGCGCGAGGCATCGTCGGGATCCGGGTGCCCGACTCATCAGATCTGCGCGTTGGAGATGAGGTGCATATCTCCGGAGTGGACGAGACCTCGCTGTGGCGCGACCGATCCGGACGACTGTGGATGCGGGCGGACGGGGCTGCGCGCGCGGGTGGGCGTGAGTCGCCTCCGTTGTCGGTCGTGGCGGTTGCGGCGGGAGCCCGCACGCGCATACGCACCGCGATCGACCAGGCGGCCGGCCGGGCCTCGCCGCTGCTCGCGGCGCTGCTGCTCGGCGACGGCTCGGACGTCGATCCAAGGGTTGAGCTGCTCTTCCGGCGATCCGGTGCGATCCATCTCCTTGCACTCTCCGGCATGCACCTGGCGGTCATCGCGATGCTGGTTCGGGCGGTCGTTCGGCCGTTCGGGGGGCCGCTCATGGCGATGGTGCTCGCGCTGGCGGCTTCCGGCCTGTACGTGCTGCTCGTCGGGCCCCGACCGGGGCTGGTTCGCGCCTGTCTGCTCGTGGCCTTCGGCACGATGGCGACGATCGCTGACAGACCGAGACCGCTGGTGGAGCTGCTCGCCGCATGCTTCCTCGCGCAGCTCCTGATCCAGCCGGGCATGGCCCGCAGCCTCGGGTTTCAGCTCTCCTACCTGAGCCTCCTCGGCATATCGCTCATGGCGACGCCGCTGTCCGAGCTCGGCCGCCGGTGGATACCAAGGGCGGTAGCCGGGCCGCTTGCGGCCGGGACCGGGGCACAGGTCATGACGTTGCCGCTTCTGATTGCCCGGTTCGGGCAGTGGTATCCGGCCGGCGTCATCGCGACGGTCGTGATGGGACCGCTGGTCCTGCTGTTCATGACCGGCGGGCTGATCGCCGTGGTGGCGGCTATTGCCGGGGTGCGCGTGGTCGCTCTGGTATCGGTGCCGGTGCTCGAGGCACTCTACCGCGTGATAGAAGGTTCCGGGTGGCTCTTTGCAGCCGGCCCGTTGCTGGCGCCGCAGAATCCGCAGCCGTTCATTCTATGCGGCGCGGTCGCCGCAGCGATCAGCGCAGCCTGCGGGCTGGCATACCTGACGAGAAGGGCCTGCGGTGTTTGACGGGGTGGATGACGCGCCGAATCGAATCCGTCGGCTTCTTGAGGCGAACGGTCTGTCTCTGAAGAAACGGTGGGGGCAGAACTTCATGATCTCGCCGGCGGCTCGGGAGCGGGTGGTCAGTACACTCGATCCGCGGCCGGACGAGGATGTGTGGGAGATCGGTCCCGGCCTGGGAGGTATCACGGCGCTCCTGGTGGCGCGCGCACGGCGAGTGACGGTGTTCGAGGTCGACCACGGTCTGATCAGGCTGCTCGAGCGGCGTTTCGGCGAGCGGATCGCGATCGTTGCCGGTGACGCGGTACGGACTGTCGTCGAACGGTCGGACGAGCCGGCGAGGATCGTGGGTAACCTTCCCTACCGCTCGGCCGCGGCGATCATCACCGCCATCCTCGAGAATCCGAGGTTCCCGGCCGACGTCAGGCGGATGGTCTTCACCGTGCAGCGGGAGATGGCGGCACGCATGGTCGCCGGTCCCGGTTCGTCGGACTACTCGCCGTTCTCGGTTCTCTGCCGCATCACCGGTGAGCCGCGGACTATCGGTGACGTGTCGCCCGGCAGCTTCTACCCGGCGCCGCAGGTCGTATCGACGATCGTACAGGTCGACCCGCGCGCGATCGACGTCAACATCCGCCGGCTCTGCTCGATCTGCGCCCGGTCGCTCTTTGCGCAGCGCCGGAAGACGATCGGCAATACGGCCCTGAATCTCGCCGCCGCACTCGGGCGCGACCCGAAGTTCGTCCGTGACAGAATCGAGGCGGCCGGAATCAGTCTCCGCTCGAGGGCGGAGGAGATCCCCGTGGAAGGGTATCTATGTCTCGCGTCGCTTCTGTCGGCTGATCCCTCCCTGGAGTAGCTCTACTCCGGCTGTACCTGTTCGAGCACCGCCTCCATCTTCTCCTTGTCCTGCTGGTCGAGCGGGCAGAGCGGCAGCCGGTACGCTTCGGCGATCAGCTTGCGCGACGAGAGCGCGTACTTGATGGGGATAGGATTGGTCTGCAGGAAGACGCTCCGGAACAGCGGCAACAGGCTGTAGTGCAGCGCCTGCGCCTCCTCGAGGCGCCCGTCGAGGATCGCGTTCACCAGTCGGCCCATCATCCTGGGCGCGATGTTGCTCGCCACCGACACCACCCCTTCGCCCCCGAGCGCCATGATGGGGAGCGTCAGGTTGTCGTCGCCCGAGAGGACCGCCAGGCCCTCCGGACGGACCGAGATGAGCTCCATGACCTGGGCCATGCTGCCGCTTGCCTCTTTGACCGCGACGATTCGCGGATGGGCCGCGAGCCGCAGCATCGTGTCGGTCTCGACATTGCAGGCGGTCCGTCCCTGGATATTGTAGACCATGATGGGAAGCTCGGCGGCATCTGCGATCGTCGTGAAGTGACGGTAGAGGCCTTCCTGGGTGGGTTTGTTGTAGTACGGCGTGACCTGCAGGCTCGCGGTCGCACCGACATCCTGCGCGAGCCGCGTCATTCGGACCGCCTCGGCGGTCGAATTCGAGCCGGTTCCCGCGATGATCGCGAGCCTCCCCTTCGCCTGATCCGCCACGACCTCGACCACGCGTATGTTCTCTTCGTGCGTCACCGTTGGACTCTCGCCCGTGGTTCCCATGGGTACGATGCCCTGGACTCCCGCGGAGATCTGCAGGTCCACCAGGTTTCGAAGCGCTCCCTCATCGATCGACCCGTCGGTGTTGAACGGGGTCACCAGCGCCGTATAGACTCCTCGGAACATGCAATCCTCCATCAAGATTCGGTAAGCAATTCTGCGATGAACTGTTCAACGGTGAACAGACCCTTCCTGCCGATTATCCACTCGGCCGCACGCACCGCGCCGAGCGCGAACCCGCCGCGGGTTCGTGCCCGGTGGGTGATCTCGATCGTGTCCGCCGGCGCGTCGAGGTACACGGTATGCGTGCCCGGAACAGACCCGCCGCGGGTCGAGCTCACGTGAAGCTCGTCCTCCCGCGGCTGCCGGTCGAGCCGGGCCGTCTCGACCGACCGTTTGCGGGG
This sequence comes from Spirochaetaceae bacterium, assembly GCA_007118855.1. Lineage (GTDB taxonomy): Bacteria > Spirochaetota > Spirochaetia > DSM-27196 > SLST01 > SLST01. Next base: position 60,819 of record SKQU01000134.1, read on the forward strand.
CACCGAGGCGAGTAGAGCCTCGGCAAGACTCAGCGCCGTACCGGACGGGCTGTCCTTCTTGCCCCGATGGTGCATCTCATGCACCGCGATATCGTATTCCTCGAGCTCGCGTACCAGCGCTCCAGCCTTCGCGGCAAGCCGGAGAAACACCTGGGCACCGACCGAGAAGTTCGAGCCGTAGACTACTCCGCAGCCGGCCGCCTCAACCCGCCCGCGGACCTCTTCAAGCCAGGCAGACCACCCGGTGGTACCGATCACGGCGGCGCACCCCGCCTGTGCGTAGGCGCGCACGTTCCCTGCAACGGCGTCCGGAAGCGAGAACTCGATCGCCACGTCGCATCCCTCCAGTGATACCGGCGTCACGGCCGCCGCCTGTATCCCCCCGTCGTCAAGCGTCGGGTCGATGATACGCCCGACCTCGTGCCCGCGGTCGAGCACGATCGTCTCGACTTCGCGTCCCATGCGCCCGTATCCGACGATCGCGACGCGCATCACGCCCCCTGGCACAGAGTTGCCGCGGCAGTGTTGACGATGTCGTTCACCGAGCAGCCGCGCGAGAGATCGCTGACCGGTCGGGCGAAGCCCTGCAGGAACGGTCCGTACGCCTCGGCTCCCGCGAGGCGCTGGACGAGCTTGTACGCGATATTCCCCGCCCCCAGATCGGGGAAGACGAGCACGTTGGCCCTGCCGGCGA
>SKQU01000072.1 GCA_007118855.1 Spirochaetaceae bacterium
CGCTCGCGCACGAGCTCGGCCACGGCTACCACGGCTACGTGCTGAAGGGGCTGCCGTATATCCAGCAGGACTACCCGATGACGCTCGCGGAGACCGCGTCGATCTTCTGCGAGACGATCGTCTTCAACCGCGCGGTCACGGAGGGCTCAGACGACGACAGGCTTGCGGTGCTCGAGCTCTTCCTGCAGAGCGCGACGCAGGTGATCGTGGACATCCTCTCGCGCTATAAGTTCGAGCAGGCGATCTTCGAACGGCGCGAGAGGAGCGAGCTCAGCCCGGAGGAGCTCTGCGAGCTCATGACGCAGGCGCAGCTCGACACGTACGGCGACGGGCTCGACAGGAAGGCGCTTCATCCCTACATGTGGGCGGTGAAATCGCACTACTACAGCGCGAACCTCTCGTTCTACAATTTCCCGTACGCCTTCGGTCAGCTCTTCGGGCTCGGCCTCTACGCCACCTATCGGGAAGACGAACAGAGCTTCCCCGCGAAGTACCGACAGCTGCTCGGGATGACCGGCCGCGCAACGGCCAACGAGGTCACAAAGAGCGTCGGTTTCGACATAGAGGATCCGCTCTTCTGGCAGAGCGGAATCGACGTGATCGCCGCCCGCGCGAAGGAGTTCGCGTCGCTCGTGGAGGAACGGACCACTGGGTAGAAGCGTCGGAATCATCGGCGCCGGCGCATGGGGTACGGCGCTCGGCAAAGTACTCGCGGAACACGGTCACCGAGTCGAGCTGTGGGCGTTCGAACCGGAGGTGGCGGCCGACATCGCCTCGAACCGGGTGAACGGTCGCTACCTTCCGGACGTCGCGCTACCCGGAAATCTGGCGGCAAGCACCGATCTCACCGCAGTCGCATCCGGAAAAGAGTACCTCGTCCTCGCGCCGCCGTCGCTGCACATCCTCCCCCTCACCCGCCGTCTGCTCGCCGTTGCGCAGATAAGCGAGGGCCGGACGGCGATCGGCGTTCTGACCAAGGGCTTCATCCATACGCGGCAGGGGGTTCGCCTCATCCTGCCGACGCTCGAGGACTATCTGCCTGGATTCTACAAGGGGAATCTCGTCTACATATCCGGGCCGAGCCACGCCGAAGAGGTCGCGAGAGGAAAGCTCACCGGCCTGATCAGCGCATCGCTCAACCCGAAGAACGCGATCCGTTTCCGACGGCTCCTCGGCCGCCGGCCGCTGATGGTCTTCAGCTCGCTCGACGTGATCGGCGTGCAGGTGTCGGCCGCGATGAAGAACGTCATCGCGATCGCCTTCGGTGTGATGGACTCGCTCACCCACGTCACCGGCGCCGAGTTCGGGGACAACACCGAGAGTCTGCTGCTCGCCTCCGGACTGAACGAGATCCAGACCCTCGCGGTGGCGCTCGGGGCGACGCATCCGGAGACCTTCACCTCGATCGCCGGAGTGGGCGACCTCGACGTGACCTGCCGCAGCAGATACGGCCGCAATCGGCGCTTCGGACGCGAGATCGTCGAGAAGACGATCCTCGAGCGGTTCGCGAGCATCGACGACCTCATCGAGCGGATCGACGAAGTCGGGTATCTTCCCGAGGGAGTCATCGCGGCACGCGGCGCCCAGGAGTTGATGCGGCGCCACGAGCTGAAGATGCCCATCACGAACGCCGTCTACCGCATCCTGAACCGGGAAGCGGACGCGGTTGGAGCACTCGATGAGCTCCTCGCGAGCCTCGTCGGAAACCGGAGGAATCATGAAGACTTTGATGGTATGCCTGGTGATCGCGATGCTGGCGCCGGTCTCGATCGCGGCGCAGAGCTGGGATGAGGTCGTCGACGGCGCCGTTCGTCTCCCCTTCGACGACTGGGGTATCGCGTCCGGAGAAGTGGCCGACGGACACGCGGCGTTTGTCTTTGACGTCTCCCAACCGGGCCCGCTGACCATCGAGGTGCTGGTCACCGAGATCAGGGAGGGAATAGCGTATACCGACGCCGATTCCGTGCTCTTCCTCTTCGACGAATCGGGCCTGCTCCTCGACTACAACGACGACGGGCCGTACGGGCTCGAGTCTCTGCTCAACGGCACGAGCATCGAGGAGCCGGGCACCTACGTCGCGATCGTCACCACGCACCCGCGCTTCGCGATGACCGACGAGCGGGGATACTTCGCGGGATTCGACGAACCCGGCTTGAGCAGCATCGCCTTCGACCTCGTCGTGGAGGGCGGCGCCCGCGATCTGCCGGACGACTTCTATCTTGACGGCCCCTTCTTCGACCTCGACGACGTCTACCGGGCCGCCGTGCCCGTGACGTACGCCGGGAGACCGGTCCTGGTCTCCGGCGCGGTCGCCGAGGGAATCGCGGTCTACGAGGTCCTCGTGGACGACCCGGAACGCGCCGACATCGAGGTCGAGATCACCACCGAATACCGGGGTCGCGACTCGGTCCTGACCGTCCTCGACGCCGACGGGTACTTCGTCGCCTTCGACGACGACGGCGGAGTCGACACGGCCTCCTTCATCGAGTACGCGGACCTCACCACGAGCTCGGTCTACTACGTCATCGTCACGAGCTGGCCGAATATGCCGGAGTTCGACGAGTCCGACCGGCTCATCGGCTTCACGGGCATCGGCGAGAGCGACTTCGCCTTCAACCTGATCATCTCCCCGGGCCCCGCGCAGTAGAACGGACCGGGTGCCGGCACCGCCGAAGGCGGCGCCGGCCGCGCACCGGCGACCGCGCACCGGCGACCGGTAGACATCGCACCCCCTTTTTGCTACCTTGATTTCGCCCGCGCGCAGCGAGAACGATCGACCGCAAGGATCGATTCGAGCGCAGCGAGTACGATCGACCGCAAGGATCGTGAAGTTCGGCCAAAGCCGAACTGCTGATTCGAGCGCAGCGAGAATCGGGCGCCGTACCCAAGTGGCTAAGGGAGAGGTCTGCAAAACCTCCATTCACCGGTTCGAATCCGGTCGGCGCCTCTACCCCCATCTCATTGCCCTGCCCCACTGGACCCTCGCGGCCACAATGCCTACGTTGGAGGTATGCGCATTGCATGTTTCAGCACGAAGAACTGGGTCCGGGAGTCGTTCGAGCGTGCCAACGAGGGCGCAGGTCACGAGATCACGTACCTGGAGGCGAGCCTCGACGAAACGACCGTATCGCTCTCTGAAGGGCATGAGGCAATCTGCGTCTTCGTCAACGACGTCGTGGACGCGAAGGTGGTGCAGGGCCTTGCCGACCGCGAGGTCCGCTGCGTCGCGCTGCGGTGTGCCGGCTTCAACAATGTGGACATCCAGCGGGCCCACGAGCTGGGCATCACCGTCGTACGGGTGCCCGCCTACAGCCCGCACGCAGTCGCCGAGCATGCGCTCGGGATGATGCTCGCGCTCAACCGGCGCTACCATCGAGCGTTCAACCGGATTCGCGAGCAGAACTTCAGCCTCGAGGGGCTGCTTGGTTTCGACGTGCACGGTAAGACGGTCGGGGTCATCGGCACGGGCAAGATAGGCCGGGTGTTCTGCGAGCTCGTGCGGGGGTTCGGCTGCCGGATCCTCGCGCACGACAAGTATCCGGATGAAGAGCTTCGCGACGCCGGTGTCGAGTACGTGGAGCTCGAGCCGCTGTACCAGGCGTCGGATATCATCAGCCTGCACTGCCCGCTTACTCACGAGACCTATCACATGATAGACGAGAACGCCATCCGCACGACGAAGGAGGGCGTGATGATCCTGAACACGAGCCGCGGCGCGCTCGTCGATACCGGGGCGGTGATCGACGGCCTGAAGAGCGGACACATCGGCTACCTGGGTCTTGACGTGTACGAAGAGGAGGGAGACCTCTTCTTCGAGGACCTGTCCGACCAGGTCATCCAGGACGACACCTTCGTTCGACTCCAGACCTTCCCCAATGTACTCATCACCGCCCACCAGGCCTTTTTCACCCGGGAGGCGATCAACAGCATTGCGGAAGTGACACTCGGGAATATCAGCGAGGTGGCGGCGGGGGAAGAGCCGTCCAATCTCGTCTCGCCCGACATGGTCGCCTCCTCCTGACCGGAGCCTACGCGCGAGCGCGCGAGGGGTCGCGAGCGGGCGGGGTGCCGCGGCTGGGCGAGATATCGCAGCCGCGGTGTTCGCGGATGAGATTCACGAGCTGCGTGGGGTTCTTCACGCTCGTCTTGCGGCAGACCGCGTAGAGGTGGTCTTCCACGGTGCCGGCGGAGATCATCAGCGCGTCGGCTACCTGCCGGGGCGTCTTGCCCTCGACGATCATGCCGATGATGTCCGCCTCACGCAGGCTCACGTCGTAGGTGCTGCGGAACGAGCAGGAGATCCGTCCTCCGACGACGTACGGGGGCTCGTTGAGGTATGTGGAGGCGAACCTGATCGCGAGCACATTGGCGATCAGGAGGAAGGTGGGAAGGATCGTGCCCTCGAACGCTGCGACGACCGGGGGCAGCGGCAATCGCATCAGCATCGCGTCGAGCACGATCAGCGGCGTGAAGAGCGCGAACACTGCAACCACCACCCTCACCGCCCGGCGCAGGCGACGATCGCCAATGAGGCGGTAGCGCACGATCATGTACACGATGCCGAAGCCAACCGTCCCGAAGAGCATGAGGTTGAGCGCGATCAGGATCGAAAGAGAGCCCGAGCGGAAGAAGAGACTGACCGCGAGCCCCAGGAACACGGTCGCGAGACATGTGTACGCAAGCCGGAGCGGTAACCCCACACTCCGCCCGAACAGCTCATGGTAGAGAAAGGGCGCGGTGCCTACGAGCCCTGCCGAGCCCGCAACCATCACGACGAGCGCGAACACGGAGAACCGGTATCGCAACTCTCCAAGGTGGAGCAGCGCGTAGTGCTGCAGCACGAGGCTCAGCGTGATGAGCAGGAGCGCGGCGGTGCAGAGCGCGAAGAGGCGGGCTACGGGTGTATGATGCTGCGCCTGCACGAAGCAGGTGATCGCGACGGCGGCGGCGGCGGACAGCAGGGCAACGATGTAGAGCCAGAACAACAGGTGCACGGTATCTCCTGCTATTCCTACCACGTCTGGGGAGTCTTGAAAACAGCCTTCAGAGCGCCCTTCAGAACAGCCGGTTGACACAGCGCGTGTCGCGGAAAAAGATGGCCTGATGTACGACCGCATGCAGCGATTGCTCAAGGCGCTCTCAACCGATCTGCTCGAGCGGGAAGAGGCCGTACGGCTCGGGGTGCTCGCGGCGATGGCCGCGGAGAGCCTCTTTCTTCTGGGACCCCCGGGGACCGGCAAGAGTCTCATCGCGCGCCGTCTCCAGCAGGCGTTTCGCGGCGCGAAGGGGTTTTCCTACCTCATGGGCCGGTTCAGCACCCCGGACGAGGTTTTTGGGCCCTTGTCCATACGGGCGCTGCGAGCCGAGGATCGGTACGAGCGCGTCATTGAGGGGTATCTGCCGGACGCCGACGTGGTATTCCTGGACGAGATATGGAAGGCGAGCCCGCCCATCCAGAACGCGCTGCTGACCGCGCTCAACGAGCGCAGGTACCGCAACGGGAGCGAGGAAATCGCCATCCCCATGAAGGTCTTCGTCGGCGCTTCGAACGAGCTCCCGTCCGAAGACGAGGAGGCGGCGGCGTTCTGGGACCGTTTCCTCGTGAGGCTGGTCGTGGAGCCCATTCAGGATACCGACGCCTTTTCGCGCCTGCTCGACGAAACCGGGGACCCGTACCGAACCGTCGTTGATGAAGAGACGAGAATCTCCCAGGAGGAGTTCGACGCGCTGCGAAGCGCGGAGGCTTCCGTCTCGATTCCGGAACCGGTGATCGCGCTCATCTCGGCCATCCGCACCTCGCTCACGGACGGAGCCGCAGGGGGCGGCTCCGAGCCGTCGCCGCCGATCTATGTGTCCGACCGGCGCTGGAAGAAGATCGCCTCGCTCCTGCGCATGAGCGCCGTCCTGCACGGACGTGACCGCGTGGAACCCATCGACTGCGCGATCATCAAGGCGTGCGCATGGTCGACCGTCGCCGACCGTCCCCGCGTCGAGCACGTCGTGGCCGAACAGATCGCGGCGAGATCCGGCCACGGCGAGATCGCCGACGAGCTCGACGAACGCCTGACCGCGCTGCGCAGGGCGTACGCGGAATCGGTCTCGGAGATCGTGGAAGTCGATCGTCGCCGGCCGGTCCTCTACCGCGACGAGTACTACCGGCTCGTACCGACCGACGAGACGAACACGGAGCTCTGTCTCGTCTGGCACGGGGATATCGACGAGCTCGGCACAGGAGACGAAGCAGTCGTTGACCTGTTCATCTATGATGCGCAAGGACAGCTCGTGGGCTCGCTGCAGCCTCACGCGGTACGGGAGGAGGAGTGGCGTGTTCGCGCGGGCAACGAGCGGTACGATATAGAAACCATCGAGGAGCGGGTCACCTCCGAACGGCACCGCGGCATCACGCCGGAAGAGCGTGACCGGCTCGCGCGACAGATTGCCGCGCTCGTGGAGTCGGCTGAAGCGCGCCTGCATGAGCTCTCCGACGAACAGTCGCGCCTCGAGGACCGGGCGCGACGGCATCTGTTCGTTGCCGCCGCGGACGTCTCCGTCGTGATCGAGTCGATCCGCACGACGGCCAGGCGGACAGGCGAGATCCGGCTGCTCGCGCTCGAGCTTGCCGGCGAGGTGCAGGGGATCTAGGTGCACATCTGCCGCTACTTCCACGACGACACCGAGCTTCCCGGGGAGATCCGCACGCTCCTCGAGGATTCGCTCTACCGGGCCTTCGTTGGCGAGCCGAACTCTGCGGATGTGACCCGGCAGAGCCCGGTGCCGGAGCCGATCCGCGCTACCCTGAACAGGCTCATCCGTACGGTGTCGTTCACCCCCCACACAGCAGGAAACGAGAGGCTCAGCGAGCGGTTGTCCCACGAGGCGATCCACTGGGTCGCAGAGATCTGGGGGAAGGTCGAGACCGCCGATCCGTTCGAAGACGAGCAAGCCGAGATCGACGACGCTGCGCGGAGATCCGATCCGGACGAGACGGCCCGGGCGATGGCCCGACGACGGCCGGAGCTCGCCGGTTTGGCGGCGCTCGTGACCGGAGCACCGCAGATCGCCGGCGATGCGGAGCACGCCGCCGGCCGCCGGGTCGACCGCGAGGCCAGACACGCGCTTGCGACGCGTCGCTGGCGCGAGCGGATGCAGAGCGACCTCGCCCATCACCAGGCGCGCGTCCTCGGCCGATCGCTCGGCGGGTTCATCCGTGAGCTCGAAGCACTCGTTCCCCGCCTCGCACGCGAACAACGCCTCGTCCGCGACGTGTTCGGCAATGAGGACGCGCTGTGGGACCTCAGCCGGCACGAGTGGGAGGAGCTGCGGCTCGGGGGTCTCGAGGAGGCGGCACGGATGCTCGAGGAACACCGGGAGCTCGACCGGCTCGCGGAGCTCCTGGGCCGCAGCCGCTCGGTGACCGAGCAGCGAACGGTCCATCGCGTGGAGCGCAAAGTGCGACTGCGTCCGGTAGGCGTGGGAAAGAGCGAGATCACCGGCGTGCGCGCCGGAGACGATCTGACGAGCCTGCTCACCTCTGAGATCGCGCTCCTTTCGCATCCGCAGACCGAGGAGCTCTTCTACGCGAAGCTCGCCCACCGCGAGCTCCTGGTGCTCGATTACAACCGGCAGCGGATCGTCGAGGACGTCGTCGTCAGGCGGGTCGCCTCGCGCGAGGAGGTTCCGGTCGATCGCGGTCCGGCGATCGTCTGCGTCGACACGTCCGGCTCAATGCTCGGGCTCCCGGAGAAGGTGGCGAAGGCCGCGGTGCTCGCCCTCGCGAGGAGGCTCGCGGTCGACCGGCGCCGGCTCGAAGTCATCGCCTTCTCCAGCCAGGTGCGCTCGTTCACGCTCGATCACGAGACCGGGAACCTGCCGGATCTCGCCGGCTTTCTCGCCGGTGGCTTCCACGGCGGCACGGACCTCGGCAAGGCTCTCGCCGCGGCGCTCGAGACACTCGAGCACGAATCGTATCGCCACGCGGATGTGCTGGTCATCTCGGACTTCCGCGTTCCCAAGATCGCCGACCGGTTTCTGTCGCGCATTACCGCGCAGCACCGCAAGGGAACGCTCTTCCACAGCCTCACCGTCGCGCGCCTTCCGGTGATCGACCCGCTCCACATGTTTGACTCGTCCTGGCTCTTCAGCACCGAGTCGGGCAGGATCGCCCCCGAGTCGCTGCGCCCGATCCGGTAGATGGAGACGGGCCCAGGGCCGTCCCGGGCGCCGCTTCGCGGCCGCCGCATAGATGCTTGATTGTCTCACGCATGAAGGGGATATTGAACGCATGACGAAACGACTCGGTCCGATCATCGACGAGATTCTCGACTCCTACTACGAGATCGGCGGCATCAACCATATTGAGGGACCCAAGCTCCCGTCACGCGTCGCGATGCGCCAGATCGTCGAGGACCTCGAGGCGATCATCTTCCCCGGCTATCACGAGGAGGAACCGGCTCGCGTAGAGCATCTGAAGTTCACCGTGGGCGAACGGGTCAGCCGCGTAGCGCGCAATCTGACGGAAGAAATTCAGAAGTGTCTCTGCTTCCAGCGGGGCATCGAGCACGACGATCGCTGCGGGCATCCGGCGGCGGCACGGCCGGAGAACGAGAAGGGGTTCGAGGATTGCCGCGAACACGCGGAGGACATCACCAACGATTTCATCGCGCGCATCCCGGAGCTGCGCCGGAGAATCCGGCTCGATGTAGAGGCGGCGCTCACCGGCGACCCCGCGGCGCAGAGCCGCGAGGAGGTGATCCTCGCCTATCCGGGGATCGAGGCAGTCCTGGTGTACCGACTCGCCCACGAGTTGTACATCAGGGAGGTCCCGCTCCTGCCCCGGATGATGACTGAATACGTTCACGGGAGAACCGGGGTCGACATCCATCCGGGCGCCACGATCGGCGACTACTTCTTCATCGACCACGCCACCGGGGTCGTGATCGGCGAAACCACGATCATCGGGAACCGGGTCAAGGTCTATCAGGGCGTGACGATCGGCGCGTTGAGCGTGAAGAAGGAAGAGGCCAACAGGAAACGGCATCCGACGATCGAAGACGACGTGACCATCTACGCCGGTGCGTCGATTCTGGGGGGCAGTACCGTCATAGGAGCAGGCTCAACCATCGGCGGAAACGTCTGGATCACGTCGAGCATCCCGCCGGGAAGCCGGATCTTCTACAAGCCGGGCGACTTCCACGTCGCCAAGACCCGCAGCCGCGAGCCGCGCACGGCGTAGACTGTCACTCCCGGCAGCGTGCCGCTACCGGCCCGGGGCAGCCGACACGGCGGTCGTGAAGTCGACGAAGATCATCGAGTCGCCAAACCCGTCGATCTGTCTGACCCAGCCAAGAAACTTCTCCGCCTCGGCCCGCACCGCAAACGGCCCAAGCCGCAATCGATAGAACAGCGTGCCCTCAACGACTCGTGTCACGATGCGCGTTCCCAGCTGGTGCTCGCGGAGCACTCTCTGGGCCTGCTCGATCGTGTCACGATTCGGCGAAGAGA
>SKQU01000085.1 GCA_007118855.1 Spirochaetaceae bacterium
AGTTTGGTCTTGAACGGCATCAGAATGAGGTTCGCCATCAGAGCGCCGTAGAAGGTCGTGATCAGCGCAATCGCCATGCCGGCCCCGATAACGCTCGCGTCCCCACCCAGGTTGACGAGCATCTGGATCAGCCCGATCAGCGTCCCGATCATGCCGAACGCCGGGGCGATCTTGCCCCAGTCCTCGAAGATCTTGATTCCGCTCTCGTGCCGACTCTGGATTTCGTTGAGGTCGTGATAGAGGATGCTCTTGATGATATCCGGATCGGTCCCGTCGACGACGAGCTGGATGCCCTTACGCATGAACTCGTCTTCCACCTCGTCCAGGTTGTCCTCGAGCGCGAGCAGCCCCTCGCGCCGGGCCCGTTCGCTGAAGGCGACGAGATCGCTGATGATCTTCTCCTCCTGCCAGTCCGGTGTCTGCATCGCGATCTTGATGTATTTCGCGATTCCGAGCATCCGCGACAGCGGGTTCGCAACCAGCATCGCGGAGAACGATCCTCCCACGACAACGAGGACCGACTGGACGCTGATGTAGCTTGCCAGGCCGGCGCCGCCGGTGATAATGGTCACGAGCACGAGAGTGACTCCGCTGAGAATTCCGATGATCGTTCCGAGATCCACGCGGCTACTCCTCGTTCTTGAACGCCCCGATGAGGCGTCGGTACTCGACGATCTCATCGAAGACGGTCTGGTAGTCCTCGCGGACCACCAGACGCTTGCCACTGAGCATGATCAAGGTCGTATCGGGATTCGACTCGATGTACTCGATCTGATGCGGGTTCACGTAATAGTGACGCCCGTCAAGACGCGTGACCTCGATCATCTACCCCGGTGCCTCCTCCGAGTCTATCGCTTCAGTGTCAAGACTTCCTGCAGCATCTGATCCGATGTCTGAATCGTGCGCGAGTTGGCCTGGAAGCCTCGCTGCGTCACGATCATGTCGGTAAACTGCTCGGCCAGGTCGACGTTGCTCATCTCAAGCGTTCCGGCGATGATCTTGCCCTTCCCGGCCGCACCGGGCGGATCGATCAGCGCCGTTCCCGAATTTATGGTCACAGCGTACGTGTTCTCGCCCGCCTTTTCAAGCCCACCCGGATTGATGAAGCTCGCAAGCGCGAGTTGCCCGAGCGCCCGGTTCGTGCCGTTCGAGTAGATGCCGGTAATCACGCCGCTCTGGTCGATGCGGAAGTCCTCGAGGTATCCGAGTCCGTATCCGTCCTGGCGCACGATCTTGTTGCTGCTTGCGCTTGCGAACTGCGTAGTCGACTCGTCCATGCTGCCGACAGCGCCGATCTCGAGCGACAGGGTCTGCGTGACCGGGGCCTCCGGAAGACCGGTAACCGGATCGACCGGGATGGAAGTCTCGGGGACGAGGAAACTCACGTCGATCGCCAGCGCTCCGGATGCATCGAGGCCCCCGGCGGCGTTCGAGACCTGGCTCAGCCGCCCGAAATTGTCGAAGGTCACGACGTAGGTGTTGTCCGGCGACTCTATACCCCCGACCGAGACGGTCGGCGTGATCGGTGCGTCGGTGTTCTCGTTGACGACGACGGTCGCGAGCCATTCGTTGGGCGATCCGTCGATTCGGGTATAGTCGACGCGCAGCTGATGCGTCGTCCCGAAGGCATCGTAGATCTCCTTCGTGACCGTGTGCGTGCCGGCCGCGATCTCCTGCGCCCCGGCTCCCGGCGGGATGACCGGCGTGCGCTTGTCGAGGTTGCTCGCGGCGAAGACCACGCTCGTCGCGCGCGCGTCGTCCTTCTCCCCCACCGGGATCACGAGATCGCTCGGAGTCGCCGAGGTATTGATAAAGGTTTCCGCACCCTCGGTTTCTGCGACCCACCCCTGGACGCGCATGCCGTTCGCGGGGTTCACGAGGGTTCCGTTTTCGTCGAGCCCGAACGCCCCGGCACGCGTGTACAGATCCACATCGCCCTCACGCAGGATGAAGAAGCCTTCTCCCTGGATTGCCACGTCGGTCTTGACCCCGGTGGTCTGAAGCGACCCTTGAGTGAAGATCGTATCGATCGCGGAGATCATCATCCCGAGCCCCACCTGCTGAGGGTTCACACCGCCGACTCGTTCGGTCGGTCGGGCGGCGCCTTGCAGGTTCTGGCTGATCATGTCGTGGAAGTTCACTCGGCCCTTCTTGAAGCCGGTGGTGTTGACGTTGGCGATGTTATTACCAACGACGTCCATCCGGATCTGGTGATTCTGAAGGCCGCTGACACCCGCATACAGGCTTCGCATCATGGTGTTCTCTCCTTATTCGGCACGAACGCGCTGAACGTTCGAGTAATCGTAGTATGCGCCGTTGACCAGCACCTGCGGATACTCACCGCCGGTTATCTCGTCGACCCTGCCGGTGACGACCGAGTCTCCGAGCACAATGTCCACCGTCCTGCCGAGCACCGAGAATGCCTGGCCGGACTGGAGCATCGCTCCGAGTCGCTCGAACTGGCTCGACATGTTGGTCATCTGCTCGAGCGTCGAGAACTGGGCCATCTGTGCGATGAAATCGCGGTCGCTCATCGGTTCGGTCGGATCCTGATTGGTCAACTGGGTGATCAGAATCTTCAGGAACTCATCCTTGCCAAGGTCGTTCTTCGCGACTCGGGAGTTCGTCAGCGCGTAATTGAAGCTCTCGTTCTGCGATCGCAGTCGCTCCAGTTCGCCACCGCTCATCTGAAAGGTAATCCCGTCCATATTGCTCCTCTACACCACCATATCGACAAGCTCGTGCTGCTCTTCGAACCACTCGAAGTCCGGCACGACCTGCCCGAAGTGATCAGCGACCGTCCGGGAGGCGGTCTGCCCGCCCGTCTCGCCGCCACCGTCCTGCCGGCCTCCGGAGTCGGCGACACTCACCTCGACACCGGATGCCTCGAGCCCGCTCTCCTGGAACGCCCGCTGCAGCGAAGCCAGGTTCTGTTCGAAGGCTTCTCGTACAGTTTGATTGTCGACAATAATCCGTCCGGCTATATGCCCGTCTTGCATTTGAAGCGAGATCCGCACGCTCCCGAGGGATTCCGGCTTCAGATGGAGCCTGATCTCTCCGCTGTCCCGGTTCCTGATGACAAGGCGTGCCGCCCGGACGATGTCACCGTTCAGATGCTCGTGCAGGGCCTGACGCAGGTGCGCGGAGGCATCGGCGTGTGCCGACGCCTGTCCCGGTGACGGCGGGCCGCTTCCGCGCGCGGTCGTCGGGGTCCCCACGGTATGGACGGACGAGTCCGCACTCGAGCCGCCGTCGCCCAACCCATCGCCACTCGACGCGTCGGCGACGGCTCCGGGCGGCCTCAGCGCCGAACGGTCGAAGGCAGCCGTCGTGTCCGACGAACCGTCTCGCCCCTGACCCGTGGTGTCTCCCGAATCAGGCCGGCCGGCCGCCCTGCCCCGCAGATCGCGAACCTCGACGCGGCGGGCTCCACGGCCGTCGCGTGTATCCTCGTTCTCTCTCGCGTCGCCATCACCGGCGCGCAGCCGAGCGCGAACCCCCGTTCCTCCGGCCTCCGCGAACGCCTCCTGCGCGCCCGCACCGAAGGTGCCGGCCGCATTCGTACTGGGGGATGCGCGGCCGCCGTCATTCGCGCCGGTGGCTCGAGCTCGTCCACTACCATCCATCTCGACGTCGAGCTCGACGAACGGCCGTCCATGCCTGTCGAACCGCACCTCCGCGGGCCCGCCCGTCTCGCCGTCTCTGAGATTCGTGTGTCCTGTCTGTGACTCCTCGGCGTCTTTTCGTCCCGCTGCTCTCCCGTCGCGTCCTTCAGTCGGGCGCGAAGCGAGACGCGGACCGTCTGCCTCGACGGCGCCGCTTCGCCCGCGACCCGCTCCACCGTCCTCAAGGCTGCCGTCGCTGTGGGGTCCATTGGCGGCTTCACCATCAGCCCGCGTGTCCTCGAGCCCAGCTTCACTCGCCTTCTCTTCGCCGGTGGGCGTACCGTCGGTGGGCGTGCCTTTGGAGCGCGTGTCGACGGCGCGCGCATCGTCCGGCGACTCCGGAGCGGCGGCGGATTTCTCCGGGGGCCGATCCGCCGGCGGGCGCGACTGCGTTGCTGCATAGTCGGCTTCGGCTCGTGTTGACTCGGACGACCGTTTCGTCCGGGATCCCGGTTCATCAGGGCGTTGTCGCTCGTCGTATGCGGCGCGAGCGGCGTCGTCTGACCGACGTTCCGGCACCCCGTAGGGATCCTGTCTTGAGGGATTCAGTACCGAGGCGAGGTAGTCGGCGAAGGCCCCCGGTTCAGCCGACGTGGCCGTCTGTGACCCGGCGCGCAGGAGCGCGAACTCGGTTGCGTGGAAGTCAATGTGTACCGGCCCGTTCGTGAGCACCCGTTATCTCCGGCAACAGCTCGAGTTTTTCACCGATCGTCGCTGCCCGGGCGGGCGGCATCTGCGAGAGCCAGAACGGCACCAGCGAAAGCTGCCCTTGCGCTTCAGCGAGCTCATCGGTCATCAGCAGAACGTCGAGCAGCAGCGGGTCAGGATAGTTGACCATGATCTCGACGGCATCCGCCGGTGGCATGTTGGTGAGATACGTCGAAAGCTTCACCAACGCTGCTCTTTGATTCTCGACCCGTCTGAGAGCCTGATTGACCGAATTTTCCCGGTCCTCGAGCGCAAGCTCCCGTTCGCCGAGCTGCTGAGCAAGTGCCTCGAGCTCGGAGCCGCGCGCCATGAGGGCCTGCTCCCTGCCGTCGAGCTCCTCGGCGAAGATCGCGAGCGCCTCCTCTCGTTTGGCGATCCGCTCCGCCTCGAGCAGCATCGGTTCGTCCGGTAGCGGTGGATCCTCCCTCGGCTCGAGCCCGATCAGACGAAGTGCGGGCGCCATGACGGCGGTGACATCGATCAGGCCGAGAAAGTCGAACCACAGCGCCCCTCCGAACAGGAGCACCAGCACGAGAAGGGTCAGGCCGAATATCCGCGGCGCTGCGCCTGCACGGCTGTATCCGGAATCGTTATACATCGTCGTCCTCCGACTCGAGCACCCGTCGACTCGCCATGGAACCGGCGATCTCGTCGAGCGTTCGATGCTCGTCTCGCAGCGACTCACGGTAGTAATCGTCACCACGTCGCTCTTTGAGCCGCGAAAGCGCCTTCCGACGCCGGCTGAACTCCAGGTACCGCTCGCGCACTCTGTCGCGTTCGGCGTGCAGCGCAACCAGCCGGCTCTGCAGGTTCCGCACCCGGTCGTCAACCATCAGAAGAAAGTCCTCGCGGCTGTGAAGCTCGCTCATGTCGACCCGGCCGATCGCTATGTGCCGTCGACCGGCCCCATGCCGGCGGTCGGCCCAGGCGCTGATCTCGTGCTCCACTTCAAGCACTCTCCCGGTCACCTCGGCGAGCTTGAGCTCCCACTCGCGCTCGTGATATCGCCGTAGCTCGAGCACCTTCTCCAGCTTGAACGCGAATCGTCGCATCGCCCGCCTCACCGCTGCTGCGAGAGCAGCGCGTCCACGCTGTCCGCGGTGCCGCGCGCGCTTCCATCGGGTGGCGACTCAACTTCGCCCGACTCGGAACCGCCGGGCTCCCGGGAGGGGTGGCCGGCGATCGACAGCAGGCGCTCTCGCGTGTCTTCGATCGAGGCGCGCTCGGTGATCTCCTGGCGAAGGAAGGCGTTGATCGCCGGCAGCTTCTCGATCGCCTCGTCGATCTCCGGATTGCTGCCCTTCGCATAGGCACCCACGTTGATCAGGTCCTCGGCCTCACGGTACGTCGCGAGCATCCGGCGCACGTACCCGGCCGCCTCCTGGAGCTCCGGGCTCGTGACCTTGTTCGACAGACGCGATACGGAGTCCAGCACGTCAACCGCCGGGTAGTGATAGCGCTGGGCAAGCCGACGGCTGAGTACGAGGTGCCCGTCGAGGATACCGCGCACGGTGTCCGAGACCGGTTCGTCCATATCGTCACCCTCGACGAGGATCGCGTAGAACCCGGTGATCGATCCGCGGGCGCTCGTTCCGCTGCGCTCGAGCAGTTTTGGAAGCAGGCTGAAAACGCTGGGTGGAAAGCCGCGAGTGGCGGGCGCTTCGCCGGTGGCAAGCCCGATCTCGCGTTGCGCTCGCGCAAATCTGGTGATGGAGTCGAACAGCAGCATCACGTCCTTGCCCTGGTCGCGGAAATACTCGGCGATCGCAGTCGCCACGAAGGCGCCGCGCAGGCGTGCGAGCGGCGGAGTATTCGAGGTGGAGACGACGACCACGCTCCGCGCGAGTCCCTCGCGCCCCAGATCGTTCTCCAGGAACTCCCGGACCTCCCGCCCGCGCTCTCCTATGAGGGCGATGACGTTGACGTCGGCCCTGGTGTTTCGGGCGACCATGCCGATCAGCGTGCTCTTCCCGATACCGCTCCCGCTGAATACGCCGAGTCGCTGTCCCTTTCCGGTCGAAATCATGCCGTCGATCGCGCGCACCCCGGTGATCAGCTGTTCGCGGATGGGACGCCGAGCCAGGGGATCGGGCGGAGTGGCGAGGACTGGATAGAGCGTACGCGTGTTGATATCGCCCCGCCCGTCCACGGCTCGCCCGAGCGGTCCGAGCACGCGCCCGAGCAGATCCTCACCAACCGGTACCCTGAGCGTGGAGCCGCTCGCGATGACCCGCGATCCGATCCGGATCCCGTCTATCTCAGTGAACGGCATGATCTGAACCGTGCGCCCCTTCAGTCCCACGACCTCGCCCCAGATCATCGGCTCACCGGGGGCAAACTCGATCTGGCACACCTCACCCACGACGGCCTGAGGCCCGAGGCTCTCGATCAGAAGCCCCTGGACGCGTTGAACGCGCCCGATGTGGCGAATCGTCTCCGTCCGTTCAACGACTGCGGTGTACTTGTCGAATGCGCTCAAGGGCCCTCCCTCCCTTCGAGCGAACCGGCCGGGCCGGACCGCTCAGGATTTGCGCGGTTTGGCCTTCACCGGGACGAGTTCGAGGATGCGGTCCTCGATCTCCTGCAGCTGGCTTGCGATGCGCGCATCGATTTCGCCGAAATCCGTTTCGATGATCGCCCCCCCCGGATCAACGGTGCTGTCTTCGGCGACCGTGATGTGATGCTCGCGCTCGACTCGCTCGATGATCTCCTGGACATGGTTCGTGACCATCTGCAGATCCTCCATATTCACCCTGATGATGACGTCCGTCTTCTCCTTCAGCTTTCGCAGCGCCTGGATCACGTTGTTCACCACGACGTTTCGCTGGTTCTCGCTGATCACCTTGACGACCTTCTTCGCGATCTGGATGACGAGGTTGACGATCTGTGCCTCCGACTCTTCGATGATCTCGTTGCGCCGGTCGATCGCCTTGTTGATGATGACGTGCAACCGCTGGACGAGCCGTTCGTGTTCGGCCTGGCCCTCGAGGAAGCCCTTCTCGCGCCCTTCTGCAAGCCCTTCTCGATGCGCCTCTTCACGCTCCTCGCGAGCAGACCGCTCCGAGTCGCGGATGATCTGCGCCGCCTTCTCCTCGGCCTCCGCGACGTGGCGCCCCGCCTCGGCCTGAGCCTCTTCCTTGATCTGGGCCGCCTCTTCCTGCTTGCTCTTGACCTCCTGGAAGGCGACGCGTTCGGCGTCCTTGACGATCCGGTCTGCCTCTTCGCGTGCCCGCTCGAGCAGTGAAGCCTTCTCCTGCTCCCACTGAGCGCGAAACTCCTCTGCCTCGCGCCGGAGATCCTCAACAGTGGGGCCGGTGTACTCCTCCACCTCTTCGAGATCCTGCGCGACGAGTGCGGGAGCAAACTCCTCCGGCGGCTGAATGTACACCTTCCGAAAGGTGTTCTTGATCTCCTGCGCCCTGAACACGTTCTTTGCCATCGGCACCTACCTGCACGACCAGCTCATCTGTGAAGAAGCCGGCCGGCCGGCTTCTGCGAAGGACGAGCTTCTGGCCTAGACAACAAGTTCGTCCTCCCCTGCGCGGGCAACGACGATCTCACCCTGCTCCTCGAGCTTGCGGATGATCGACACGATCTTCTGCTGCGACTCTTCAACGTCCTTCATACGGATCGGACCCATATACTCCATGTCCTCCTTCAGGAGCGTCGCGGCGCGCTTGCTCATGTTCCGGAAGATCTTGTCCTGGACCTCCGTATCAACACTCTTCAGCGCCTTCGCCATCTCGCTCACATCCACCTCACGAAGCACCTTCTGGATCGCACGATCATCGAGCATGACGATATCCTCGAAGACGAACATCCGTTTCTTGATGTCCTCTGCGAGCTCCGGGTCCTCCTCCTCAAGGCTCTCTATGATCACCTTCTCCGTCGACCGGTCGACGAGGTTCAGTATCTCGACGATACTCTCAACGCCACCGGCGGCCGTGTAGTCTTCACTCGAGAGCGTCGAGAGTTTCTTCTCGAGCACTCGCTCGACCTCACGCAGCGTTTCCGGACTGGTGCGGTCCATTGTTGCGATGCGCTTCGCCACGTCGCTCTGAATCTCGTGAGGGAGGCTCGAAAGGATCACCGAGGCCTTCTGCGGCTCGAGGTAGGCAAGGATGAGCGCGATCGTCTGTGGATGCTCGGTCTGGATGAAGTTCAGCAGGTGCATGGGATCAGTTCGCCGGACGAAGTCGAAGGGACGCACCTGGAGACTCGAGGTGAGGCGGTTGATGATGTCGACGGCCTTCTGACTGCCGAGGCTCTTCTCGAGGAGCTCCCGCGCGTACTCTATGCCTCCGGTCGTGATGAAGTCCTGAGCCATCATCAGCTCCTGGAACTCCATCAGGACACGATCGCGGTCCTCCGAGTCGACGGTCTCGAGCCGGGCAATCTCAAAGGTGAGCGCCTCTATCTCGTCCTCGCGCAGATGCTTGAAGATCTCCGAAGAGATCTCGCTGCCGATCGTCACGAGGAAGACCGCGGCTTTCTGGCGCCCGGTCAGCTCCTTCTTCAGTCCGCCCTTCTTGCTGCTTGTGCCGCCACCTGTGACGGGGCTGGCTGTCTGCTTCGCCATGCTACTCCTCCATCAGCCAGGTGCGAATGAGCTGCGCCACGTCCTCCGGATGCTCGCGAGCCATATTGATCGCGTTCTCCTGCATCTCCAGTCGCGCGCGCTCCTCAACCGACATCTCGACTTCCGTGCCTTCCTCCTCCGCGCTGCGAAGCGCCGCCTCGCGCATCGCCTGATGCTGACGGGCGAGCTCCTCCTCGCGAAGACGCCGTCTGCGCTCCACCTCGCGGCTGATCAGGCGGAACCCGATGAATGCCACGAGCAGAATCGCGACACCGATCAGCGTATACAGCACGATCTGCTGTATCTGGCGCTGACGTCTGGCAGCCTCATCCTCAAGCAGATGCTCGGCGGTCCGATCGAAGGGCACGTGCTGGACCGTCACCGCGTCACCGCGCGCCGCGTTGAACCCGATCGCGTGCCGGACGATCTGGTCGACCGACGAGAGCAGCTCGGCCGAGGGCGGAATATAGGTCCGCTCAATCGCCCCGTCGGTGTTGATGACCAGCTGCCCGTTCTCATCATACTGTTTTCGCCACACCCCGTCGATCGCCACACCGACGGTCCTGCGTGCGAGCTGCGGACTTCTGACCTCCTGGATGTCGCGGCTGGAGATCTCGTTGTTCTGCCGCCTGACGGTGTTACTCCACTCTCCCACGGTATCCTGCAGATCACGATACGCCGGAGGAGTCTGTCCCTCCTGTCCCGGAGGCCCCTCCGGGTTGAAACCGGTGCCCCTGAACCGCTCCTCGATGCTCTCGACCGAGAGCGGAATGTAGAGCTCGATCTGCGAGTCGTCGAAGGGGGTGAGCGGGTTGTTCGGACGGATCACTGTTGGAAGGATCTCCCGCGTACTCACCTGCTGCTGACTCATGTCGATCTCGACCTCGAGCCGGGGGATGCGAACCCTGTCCGGAGTGAGCATGCCGGCGAGCCCTTCTAGAATCTCGCCGCGGATCCGGCGTTCCTCGCTCGCCTTCAGCTGCAGCTCCTGACGGGTCTGTTGAATACGGTCGAAGGCGGTCAGGCTCTCGAAGTCGTTGAGGACCACGCCCGACCGGTCGGTTATGGTGATGTTCTCCGACCGCAATCCCTCCACGGCGAACTGTATCAGCTTGGAGATTCCTTCGATCTTCGCCCGATTCTCCCTGATGTCGCTGCTCGGTTTGGGCATGATGATCACGCTCGCGGTGATGGGATGCTGCTCTTCGAGGAAGAGCCGATCCTCGGGGAAGGCGATCGTCACGCTCGCGCTGTCCACGTCGTCGAGCGCGACGATGTGCATTTCCAGCTGTCTGGTGATCGAGCGCTGCAGGTTGACGTTCCGCTCGAAGTCGGTCTGGGTCCAACGCTCGAGGTCAAAGAGGTGCCAGGGATCGGTGTCCGGCGGCACGAGATCCTCCCGGATCAGGATGCTCCTCGCGCGGCGTGCGGTCGCCTCATCGTCGACATAGATCCGGTTGTCGGCCGTCACGGTATACGAGATGCTCTCCTGATCGAGCCGCAGGCCGATGCGGTCGAGCATCTGCGGATCGGGGATCGGACGCGTGAAGACCGCCGACCGCGCCGGAGCGGCGCTGAAGGCGATCAGCAAGATGAGCCCGAGCACCACAACCGCGATGATCGACGCGAAAATCGCCCTCTGGACGGATTTCCACGTCCCCCAGAGCTTCCTGATCTGCTCGACGAGTTTACCAAACCACTGCATATCCCCTCCCAAGGGCGTCGACGCGGCTGCTAACGGTCAGCCGTTTCGACATTCTTTCCACCGGACGCCTTCGACGCGACGTCCCGCGCTACGACTATCGCACGTTCTGGATCTCCCGGTACGCCTGGATGACGCGGTCGACCACACTCTTCGTGATGCTCAGACTCATGTTGGCCTTCGCGGCCGCGATCGTCACGTCGTGCGTGTTCACGCTGTCGGGATCCACCACCGCCTGCACGGCGAGCGCGTCGGCGGTCTGCTGCTGGGCGTTCACCGAATTGAGACTGTCGAGCAACAGCGACGCGAAGCCGGGCCGCCCGACATCCGCGATTTGAGGATCAAGCCTCCCCGCGTAGTGCCGCGGGTCCGTCCTGGAGAGCGCAAACTCGTGTCCGCTGACCTGGCCGGCGTTCAAGTACATCATTCATCCCCTCCCTATCGAGCGATGTTGATCGCCTGCTGAAACATCGCTTTCGCGCCGTTGACGACCGCCACGTTCGCCTCGTAGCTGCGTGATGCGGATATCATGTCGACCATCTCGCCGACGATGTCCACGTTCGGCATCTCGACGTACCCCGCCCGCGGGCCGCTCTTGATCGCGTCCGGATGCTCCGGGTCCCAGACGAGGCGTGGCTCGCTGTCGCGGTCCTTCTGGATCTCGACGACGCGCACTCCCTGCCCCACCCCGTTATCCAGCCGACTCGGGGTGAAGGGGCTGCGCCAGTACGGCTGATCGACGCGCGGGCGCATGATCACCCGGCTGCGCAGAAAGGGGCCGCCTTCCGGCGTTCTCGTCGTTGTGGCGTTGGCGATGTTATTCGCGATGACGTCCTGACGCATCCTCTGTGCCGTCAGACCGCTTGCCGCGGTGTTGATGCTCGTGAACATTCCCATCTATCTACCCCCGAATCACCAGATTGACCCGCTGGAACTGCTGATTCACCGCGTTGGTCATCAGGGTGTACATCAGCTGGTTATTGAGGAAGTCCATGCTCTCGACTTCGATGTCGACGTTGTTGCCGTTGTTGTCGGTCGTGGTCAGATAGTCGAGCCGCCGCTGCGGGCGGACCGAGCGGTAATCCACGGGTCGCGTGAAGCTGATGTGACGTTCCCGCGTCATTCGGGCCTGCAGCGGCTGCGGCGCCCGTTCACTCTCGAGCGCCGCCTTGAGCTGGCTCTCGAAGTTGACGTAGCTGCGCTTGAAGTTCGGCGTATCCGCGTTCGCGATATTGTCGGCAATAACGTTCTGCCGCAGGCTTGATACATCCATGCTGCGATGCAGGATGTCGAGCGTCCGGCCGAAGCTGTTGTTCAAGAACATGCTGTCCCCTCCCTATCATCATCGGCGGTCCCGGTGCAGGCTTGACGGTTATCGCCGCGCCGGTCCGCCGCTCGTCACAGGATGTACCTGCTCAAGTCCTGGTCCTCCACAACGCTCGCGAGTCGCTCGCGCACATACTCTCTGGTGATGGGAATCGTCTGCCCCTCGAGCTCGGTGGCCTCGAAGCTCACTTCTTCGAGCAGAAGCTCGAGCACGGTGTGCAGTCTGCGCGCGCCTATGTTCTCCGTCTTCGAGTTCACATCCGCGGCGATCCGGCTGATCTCGGCGATCGCCTCCTCGTGGAAATCGAGTCTCACCCCCTCGGTGGCGAGCAGCTCGGTGTACTGGCGGATCAGGGCGTTCTGCGGCTGGGTCAGTATCCGACGGAAGTCGTCCTCACCGAGCGCCTTGAGCTCGACGCGCAGAGGAAACCGACCCTGAAGCTCGGGAATCAGGTCGCTCGGTTTGCTCATGTGAAAAGCCCCTGCGGCGATGAACAGGATGTGCGAGGTGTCCACCATGCCGAATTTGGTGTTCACGCGGCATCCCTCCACGATCGGCAGAATGTCGCGCTGCACGCCTTCACGGCTGACGTCGACGCCACCCCGCTGCTCCTTCGCGGCGATCTTGTCAATCTCGTCGATGAAGATGATCCCCGACTGTTCGGCGCGCTCCCTCGCGATCTCGCTCACGCGGTCCTGGTCCACGAGCTTCTCCATCTCCTCCTGCATGATGGTCTCGCGGGCATTGCGCACCGTTGTCCGTTTGCGCTTCTTCTTCCCACCGAGAAGACTGCCGAGATTGCCGAGATTCAGGTCCATCTCCTCGAAACTGCTGCCGGAGAATATCTCGATCGCAGGGAACTGGCTCCTGGTCACCTGGATCTCAACTTCCTTGTCCTCGAGCTTCCCCTCGCGCAGGCGCTGCCGGAACTTCTCGCGGGTGCCGCTCTCGGCGGGCGGCGGCGGCTGGTCGTCACCGGGCGCGCCGGAAGGGGTGGCGGTGCCGGGGGAGACGTCCCGCGGCCGCGGCTGACTGGATACGCCCGGAAGCAGCAGATCGAGCAGCTGTTCCTCGGTTCGCTTCTCCGCCTCCTCGCGAACGCCCTCCTGAAGCTCCTCCTTGACGATCGCCACGGCGACCGACACGAGATCGCGCACCATGCTCTCCACGTCGCGCCCGACGTACCCCACCTCGGTGTACTTCGTGGCCTCGACTTTGACGAACGGCGCGCCGGTGAGCTTGCTCAGCCTCCGGGCGATCTCGGTCTTCCCCACCCCGGTGGGACCGATCATGATGATGTTCTTTGGAGCCACCTCGTCACGCAGCTCATCCGGCAGCCGCTGCCGCCGGACGCGGTTGCGCAGCGCGATCGCCACGGCCTTTTTGGCGCCCACCTGACCAATGATGTACCGATCGAGCTCGGCCACTATCTCTTTCGGGGTCAGCTCGCTGAGGTCCCGTCTCATGAAAGCTCCTCCACTGCCAGCGATGCGTTCGTGTAGATACAGATCCCCGCGGCGATCTTCAGGCTCCGTTCGGCGATCTCCCGGGCGGACAACCCTGCGACGTCGAGATACGCAAGCGCTGCGGCAAGCGCGTAGTTGCCGCCGCTTCCTATCGCGACCGCCCCCTTCTCGGGCTCGACGACATCGCCGGTTCCGGAGATGAGAAAGGTCCGCGACAGATCGGCAACGAGCAACAGTGCTTCGAGTCGGCGCAGCATCCTGTCGGTGCGCCACTCCTTCGCCAGCTCAACGGCGGCGCGCATCAGATCACCGGAGTACTCGTTGAGCTTGCCCTCGAAGCGCTCGAACAGGGTGAAGGCATCCGCGGTCGCGCCGGCGAATCCGAGCAGAATCCTGTCGCCGTAGATACGTCGGACCTTCCGGGCGTTCGCCTTCATCACGGTATCGCCGAGCGTCACCTGTCCGTCACCGGCCATGGCAACACTGCCGTTCACACGCACGCAGAGAATCGTCGTCCCGTGCATCTTATCCATCATTGGTCTCCTTCCCCGGATCACCGTCCCGGCCCGCGTGGGGATGCGCCTGCTCGTAGATCCTCTTCAGCGCCCCCAGGCCCAGATGGGTGTAGACCTGGGTGGTCGACAGGCTGCTGTGGCCGAGCAGCTCCTGAACCACACGGATATCTGCGCCGCGATCGAGTATGTGGGTCGCGAAGGTATGCCGAAAGGTATGCGGACTCACGTGTTTCGCGATACCCTTCTCGAGCACCCGCTTGCGGATGATCCCCGCCACTCCGCGTTGCGTTATCCGCCGGCCGTTCGCGTTGATCACGAGCGCCTTCTCGTTGAGCAGCCCAAGGCGGACGAGCCGCTCGGATCGCAACGGCAGGTAGTCGGCGAGGACCTGCCGGGCCGGCGCCCCCAGAAAGACGATACGGTCCTTGCGCCCCTTCCCGTGAACCACTACCCGTCCCCGCTTGTAGTCGATTTCGTCCAGGTTTACGGCGACGAGCTCGCTGATCCGACACCCGGTCGAGTAGAGCAGCTCCAGGATGAGCCGATCGCGCAGCGACGCGAAGTCGCTCCCCTCGAAGGCGAGCAGCTGTGACACCTCCTCCTCGAACAGAAAGCCCGGAAGCCGGCCAGGGGGCTTGAGCCCGCGCACGCCGTCGAGCGGCGAGCCGGTCGCGCGTCCCGTGCGCTCAAGGAACCGGAAGTACCCCTTGAGCGCCGAGAGGCTGCGGTTCACGGTGCTGACCGCGGCGTTCAGCCTGGTGAGGTGAGCCACATACCGACGAACGAGCGCCCCGTCGACACTGTCCTGATCCAGCTCGTTGCGAGCGAGCCAGGCGGCGAAGGCACACAGATCCCCCCGGTACGCGCGAATGCTCGCGTCGCTGAGGTTGCGCACACTGCGAAGGTAGGCCAGATACTCTTCAACATGGGGCAGCGACGCGACAGCCCGGATCTGCGCCGACGTCCCGTTCATCTCGACACCTCAGGCAGCATGGAGCGGCGCACCGACTCGATTCGCCGGCGCACAGCCTCGTCAACGGATGGGGGCGCCACGGGCGTCTCGCCTGCGCCGGCCGTCGGATCGCCCCCGGGCGGCATTTCGATCCCCCACTCACGGAACACGTCTCCCGCGCAATCGATCACCGGCGCGCCATCGGCCGCAAGCCCCGCGGCGCCGGCACCACGCCCGCCCTCAATACCCGCACGATGGACGAACAGATCGCGCCCCTGGTCAAGCGCGTAGTCGGCCGTGATCAGCGCCCCGCTCTTCGCCGGCGCCTGCACCACGATCACCGATCGTGAGAGCCCGCTGATGATCCGGTTCCGGGCCGGGAAATGGTACTTCATGGGCGCAACCCCGGGCGCATACTCGCTGAGGATGAACCCGCCGCGATCGAGAATCCGGGCCGCGATACCGCGGTGTGCGGACGGCGTAATCAGGTCGACGCCTGAGGCGAGCACGGCCCCGGTGATCCCGTGGTCCACCGCGCCGCGATGCGCTTCAACGTCGATCCCCCGCGCAAGGCCCGACACAACGGTCACCCCGGCGTGCGCGAACTGGCGGCCGAGATCCCGTGCGGCGACAGCTGCCGGAGCGCCGGGATCACGCGTTCCGACGATAGCGACCATCGGCAGGTCTGCGGCCGGGATCTCGCCGCGCACATAGAGCAGGTACGGAGGATCGTAGATCTCCTGCAGCGCCGCGGGGTAGCGCCGATCGTACATGCACAGCGCATGGCACCCGCGTGCCCGCAGAAACCGCAGATCACGTTCGGCGCGGCGCAGCAGCTCGTCCGGCCCGACTTCCATGCGGGCGATCGTTCGCCCGAGGATCTGCGAGAGGAGGACGGGAGTCAGCGCGCGGAAGAACGCCTCGCTGTCGATCACCTCTTCGAGCGACTGTTTCTCCGCCGGACGAATGGTCAGGCGGTTGATCGCCAGGCGCAGCAGCATGTCCGGAATCATGGCGATCCTCCAAGGAGAAGCCTGCGGTTGCGCTCGGCGGCCCTGCGCGTCTCCTCATCAACACGAGCAGCGATGATACGATCGTAGGCCACGACAGCCTCGTCCAGGTTGCCGAGCACCACATGCGCACGAGCGAGCACGAACAGCGACGGAACATGGCCGCTGCTGCGTTCGAGTATCCGCCGCAGCTGCACAATCGCCTCGAGCGGTCTGTCGAGCTCGAAGGCATAGAGCACGGCGAGCGCATAACGACCGTCGATGTAGTCCGGCGATAGCTCCAGGGAGGTGCGGTAGGATCGCTCGGCCCGGGCGAGATACTCCTCCCGGCGATCCGGTCGTGCCTGCGCCTTACCGATGAACCCGGCGCATGCGCCGGCGAGATAGTGCAGCACGTGGTTCTGCGGCTGCATCCGGATCGCCTCCTCCAGCGCGTCGAGAGCCGGCCCGTAGAGCTCGTGCCGGATATACTCCTGCGCGAGCAACCGCAGGGCATCGGCCTGTTTGAGTCCTGCCTCGATCTTGCGAGAGACGGTCTCCCCGTGCTGGTCAACGAGGGCCTCGAGCTCTCGTATCCGGTCCGAAGATGGCGGATCGGGCTCGAGATTCACGAGACCCTGCACCCGCGGGTCCTCCCTCGAGCATGCGAACAGAGCGAGAAATGCTGTCAGAATGGCAAGCGCGAGGCCTGCACGACGTACAGCCATTCGATCTCCTCTCTTCTACGGTACCAAATCAATCCTCGCTTCACTACCGGCCCCTCGGGTGAAAATCCGCGTGGTGTGTGGCGAGCTCATCACGGTCCACATGGGTGTAGATCTGCGTCGTGGAGATATCCGCGTGGCCGAGCAGCTCCTGCACGGCGCGCAGATCGGCACCGCCCTCGAGCAGATGCGTCGCGAACGAGTGCCGCAGGGTATGCACTTTCGCATCCACCCCGGCCCGTCCGGCGATCTCGCGGAAACGCTTCCACATACCCTTGCGCGAGAGTTTCTGGCCGCGATTGTTGAGAAAGAGCGCTGACACCGACCCGCGAACGAGCCGCGGACGCGCCTCCTCGAGATAGCGCACGAGCCAGTGTCGCGCGTGCTCGCCCATGGGAACCAGTCTCTCCCTCTCTCCCTTTCCCTGCACCCGTATCAACCGCTCGGCCAGGAATACCCGTTCCACCGAAAGCTCGACCGCCTCCGAGATCCGCAGACCGCACGAGTAGATCAGCTCGAACAGCGCCCGGTCACGCATCCCGAGCGGCCCGTCGAGCTCGATCGAATCGAGCAGGCGGTCCACCTGCTCGAGGTCGAGAACACCGGGCACGCGGTAGGAGGCTCTCGGCAGCTCCACGAGCGTCGCCGGATTGTCCTCCCGCCCGCCCTCAAGCACGAGGTAGTGAAAGAGGCTGCGCAGCGCGCTGATGCACTTGGCGATCGTCCGCTGGTCGAGCCCGTCCTCCTGCTGGCGGGTGATAAGGAAGTCGATCACCTGTGCAGTGGTCATCGACCGGGAGTCGAGGCCCTGGGCATCGGCCCAGGCCAGAAAGACGCGGCAGTCCCTGATGTACGTCCCGACGGTCTGCCGCGAAAGCCTCAAACCGGCGGCCAGGTAGTCCTCGAACTCCTGCAGCAGGCCCCGTGGCCGGTCAGCCGCCATGTCCGCCGCCGACTTGCTGGTATCTCAGGATCGCCGGTATGCCCAGCTCGTCCAGCTCGCCCTCGTCCGACTTGAGCACCTGTTCACGGCTGCGATTCAGCCGGGCACGCGTCATCTCCGACCATTGGTTCAGTGATATGTACTCTTCGCTGCGCTCGTCCCTGGCCGGGGCCGGTCGAGCGGGGCCGTGGTCACGGGTGAACCCGGTCGCGATGACGCTGACCTTCACCTCGTTCTCCATCAGCTCGTCCACGGCGGTCCCGGAGATGATCAGTGCATCCGGATCCGCGTTGGCGGTGATGATGTTGAGGATCTCCTCGTACTCACTCAGCGTGAAGTCGAGACCGCCCGAAACGTTGACGAGTATTCCCTTGGCGCCCTCGATGCTCGCGTCTTCGAGCAGCGGATTGTTGATCGCCGAGGTCGCCGCGTCAACGGCCCGATTCTCGCCGTCGCCCACCCCGATCCCCATCAGCGCGTCGCCCTGACCGCTCATGATGGTGCGCACGTCGGCGAAGTCGATGTTGATCTCACCGGGCTTGGTAATCAGGTCGCTGATGCCCTGGACGGCCTGTCGCAGCACGTCATCGGCAATCAGAAACGCCTGGGTGATCGGCGTCTTTTTGTCAACGATCTTCAGGAGATGCTGATTCGGGATGATGATCAGGGTGTCGACCGAATCCCGAAGCTTCGCGAGCCCCTCATCGGCGAGCCGCATCTTGTAGCTGCGCTCGAAGTCGAACGGTTTCGTGACGACCGCGACCGTGAGAATCCCCATGTCGCGGGCCACCTGCGCCATGACGGGCGCGGCGCCGGTACCGGTCCCGCCGCCCATGCCGGCGGTGATGAAAACCATGTCGGCGCCCTGGACGACCCTCTGGATCTCGCTCTTGTCCTCGAGCGCGGCCTTCTCGCCGATCTCCGGCTTTCCTCCCGCGCCAAGGCCGCCGGTGAGCTCGGAACCCAGCGGCAGGCGGACCTCGGCGTTCGATCGCTGCAGCGCCTGCAGGTCCGTGTTCACGGCGCAGAACTCGACGTTCTCGAGTCCGGCGGCGATCATGCGGTTCACGGCATTGCTGCCGCCGCCGCCCACGCCTATCACCTTGATGACCGTCGGGCTTCCGTAAGCTTCACCGAGCACCCGGGCATCGTCCTGAATATCGATCTTCATATCCCCTCCCAGTAGATAGTCGATCCTCTATCTGCCAAAGCTCCTCATTCGAAGAAGTTCCGCAGCCACTTTCCGACTCCTCGAAGGAGCCCTCCTTGCACCCTGCTTCGTGCATCCTTGTCCGGCACGGCGTCCGCCGAACCACTGCCCTTCGCTTCCGCGTGGAGCACCAGACCGATCACGGTGGAGAACTCGGGCGTCTGATAGATCGACCCGATCCCTCCCAGGTTCCCCGGCTGACCTGTCCGGGCCGAGACGCCGAACACCTCCTGAGCGAGTTCAACGGCTCCGGGCAGCAGCGCTCCCCCGCCGGTGAGTACGATTCCGGCGCCAAGGTGTCTCAGGTATCCCTTGGGCTCGATCTTTTCGCGCACCATCGAGTAGATCTCGCCCATCCTCGGCTGGATGATGCGGCAGATCTCCTCCCGCGCGATCGAGGCCGGCGGGCGCCCTCCTACGCCGGGAATGATGACCGGCTCACCGGACTCGACCAGCGGCACGTAGCAGCACCCGGCCTCCTGTTTGATCTGCTCCGCCGACTCGGTTGGGGTCTTGAGCATGATCGACAGATCGCCGGTGACCTGCGCACCGCCCACCGGGAGGACACTCGTGTAGTAGGGAGCGCCCTCGCGGAATATCAGGATATCCGTCGTTCCGCCGCCAAGGTCGATGAGCAGAACCCCGAGCTCCTTCTCGTCCTCGGTCAGCACGGCACGCGCGGCGGCGAGCGACTCCAGTACGATGTCCGACACCTTGAATCCGGCCCGATTCACGCACTTGACGAGGTTCTGGGCCGAGGTCACCGAACCGGTAATAATGTGCACTTCAGCCTCGAGCCTCACCCCGATCATGTCGAGCGGATTCCTTATACCCGCCTGCTCGTCGACGATGAACTCCTGGGGGATGACGTGTATGACCTCACGGTCCATCGGGATCACCACCGCCTTCGCCGCGTCGATCACCCGATCCACATCCTCACTCGTGATCTCACGGCCTCGCCCGGTGACCGCGACGACGCCGCGGGAGTTCAGCCCCTCTATATGGCCCCCGGCGATGCCGGTGACCACCGCGGATACTTCGCGTCCGGCCATCTGTTCGGCCGCCTCGATGGCCAGTCCGACGCTTCGCAGCGTCGCCTCGATGTTGATCACCACACCGCGTCGCAACCCGTGCGACGCAGCGGCTCCGAGCCCGATGATCTCGAGCCGTCCGTCCTCATCATAGTCGGCGATCGCCGCCGACACGGTCGTCGTGCCTATGTCGAGGCCCACGATAACCCGATCGTCGTTCATCGCCGCCCCCCGGTATCGCGCGGCCGAAGCACGCCCTCTCCGCTGCGGAAGTCGAGCTCGGCCAGCAACTCAAGCCGCTGCTCGCGCTGCAGTACGTCCAGCATCATCATCACGTACTGTATCATGTCGACGTCGATGCTGGTACCGATTCGCACCGGCAGCCGGTAGTGCATGGGGTAGAGCACCACCTCGTAGGCGAACTCGTTCTTCTGCACGATCCTGTACTCGCTGAACAGCCCGTAGAGTCCGGGGTCCTCCATCCTGAGCCGACGCAGCTGCCTCAGGAAGTCAACGACAAGCGCCGGAAGCTGGAGGCCCACATCGACGGCGGCGAAACGCAACCCGGATACCACGGGCAGATCGGCGAACTCGGCGTCGGCCCCGACCTGGAAGACTATTCCGTCCTCGTCGAACACGAGCGGGACCGTCGCGCTCTCCGTGCGGGCGAGCGCCGCGGCCAAGGGAACGCGCCGGGTCGCGGTGATGACCAGGCGGTTCGGGAAGATGGTCTCGACCTGCGCCTCGCGCACGAAGGGCTGCTGCAGGATGCGGGCAGCGACCCGGTCGGGCTGGACCGCGAAAAACCCGAGCCCCTCCTGGACCCCGGCGAGAGCGAGCAACTGCTCGTCGCTGAGCGGCAGATCGCTGTCCACGACGATCGTGTCAATCGTGAGCCGGGGGGCGATCGCCAGATGGTAGGCAAGTTGCCCGAGCAGGACGAGCGAGAGCCCGGCGATGACGAGCACGAGGATCTTCTGGATGATCCGCTCTCGCACAGGCTTTCGCTCCCGTGTCACATAACTCTGTCCGGTGAGCACGTCAGCCATACGAGTGCTCCCGGGTCGCTCGGGTCTCCTCGCGGGCCACGTTGAGAAGCAGCCCGGACATGAGGAGCGTCATCAGAATCGCGGAACCCCCGTGCGAGAAGAAGGGAAGCGGGATCCCGGTCGCCGGCACGAGTCCGCAGACAACCGCCATGTTGAGCAGGGCCTGGAGCGAGATCAGACTGGTCAAGCCGAAGGCGAGCAGCGACCGGAACACACTCGTCGCGCGGCAGGAGAGCCGGTATCCCTTGACCGCGAGCGCCGCGAAGAGCCCGAGCACCAGCACAATCCCCACGAATCCGAGCTCCTCGCCGAGAACCGCGAAGACGAAATCGGAGTGGGGCTCCGGCAGGGATCCGTACTTCTGGAGACTCTGGCCCACGCCGCGGCCCCACAGCCCGCCCTGCACGAGCGCGCGCTCTGCGGCAAGCACCTGGTATCCCGAACCGAACCGGTCGAGGTTCGGATCGATGTAGGCGAGTATCCGCAGGACTCGATGCTCCCGGGTGAGGAGCAGTATCGTCGTAAGCGGTGCGGCGATGAGCCCCAGGCTGATGAAGAAGCGCAGCCGCACCTTCGCGACGAAGAAGACGAGCAGGGCGATGGACGCAACGAATATCGCCGTTGAGAAGTCGTTCTGAAGATAGATGAGCGCGGCGAAGAACCCCACGACGATGAGCGCCGGCAACACACTGTTGACCGTATCGTCAAGCCTGTCCTGTTTGCGGTCGAAGATGTGCGCGAGGTAGAATACGAGCACAACCTTGACCAGCTCGGACGGCTGGAAGCTCGAGCCGAAAAGCAGAATCCAGCGTCGCCCGCCCAGGTACTCTTCGCCGAACCCGGGTATGAAGGTCATCGCCATCAGACCGACGGCCGCCGCGATCATCAGCGGGACGGTTGAGCGCAGCGCCTCCAACGACACATGGTAGGCGAGCAGCGCAACGGCGACCCCGAGCACAACCCAGAGCGCCTGCCGTCGCAGCAGTCGGAACGGGTCTCCGTAGAGCTGTTCGGCCCAGTTGTACGAGGCGGAGAAAAGGGCCGAAAGCCCCAGGCCGATCAGCAGAAAGAGCACGACCAGCAGGACGGCGTCGCCTCGCTGCGGCGCGCGTTCGACCTCGAATCGATCGCTCACGGCGTCTCCTCCGACTTCATCACGACCGGCGTCAGGCGCTCGAGGGAGAGAGCGCGCGATCCCTTCAGGAGCACGACATCGCCCGGGCCCAGATCGCCGGCGGCGGCGACCAATTCGTCCCACTGATCGTAGCCGAATACGCGGGCCCCGCGCGCAAGACCGGACTCCTTGATCGCGACGAACTCGTCTCCCACGAGCCACACTTCATCCAGGTCGAGCTCGTCGACGTACCGCACGAGCTCCCGGTGGGCTTCAGCGGAGTGTTCGCCGAGCTCCTTCATCGCGCCGAGAACGGCGACACGCCTTCCGCGAGTCGCGCTGCCGGCGAGCAGATCGAGCGCGGGACGCATCGATTCGGGGTTGGCGTTGTAGCAATCCCGGATGAGGGTCAGATCGCCCCGGATGATCTCCAGCCGCCCGAAGACCGGTCTGAGTTGCTCGAGCCCGTCCCGGATCCGCTCGAACGGCACGTCGAGTTGACGGACAACGGTCATCGCCGCGATCGCGTTCGTGACCATCGGCCCGCCCGGAAGCTTCAGATCGATGGGTCCCTCGACGCAGTGCAGGCGTGACCCGTCGAGGCCGCGCGGCTCGACCCGCGATACGCCGGCGCTCTGCATGTCGTAGCGAACCACGTGCCCGTCGACGTCCCCGGCGAGCAGATCCGCGTAGCGATCGCCGGCCGGGACCACCGCGATCTGTTCGCCGGTGAAGCGCGAGAAGATCGCGCGCTTCTCGAGCGCCACATCATGCTCGGTGCCGACCATCCCGACGTGGGCGCACCCGATATTGGTGATGAGCCCTATGTCGGGCTCAACGAGGCCGGCAAGCAACGCGATCTCTCCCGGGCGGTTCATCCCCATCTCGAATACCCCGTACTGGTGCTCCGCGCGGACGCGCAACAGCTCCACCGGGAGTCCGATGTCCGAGTTGTAGTTGCCGCGGCTCGAGACCGTAGGCGCGACGAGGCTCAGAATAGCGGCGATCATCTCCTTGGTCGTCGTCTTACCGTTGCTGCCGGTAATCCCGATGCGGACCAGCTCGGGAAACAGGCGTCTCCACCGCAGCGAAAGCGACTGCAGCGCGGCGAGCGTGTCGTCGACCGGCACGAGACGCACGCTTCCGAACACGTTGGGCCGCAGCTGGGCAAGCCGGTCTGCCGCGACGAGCGCGCAGACGGCGCCGCTCTGGACCGCGTGGTCCACGAACTCATGACCATCCGTGCGCTCACCGGGCAGGGCGACGAACAGGTCGCCGGGCCGAACCAGTCGGGAGTCGATGCATGCGCCGTTGATCTCGCGCGCGAGCGGCGCTCCGATTACGGCGACCCGGTCGACGAGATGACCGTCCTCGGCGAGCCAGGTGGTCAGTGATTCTACCGAAACCCCGCTCACCGGCTGCTCCTCTGCGATGCCGTCTCGAGCCGCAGCACGGAGTCCGGGCGAATGCGTTCGAGCTCCAGCTCGTGCTCGGCGAGCTCACCGATTCGTCGTGGGCTGGTGAGCACCGAGATGGCGAGGATCACACGCTTGTTCTCTTCGATGAGCGCAAGCTGTTCCCGCTCGAGCTCCACGATTCTCCGTTCGAGCCGTCCATGGCGAAAGGCCTGGTAGACGTTGGCGAAGAGCAGGAGCGGCACGAGGAGTATGAGCGCCACGACTGCCGGTCCCCTCATGCGGCCTCCGGTTTCCGCTCGATGACGCGGAGCTTCGCGCTCCTGGCGGCAGGATTCTCGCGAACCTCCACCTCGGTCGGTGTGACGGGCCGGGGGGTGAGCACCTCGTAGTCTCCCGCGGCGGCGGCGTCACGAAACCGGTGCTTGACGATACGATCTTCGAGAGAATGAAAGGAGATGATGCCGAGTCGGCCCCCGGCCTTGAGCCGATCGAGCACGAGCGGTATCACACGCTCGACGCGTTCGAGCTCACCGTTGACGGCAATACGCAGCGCCTGGAACGTCCGGGTGGCCGGATGGATGCGGCCGTGCCGGTAGTTCGGCGGCACGGCCCGCCAGATGATGTCTGCGAGCTCCTTCGATGTGGTCACGGGACTCTCTTCACGGGCATCAACGATGCGTGAGGCGATGCGGCGACTCAGCCGCTCCTCGCCGTAGCGGAAGATCAGATCCGCGAGCTCGCGCGCCCCGAGTGTGTTCACGAGATCCGCCGCCGATGCGCCCGACCCACCCTCAAGACGCATGTCCAGAGGCTCATCGGAGCGGAAGGAAAACCCGCGCCCGGAGAGCGAGAAGTGATACATGGAGATTCCCAGGTCGAGCAGCACCCTGTCCGGGCGTACGGAACTCTCGCTGAAGAACTCATCGAACCAGGCATTCACGATTTCGACCCGATCTCCATGCTCGGCCAGACGAGCAGCCCCTCGTGCGGCCATTGTTGCGTCGACATCCACACCGATGATCTTCAGCGAGGGGTACCGCTGCAGGAAGCACGCCGAATGCCCGCCTTCTCCCAGGGTCGCATCAACGAGTACAGACTCCGGCCCCGAGGGTTCCAGGAACCTCAGTACCTCATCGACCAGCACCGACCGGTGAACCGGTTCCATGCGACCTCCATCAGAAGGAGACGAGTCCTCCCAGTTCTTCGGCTGCTTCCTGCAGCTCCTCCTCACTCTCCTGCTCGTACACCTGGTACGCCGCAGCGTCCCACAACTCCATGTAGCGCTCCATCACGAGAAGCCGGGTCTCCTTGACGAGCCCCGCCGACTCCTGGAGCGACTTGGGCACATTGACCCGGCCGGTCTTGTCCAGCTCTATGTCCTGTGCCGGCGCAATGATCCTGCGCTGCAGCAGACGCCCTCTCCTGGACAGCGGCGAGGAGGCGCCCATCAACTTCGCCGAGAACTCGCGCCACTCATCGGGCGAAAAGAGCCAGAGACACCGGTCTATGCCGCGGGTCAGTATCAACGAGTTTCCCCGCACCTCGTTACGAATCCGGGCCGGCAACAGCAGCCGGCCCTTGTCGTCGAGCGCGATGTGAAACTCGCCCGTATTCATGCCCAACCCACCAAGACGAAATTATCCCCCACTTTTCCCCACCCTTCACCACATTGTATGGCCAATGGCCGACTTGTCAACGAAGGTAGACAGAATAATCCCGGGAGATTTATCGGAATTCGGGGAGTTGCTACAAACCTGTATAGTGGATCAGGGAGCTGGTCAGCCGAAGGGAGCTGGTCAGCCGATTGGTCCGGACTTCGAGAACAGGCGGTAGTCGATGTCCGGGAAGATGGTGTGCCGGCGTTCGACGCGGGTCAGCCACTCGGTGCCGATCGCCCCGCGGCTGAGCGCCTCATAGACGTGCGCGACGTTGCCAACGTGGTCCTTGACACGTCGTACGGCGTAGGGTGCCGCCGTTCCCGCGCGCATGATGAACGGCCAGTCGGAGGACTGGCTCAGCAGCACCTCACGCATCGCCTGATTGAGAGCCCGCCTCTTCAGTCCGTCTTCGTTCGGAAACCGCCCGACGAGCTCCTCCATTCTCTCGATCGCCTTGTGTACGTGCGGATAGATCCAGTCGTTGCTCCCGTCGAGCCACACCTCCGAGTACCCTTTCGTCCCCCAGCTGGAGAACGACGGCGAGCCGACCTGGTGTTCCGGATGCTCCTTCAGGTAGTCCGTGGGCGTGACGAGGGTGAGGTCATCCGACTCAGCGACCCGTCTGACGACCGCCTCCAGCCACTGCAGGCCTTCGTACCACCAGTGACCGAAGAGCTCGGCATCGAACGGTGAGGTGATCACCGGAGGGATCCGACGGCCCGTACGCATGAGCTGCCCAAGCCGATGGACCCGCTTGGTCTGGTTGTACACGAAGTTCTCGGCGTGTTCGCGAACCTTGCGTGTCGCGGCCTCGGGGTCGTAGGGCAGTTTCTGATCGGTCTTGCCGGTGACCGCGTGATACTTGAAGCCGGTATTCATCCGGATTCGCCCACCGGGGAGATAGGGGCCGATGTAGCTCAGCGGAAGATCGTGGCCGATGTCACGATAGAAGTCGCGGTACGAGATGTCGCTCGGGTACCCGTCATCAGCAGACCACACGGCATTGCTCGACGCGTGATCGCGACCGAAGACGGCCAGCCCGTTCGGGCATGCCATGGGTGCGTAGACCCCGGCATCAGGCCGCTCGCCGGCAAAAACGAGTCCATGGGTTGCGACAACGGTGTACCGTATACCGTGCTCGCCAAGATACTGCTCGAGTCCCGGAGTATACCCGCATTCGGGAAGCCAGAATCCGCGCGGGACCGTCCCGAACACCCGGACGTGCGAGTCGACCCCCACCTGTATCTGGGTGTGCACAGCAGAGGGATACTGCATGTACAACGGCAGATAGGCGTGCGTTGCCGCGGTCGCAAGCACCTCAATCCGTCCGCGTTTCTGGTGATAGTCGAACCCCCGGGTGATGTCCCGATCGTAGGTCTCCACGAAGTCGCGCCGATTGGCCCTGTGCAGTTCGTGGTACCTCTGTGCCATCGCGTGGAGCTGCGAATTGTCACGAGTACGGTCGAGCTCGTGTACCGCCAGATCGATGAGTCGGTCGCAGTACGCCAGATAGCGCTCTTGCAGTAACGCGTCCTGAAGCATCGCGGTCAGCGTTGGAGACATGGAGAGCGCGAGGCGACACGGCACTTCATCC
Source organism: Spirochaetaceae bacterium (assembly GCA_007118855.1). Classification (GTDB taxonomy): domain Bacteria; phylum Spirochaetota; class Spirochaetia; order DSM-27196; family SLST01; genus SLST01. Next base: position 26,646 of record SKQU01000085.1, read on the forward strand.
ATCTCGAGGCGACCGAGCACCCGCAGCAGCGGCAGATACGTCTCGGAGATCGCCTCGAACAGCCATATCTCTTCGAGAATCGACTCCTCTTCCGGGTGACGGACGAAAGGAAGGTGGGCATGCAACAGGAGAACCAGGTATCCGTTCTTCATCGCTGTACTGAACTTAGTTGAACAGGAGATCCTCGTCTATCAGGTCAAGGATCCGCTGCGGTATCCGTCTGCTTACCGGCGGCAGGTCCAGATCATGTATGCCGGTCTGTGCGATGATCGCGTCGCGGACCGGC
>SKQU01000245.1 GCA_007118855.1 Spirochaetaceae bacterium
ATGACCGAGCGGCTTAAGGTGCACGCTTGGAAAGCGTGTGTACTCGAAAGGGTACCGAGGGTTCGAATCCCTCTCTCTCCGTTCGCCTCTTCAGCGATGACGGTCAGGTCCCGTGCGACTGGCTATCGCCTAACCCCGTCAGGTCCGGAAGGAAGCAGCGGTACGCGACCGGTCAGGGTGCCGCGGTGTACTTGGCTCGAGCTGAAGAGGTGTTTTTTTCGCCCATGAACTACGAAGTGACGGCAACACGCAAACGTCCCCGATCCTTCGACTCACTCGTCGGCCAGGAATTCGTCGTCGCAAGCCTGAAAAACAGCCTGCTCTCCGGTCGGATTGCGCACGCCTATCTCTTCTCCGGTCCGCGGGGCGTCGGCAAGACCTCCGCGGCGCGAATTCTCGCCCGCGCGCTCAACTGCCCGAGCGGCCCGAGCGCCGACGGGAGCGAGGAGTATCCCGGAAGCGACGAGATCGCCCGCGGTACGGCGATTGATGTGATCGAGATCGACGGTGCGTCCAATACGTCGGTGAACGACGTCCGTCAGATCAAGGACGAGGTGCTGTTCGCGCCCACGACCTCCCGGTACAAGATCTACATCATCGACGAAGTCCACATGCTCAGTAACAGCGCCTTCAACGCGCTGCTGAAGACGATCGAAGAGCCTCCTCCCTACATCATCTTCATCTTCGCGACGACGGAGATCCACAAGGTCCCGGCGACGATCCGGTCGCGCTGCCAGCAGTTCAACTTCCGGCTCATCCCGGTGGACGATATCAAGGCGAAGCTGACCGAGGTTGCCTTCGACATGTCGATCGAGGCCGACGATGAGGCGCTCTTCTGGGTCGCGAAGGAGGCAACCGGCTCGCTGCGCGACGCCTATACGCTCTACGACCAGGTTGTCAGCTTCTCGCAGGGCCATATCACGCTCGAGAAGATCCGCGAGAAGCTCGGACTAGTCGGGCTGGACAACCTCAACGAGATAGCCGACGCGATCGCCGACGGCGACGGACGCAGGCTCGTCGAGCTCTCCGACGAGATCATCGCCTGCGGTGTCTCGGTCGAGCAGTTCACAATCGATCTCGCCGAGTACTTCCGCAGCATCCTCTTCGTGAGGAAAGGCGTTCACAAGGAGTCGCTTCTCGGGTTCAGCCCTGATCGCTTCTCGGGCAAGATCCTCAAGAGCCTCTCGGACACGCAGGTGGAACACGCGCTCGAGCTCCTGCTCGGACTCTACCGGGCGATCCGCTACAGCATCAACCAGCGATTCGATCTCGACCTGACCTTGAGCAAGCTCGCCGGCCTGCGGGACCATCTGACCTCACGGGAGGTTCTGCAGGAACTGCAGGAGCTTCGCGAGAGCCTTGCCGCCTCGCCCGCGGGATCCAACGGCGGCAGCGGAGGATCCAACGGCACCGCCGCGGCGCCCTCCGGTGCGCCCTCCGGTGCGCCGACGACGGCGCCCTTGCACGATGACGAAGAGCCGCACCAGGTGACTCCTCCTCCGGCCGAAGGGCTGCGGACCGAACAGGCCGCGGACATCATCCTGCGCATTCGCCCTGCGCGGCTCGCGCTGAGCACCGCGCTCGAGAAGGCGATCCGGTGGTCGCTTGCGGACAGCGAGCTCTTCATCGTCTTTGGCAGCGCCTACCCGGCCAATGTGGCCCGCGGCGAAGAGGAAGTGATACGAAACGCCGCCGCGGATGTGCTCGGGAAGCCGGTGCTCGTGAGGATAAAGGTTGTCGAGGGCGGAGATGATGGGCCGGAGTCCGAGCAGACCGTGCACGGCGATCAGGTTGATATGGTGAAGCGCGTGTTTCGCGGAGAAATAGTGGACGGTGATCTATGAACCCAATGGATATCCTGAAGAACGTTCAGCAGCTGCAGGCTCGCATGAGCGACGCCCAGGGCAAGCTGAAAGAAATAACCGTGACCGGCTCGGCCGGCGGTGACATGGTGCGGATCGAGCTGACCGGGGAGTTCACCGTGACGAACGTCACGATCTCCCCGGAGGCGGTCGATCCGGATGACCTCGCAATGCTGGAGGACCTCGTTCTCGCGGCCTTCAGCGACGCGATGTTCAAGGTGCGGGAGCGAATCCAACAGGAGATGAGCTCGGTGACCGGCGGTCTCGACCTTCCGCCCAACCTCTTCGGCCAGGGCTGAGATGCCCGGCGGCAACGATGCGCTCGCGCGCCTGGTCAGGCATCTGTCGCGTCTGCCCGGCATAGGGCCGAAGAGCGCCACGCGGCTGGCCTACTACCTCCTGCAGAGCGATCGCGGGTTTACCGAGGGCCTCGCGGAGGAGATTCGTACGCTTCAGGATCGGATCCGACGCTGCAGCGCCTGCGGCGCCTATACCGAGGCCGACCCCTGCGACGTGTGCAGCGACCCTGTTCGCGATCGCCGAACCATCTGCGTCGTCGAGCAGCCGCAGGATGTCGCCGTGCTCGAGTCGACCGGCGCATTCGGAGGGCTCTACCACGTGCTCGGGGGGGTCATCTCACCCATCGACGGAGTGGGGCCGGAGGACCTGTCGGTGGGCGATCTGCTGACCCGCTGCTCGCAGGGAGTGACGGAGGTCATCATCGCGACGAACCCCACCGTTGAGGGTGACACGACCGCGCTCTACCTCGCGAAGATGCTCGAGGACCGCGGGTACGCCGTCTCGCGCCTGGCGCTTGGGCTTCCGGTGGGAGGCGACCTCGAGTACGCGGACCGCCTGACGATCGAGCGCAGCCTGCGCGGGCGAACACGGCTCACCTCCCGGTCATGACGGCGCGGCTGCTGCGCGCGTGCGGACCGGAAGCCCGCTGAACCCCTCCTCGTAGCCTCGTTGAATCAGCTGCGCGACGGCCCTCGACACGTCCGGCAGGATCGCCTCCTCGCCTTCGTTGAACCGTCCCAGGACGTAGCCGTGCAGCTCGCCGTGACGCGGGCGGCCTATGCCGAATCGTACCCGCCAGAAGTCCGGCGTTCCAAGGCAGTGTGCGACCGATCGAAGCCCGTTGTGCCCCGCAAGCCCGCCGCCGAACCTGACGCCTAGCTCTCCGAAGGAGAGCTCCACGTCGTCGTGGACGACGGCGATCTCGTGAGGGGCGAGCTTGAAGAACCGCGCGGCGGCCTGAACGCTCTCGCCGCTCAGATTCATCATCGTCTGGGGCTTCAGCACGACCACCGACTCGGTCCCCAACTCCTGCTTCCACCAGAGCGCCTTGAACTTCCGCTGGAGCCCGGAGGGCTCGCCGGCGGACACGGCCGCGAGCGCCTCCTCGACCAGCCATCCGGCGTTGTGGCGCGTGCGGGCGTACTGCGCTCCCGTGTTGCCCAGGAGGACCAGCATTGGGGGTCTATCGTTCACCGGCATCTTCCACTATAATGCACGCAAATGACTCGTCCGACCATCCTCGCCTTGGACATCGGTTCGGTGTCCGTTGCGCTTGCGGAGATCGACGCGCGACGGACGGTGCGCCGCTGGCACTATCGCACGCATCACGGACGCGTGGCGCAGGTCGTCCGCGAGGCGCTCGCGGAGTGGCCGCTTGACGACGTGGGTCGGGTCGTCGCGACGCAGGCGACGCCACTTCTCGTGCGTGCCAACGAGCGGATCGACTGGATGACCGGACTCGTGACCGCGCATCGGCACTTCTCACCGAACGCGGCCAACCTGCTCGTCGTGGGTGGCGAGCGGTTCGCGCTCGTCCGGTTCGACGAGGAAGGCAACTACCGCAGCTCGCGCGGGAACACGAGCTGCGCAGCCGGCACCGGCGGATTCCTCGACCAGCAGGCGGCCCGCCTCGGTCTGACCGGCGCCGCGGAGCTCGCCGAGCTCGCCGCCTCGAACACGGGCCACCGGCCCAGAGTCGCCTCGCGATGTTCGGTCTTCGCGAAGACCGATCTCATCCACGCGCAGCAGGAAGGGTACACGCTCGAAGAGATCTGCGACGGGCTGTGTCACGGGCTCGCGCGCAACCTGATCGACGCGTTGGTCACCGGGACGCTGCCTGCGGGCGAGGTCGTGATGGCCGGCGGTGTCGCGCTGAACCAGGCGGTGGTGGACCACATAGCCGGGATCCTCGGACGCGAGGTACAGACGAACGAGTACGCGCCCATCTACGGCGCGATCGGCGCGGCGCTCGTCTCGCTCGAGTCCGAACCGGCGCAGCCGGAACACAAGCGCACCGTCGACGATATCGTGCGCGAGCAGGAGGGCGCCCGGGCCTACTTCCATGAGCCGCTGCGCGAGCCGGCCGACTACCCCGATTTCGCGGGGCACGAGCGGTTCGACTTCGCGCCGCAGATCGTCGACGGGTGGGTGGTGGAGGTCGATCGCTACCGGGACGCCGGGCGGACGCCGGCACCCGACAGGCTCTACCTGGGGATCGACGTCGGATCCACGAGCACCAAGGCCGTGCTGATGGCCCCCGACGGTGAGCCGGTATCGGCCTTCTACACGCGCACCTCCGGCGCGCCCATCCGGGCGATCCGGGCGATCTTCGAGACGATCGACGCGACCGGTTCGGCCTGCGCACCCATCGCCGGCGCGGCGTGCACCGGGTCCGGGCGCAAGCTGGTGGGCGGCGTTGTTGGGGCGGACCTGATCATCGACGAGATCTCCGCGCACGCGCGCGCGGCGACCGAACTCGACCCCACGATCGACACGATCGTCGAGATTGGCGGGCAGGATGCAAAGTTCACGACGCTGAAGAAGGGCAGGGTCACCTTCTCGCAGATGAACGCCGTCTGCGCTGCCGGGACCGGGAGCTTTCTCGAAGAGCAGGCGGCTCGACTCGGGGTGCCGCTCGGCGACTACGCGGACCGCGCGCTCGGCGTACCGGCGCCGCTCGCGAGCGACCGGTGCACCGTCTTCATGGAACGCGACCTCAACCACTACATCAACAAAGGCTACGCGACCGAGGAGCTTCTCGCCGCGGCCCTCCATTCGGTGCGCGAGAACTACCTGCAGAAGGTCGCCCACATGGCGGCGATCGGCGAGTCTGTCTGTTTTCAGGGAGCGACCGCGAAGAACCGCGGTCTCGCCGCCGCCTTCGAGCAGCGGCTCGGGCATCCGGTCAAGGTGAGCCGCTACTGCCACGTGACCGGCGCGCTCGGCGCGGCGCTCACCTGCCGCGATGAGATGTCCTCGCCGACGACCTTTCGGGGGATCGGCCTCTACGGCTCGGAGATCCCGATCCGCTCCGAGCGGTGCACGCTCTGCACGAACAACTGTCGCCTCACGATTGCCGAAGTTGCCGGCACCGAGGTCGCCTACGGCTTCCTCTGCGGGCGCGATTACCAGACACCGAGTTTTGTCTCGGCGAATGCCAGCGGCTTCGATCTGGTTGCTACGCGGCGAAGGCTCGAGCGGGACGTCGCGGGTCCTGCCGGCACGCCCACCCGGGTCTCCGCGGGAACCCCGACCGTCGGCATCCCGGCCGGGCTGCACCTCGCCGACGAGTTCAGCTTCTGGCAGCGCGTCTTCCGTGAGCTCGGGATACCAACGGTCGTGCCGGACCGGCGTCAGGACACGGTGTCGCGAGGCAAGCAGCTGCAGGGCGCGGAGTTCTGCAGCCCCGTTGCCGCCTTTCACGGACAGGTTGCCGAGCTCCTCGAACGCGCGGACCTCGTCTTCGTACCCATCCACCTCGAAAAGCCGGACCCGGACCGACGCCGCCGAGCCTACTGCTACTACACGCAGTTCACCCCTTCGGTTGTCAAGGGAGCCGTCTCGGCGCAGGAGAGTGAACGGCTCCTGATGCCGGTGCTGTGGGGAGCCGGGAGGGACCCGGTGCACGAGTTCGTGCGGGTTCTCGAACCGCATGCGGTGCTGTCGCAGAACGACGTGCGCCGGGCGATGCGGATCGCGCGGGAAGCCCAGGAACGCGCGGCGGTAGGGCTGAAGGAGGCCTTTCATCAGTACCGACGCGAGAACGAGGTCGATGTCGTGCTTCTCGGACGCCCCTATGCGGCCGTCGATCCAACGATGAACAAGCGGATTCCTGACATCCTCGGGCGGCAGGGGGTGCGGTGTTTCTACCAGGATATGCTGCCGCGCTCCCTGCCCGCCGAGTCGAACCGCGAGCTCATAGAGAGCGTGCACTGGCGCTACGCGGCGGACATTCTGCTCGCGGCCGACTACGCGGCCCGCACGCCGGGCCTCTACCCGGTATTCGTCACGAGCTTCAAATGCGCCCCGGACGCCTTCTGTACCGACGCCTTCATCCGGATCATGGACGAGCGCGACAAGCCGTACCTGATTCTCCAACTCGACGAGCACGATTCGAGCGTCGGGTACGAGACGAGGATCGAGGCGGCGGTTCGCGCGTTCCGGAATCACCTCCGAGAGGGGGCCGGAGTCGGGCCGGCCGCGGACCAGCCGCACGGCCCGGAGCCGCACGGCCCTCGAACGCGCGTGCCCGACGGCATCGCTCCCCGTGTCGCGGCCGCCTGGAGCGCCGTACGTGACGGCCTACCAGGCGCAGGGCAGAACGCGCATCACGAGCCGGCGGTGCTTCAGCTCGAGCGGGCGGTCGGCAACAAGACATTGCTCCTGCCCAACTGGGACCCGATCACCGCCCCTCTGCTCGCGGCGAATCTCCGCGCGCACGGCATCCGTGCGGTCGCTCTCACCGAGACGCCGCTCTCGATCCAGAAGAGCATGCGGCTGAACAGCGGCCAGTGTATACCCGTGAGTGCGATCGCCGGGGAGGCGATGGACCACGTTCGAGATCACGGGCTCGACCCGGCGCAGACGGTGCTCTGGGTGGGACGCGGGCGATGGTCGTGCGGCATACCACTCTATCCCCGTTTCCTGAAGGGGCTCTTCGAGCAGGAGGGAATGCCCGACCTGGGCGTCTACGTGGGCGATATCGCCTATACCGACATCTCGCCCGCGGTGACTCTGGGTACGTACTTCGCCTACCAGTTCGGCGGGTGGCTGCGCCGGATCGCCTGCCGCACCCGGCCCTACGAGCTTCAGAAGGGCCGAACCGACGAGCTGGTCGCCGCCTGGCAGGCGCGCTTCGAGACGCTCTTCGAGTACCGCGGCAACCGGCTGCGTGCGCTGCGCACGATGGCCCAGGAGTTTCGCGACGTCCCGCTGCGGCCAGAGCGTCGGCCCAAGGTGGGCATCTTCGGCGACCTCTACGTGCGAGACAACGAGGTGATGAATCAGGACCTGATCAGGTGCATCGAGGAGGCCGGGGGCGAGGCCGTTACGACGCCGTACAGCGACTACGTCAAGATCATCGCCGGAGCCGCCTTCGGCAGGTTGATGCGCCAGCGCGTATACGGCGACCTCGCCAAGTTCCGCCTCATCATCGGCGCGATCGACAAACTCGAACGCCGCTACCACCGCGAAGTGGAGGACCTCGTCGGCCCCCGGATCGACTGGAAGCGGGCAGGGCTCGAGGAAGAGCTCAGCCGTTTCAACCTCGTGATCGAGCAGGCCGGTGAGTCGTACGAGAACGCGCTGAAGATGCTCCACCTCGTCACCCGCTACCCGGACATCGCGCTCTTTGTCCAGACGAGTCCCGCCTTCTGCTGCCCCTCGCTCGTCACCGAGGCGCTCAGTCAGTCGGTGGAGCAGGTGCTCGGCATACCCCTGGTGACGGTCACCTACGACGGGACCGGTGGCGACAAGAACGCCGCGATCATCCCGTACATCCGCTACGCCCGCGAGAAGCAACCTGAGAAAACCGCTTGAGAAAGGGAAGGGCGCGCCGTAGAATTGAACCATGAAGCGGTTTCTTCTCATCCTCTCCCTCGCCGCGGTCGCCGGCGGTGCCGTCGCCGAGACACTGTCAGTCGCGACGATCAACGCCTGGTCCGGGCTGACCTACCAGGGAATCTTCAGCGTGGGGGAGTACGAGGACCGCGCCACCAGGGCGTTCCGCTTCGGGCTCCTTGCCGACGCCCTGCTCGCGCTCCAGCCGGACGTCATCGCGCTCCAGGAGGCGAATCCGCTGCCGCGATACGCGGAAGAGCTCGCCGGGAGACTGCCCGGGTATGACTCGGTTTCGGCCGTCCGGCAGGCCGGTGTGCGCGTGGGCCCGGTCGGGCTGCCGGCAAACCTCCGTGAGGGCGAGATCCTCCTCGCCGACCGGGCCCGGGGACTCACCCGAACCGCGGTGAAGCAGCTCGCGGGGCCCGGCGCGGGAGACCTCGCCGCCTTTCAGTTCGGCTCCGGCACCCAGATGCTCGCCGGAACGATCGAAGTGGGCGGCCGGACCGTGCACCTCTTCACCACGCGCTGGAGCCCCTCGCCGCAGGCCGACCGGAACCGCCTCGTCGGCCTCGTTGATGAGTACCTCTCAGACAGCCTGAGCGGCGACGAACTGGCGCGGCTCATCGGCGAAGCCGTCCGCGGGAGCGAACGCCGCCGGCGGGAAGCGCGCGAGAGCGTGGCCTTCATCAACGAGACCGCCGGCCGGGAACCGGTCATCCTCATGGGAAGCCTCTTCGCCCTGCCCGGCTCAGATGAGATCCGCATTCTGCGCGAGGCCGGTTTCGTGGATGTCTGGGCGGCCGTAGGCCCGAGCGCAGGCTATACCTTCGACGCCACCTCCAACGCCAACATCATCGAGTACGAGCTCGCTTCGCACCCGGGCGAGCGGGAGCGGTACGACTACATCTTCATCCGCGGCGACGGGATCGTGGCGAGAAGCGCCCGGATCATCCTCTCCACTCCCACCTACGGGGTGCATCCGTCGGCTCACTACGGGATATACGCGGAGATCCGCATCGACCCCTGATGCCCGTCGTTCGACTCGCCTCAAGAGACCCGTACCACAACCTCGCCCTCGAGGAGTGGTGGTTCGACCGCGCGGACGAGTTCGGCCCCACGCTGATCCTCTGGCGCAACGCCCCATGCGTCGTGATCGGCCGGCACCAGAATCCGTGGCTCGAGTGCGACCTGCGCGCGATGCATGCCGACGCGGTACCGCTCGTGCGGCGCACCAGCGGCGGCGGCGCGGTCTACCACGACGGGGGCAACACCAACTTCTCGTTCATTGCTCCCGCCGCGGTCTACAACCAGGAGCGCCACTTCCGCGTTGTCACAGACGCGCTCGCCTCGCTCGGCATCGCCGCGTGGAAGAGCGATCGCAACGACCTCCGTGCAGGCGAGCGCAAGATTTCCGGAAACGCCTTCCGGCACCGTCACGGCCGCTCCATGCACCACGGAACGCTTCTCGTCGACTCGGACCTGGAGCGGCTGACCGCCTACCTCACGCCCTCGGCCGCCCTGATCGAGACGAAGGCGACCGCGAGCGTGCGTTCGGCGATCGTGAACCTCACCGAAGTCCGTCCCGATCTCACCCACGAACTCCTCCATGACGCGCTCGAGCGCGCCTTCGCGGCGGAGTACGGTACCGCCGCGGGCGCGCCCGCGCCCGGCTCCGACGCGCAGATCGCGGC
>SKQU01000215.1 GCA_007118855.1 Spirochaetaceae bacterium
GGGGAGCCTACGCGTGTACGAAGGCCACCCGATCCGCTCCGAGATACGAGGTGAGCGAGCTGCCGACCGTGCGATGGATCGCCTCGATCTCATGTTCGTTGTAGGTGAGCATTCCGTGGGCGCTCACGAAAGGGTGGTGAAGGACCGGCGTGTCCGGTCGGGCGGCGATCATCCGGTTCGCATGGTCGAGGCCGACGCGGAATACGCCGTAGGTCGCAGCCTCAATGGCCGCCGCCGGTACAACGGTGAAGGTCTCCTCGATGAGCTCGCCGTATGCGTCCTTCCAGCCCGGGACAAGGATCACCGGGTCGAAGGCGAGCCGCACGCGCCATCCCCGCTCGATCGCCGCACGGATCGCGGTCAGACGGTTCGCGGGGCTCGCGCACCCGCGCTCGTGGCGCGCGGCGACGAGCCGCGGCGAGAGGGTCCAGGTGAACACGAAGTTCTCTGCCGGTTCGCTGCGGAGCAGCGGCGGCGCTTCTCCCTTGGTGCGCACCTCTACCGTGACCTTCGGATGCTCGCGCGCGAAGTCGAGCCACCCGCGTACGAGCGGCAGCACCGGCTCGAAGGCCAGGATATCGCTCAGATACGAGACGCTCAACCAGTAGGGGCCACTCTTCGCCCGATCGGCCGCAGCGTCGTGGTAGTCCTCGCTGTTGACGAACACGAGCGTGTGACCGCACGGGTGCATCCCCTGCAGGAAACAATAGTCGCAGTTGTAGACGCAGTTCCGCAGCTGGTCGTTGTACATGACCGGCAGTTCGTCCGGCCGTGCACCCGGCCGTGCGCATACGCGTGACGGCGCTTCGTAGAGATACGGCGGTGAGGCAACGGCGGCGATGAGCGACGGCGCGCGCTTCTGCGCCTGGAAGCTCGCTGACGGACGCGAGAAGACCTCGTGGTACGAGTTGATCTCTACGACCGGCCGGTCGGCAAACTGATCGATGAGCGAGCGGCCGACTGTGGTAGCGGCTGCCGACGCCTCAACGTAGAGCGACCTATAGCTCGGCACGCGCCGTCTCCTCCAGTGCGTGCTCGATCGCCGCAAGGCGCCGCTTCGCCTCCACCTTCGTGCCGACGCGCTCCTCGTAGTTGAACCTTTCGAGTACCTGCGGCACCCTGCCGCAGCGAACCGCCGCCGATCGCGCGACCCGGAAGAGCCGGGCGCGTTGGGTCGCCGTCAGCCGCAGGAGATCGGCTGTTCGCCCGCAGAGCTCGCGCGTCGCCCGGACGTGGTCGCCGCCGTCGCGCACCCCTCGGGCCCGCAGAACCGTCTCCTCGCACCGCTTCGCGAGCGTCTCGGCGAAGGCGAGAAGGCGCTCGACATCGCTCGTGCCGGCGAGAATCCCGACGACGCGATGCGGCCCGAGCAGGCCGATCGCGGCGGCGAACGCTCCGGCAAAGGCCGGCGAGACGGGGTGCGCTTCTGCGCTCCCGACGACCGTCGTGCGATCGTGCGACGGCTGCTCGCGCCCGACGGCTTCAGCGTCGCCCGACCGGGCGATGGCGCAGAGCGCCTCACCGTCGTGGTCGTAGAGGACATCCGGTATCCAGACGTCACCGCAGGCATCAAGCCGGTAGACCACGCCGAAACGGTCGGGCTCGTCGTCCGGGGAAGCCGCAAGCGATCCGGACAGTACCGCGACGACCTCAGGCGCGTGCTCGGCGACGAGACGGCCGGTCACGGCCGCCGCCGCAGGGAGCCTGCGGGGGAGTGAGATGAGCAAAGGCGGCGCCTCGCCGTCCGTGCGGGCTTCTCCCCGTAGCCTCGTGTCCGAGAGGTAGAGCGTCATCCCGGCGATCCGTGGAGCACCGGGTCATCGCCCTCGCCGAGCGATTCGATGCGCGCCTCGAGGAAGGTATTCTCGTACCTCGGCGGCGGATCCGCGCTCGCACGGGCATGTTCGCCGACGCGGGCCGGGAGCCGCACGCTGATGGGTACGTAGTGCTCGCCGAGCCCGGTGAGGACGAGCGTGCCGTCACGGCGTTCGGCCCGCTCGACGAGCAGGCGCTCGCGGGATCCCAGAAGCGACTCGCGATAGCGGCGTTTCGCCGCGTCCGCCGCGGTGCGAACCGCCGCGCTTCGCTCGGTCTTTACTCGTGACGGGACTTGGCCCCGCATCCGCTCGGCGCGCGTGCCTTCTCGCGGTGAGTAGGGAAAGGTGTGCACGTGACCGAACCCGATCTCGTCGATCGCGGCGAGACTCGCGGCGAAATCATCGTCTTCTTCCGAAGGGAAACCGACGAGCAGGTCGGTGGTGATATTGAACGTCGGGTCGATCGAACGGAGATCCGCCGCGAGGCGCCGGTACTCCTCGTAGGTATACTGTCGTCTCATCGCGAGCAGCATGCGCTGCGACCCGGATTGCAGGCAGAGGTGCAGATGCGGCGCCATCCGCGGATGTTCGAAGAGACGGATGAAGCGGTCGGCGAGGCCGTCCGGTTCGAGCGAGCTGATGCGCAGTCGGTAGTCGCGCTCGCCGGGATGCCCGCTGGACTGTCCGGGAAGCTCGAGGCACGCCTCGACGAGTCCAGTGAAGTCGACCCCGCCGTCGCGGTACCGGCTCATGTTGACGCCGGTGAGCACGATCTCGCGTGCTCCCGCGGTGACCGCCTCGGCGACCGCCGCGACGACGTCGCGTGAGCTTCTGCTGACCGCGCGGCCGCGGACCGATGGAATGATGCAGAAGCTGCAGAAGTTGTCGCAGCCGTCCTGGACCTTGACCGTGGTGCGGGTGTGGAAGATCCGCTTCGCCACCGGGAAGTCAAAGACGTTTCCGGCTGGATGGACGACCTCTCCCCGGAAATGCGCGTCGACGAGCGCCGGAATGCTGTGCTTCTGCTCGTTCGCGATGATGTAGGTCCGACCGTCACTCTCGAGCTCGTCGCGGTGGCTGTTGACGAAGCAGCCGGTCAGTACGACGAGCGGCGTGCCGGCCGCCGGTTCGGCCGATAGCTCGGCCGCCGCCTGAGCCGCCTGTGTCGCCCGGCGCGCGCGGTTGAAGAGGTTGCGGCTCTTGCGGTCTGCGCGGTTCGTGACGGTGCAGGTATTGACGACGTAGGCGTCGGCCGGCGCGTCGAACTCGATGATGCGATATCCCTTCTCCTGCAGCTGCGTGGCAATCGACTCGGTCTCGAACTGGTTCAGCTTGCAGCCGAGATCGGCGAAGGCCACGGATCGCGCTCCGCCCACGGTCACGCTCTCCTCGCCGCGGCCGTTCGCGCGGGCATGCCGTACGCCGTTTCCGCCGCGATGCCGTCGGCCGTCCGGCGCGCCCGGCGGTACGCCTCGTGCGATCGGGAGGTTACCTCCGCCGCCTCACGCAGCGTCTGCGGTTCGACTGTGACGAGGGTACCCTCCATGGAGAGCGGGCTTGCCCGGTCGATGCGGACGGTGACGAATCGTCCCATGAGACCCGGATCGTCGGAGGCAAAGCGAACGATGAGGCGGCCCTCGGTCTTGCCCGAGAGGTAGCCGGGCTTGCGGTCTTCACCGTCGACGAGGAGCGACACCTCGGACCCCACGAGCGCTTCGTTGTAGGCGAGCGAGATGCGCTGCAGCTCGCCGCTGAGCTCGTGGAGCCGCCTTCGCTTCTCCTCGTGCGGGACGTCGTCGTCCCACCGCGCGCTCGCCGCGCCCGGCCGCGGGGAGTACATCGCGATGTACGCCATATTGTACGCGAACTCACGCATCGCCCGGCGCGTACCCTCGAACTGTTCGTCGGTCTCCCCCGTGAATCCCACGATGATGTCCGTGAACAGGCTTGCTTCAGGAATCGCCGCGCGGATCTTCTCGACGATGCGCCGGTAGGTGTCCACCCGGTAGGTGCGGTTCATGCGGATCAGTACCTTGTCGTCGCCGGACTGGATGGGCAGGTGGAGCTGGCGGGCGAGCACCGGGTACGCCGCGATCACGTCGATCACCTCGTCGCTCATGTCGTGCGGATGCGGCGAGGTGAAGTAGGTCCAGAAGCGCGCATCCGTGTCGTTTCCGATCTCGCCGATCCGGCGCAGAAGCGAGGCGAAGGTGATCTCCTCCTCGTTCCGGCTGCGGCGGTCGAGTCCGTACGAGTTCACGTTCTGCCCGAGCAGTGTGATCGAGCGGTAGCCGGAGGCGACGAGTCGGCGCACCTCGGCGAGGATCATATCGCTCGGCCGGGAGACTTCGCGCCCGCGCGTGTAGGGAACCGCGCAGAAGGTGCAGAACTTGTCGCAGCCGTTCTGGATGGGAACGTAGGCCTCGAACCGAGACGAGTAGGCAGGTTCGACGTTCCAGTAGCCGGAGGCAGGATCGTCGTTCGCCTGCCGGGTCACATCCTGCGCGGCCGCGCGCAGAGAGACCGGGCTCACCACGCCGTACTGCCGCAGCATCTCCGGTAGCTGCGGCAGCTCGTTGATCGTGAACAGGAGATCGAACCGGTCCATGAACTTCTCGCGGTCGCCTGGAAGCACACACCCGGAGATGAAGGTGAGGATGTTTCGCTCCTTCTTCCATTCGTTCCACTTGTGGATCCGCGTGTAGACCTTGTCGATCGCCTTCTGCCGTACCGAGCACGCCACCACACCGAGCAGATCGGCCTCCTCCTCGCGCTCGGTGCGCTCGCAGCCGAGCGATTCGAGGACTGCGTGGATGCGTTCGGAGTCGGAGAGGTTCATCTGGCAGCCGAAGGGGACGAGATGATATCGCATCAGAAGTAGACCTCTGCGTACAGGTGCTCCGGCGCCACCCCGTGGCCCTTGAGGATGTCGAATGCCTCGTAGATCATATCGCAGTTCCCGCAGAGGTAGCACCGGGTGCCCGGGTCGACCGGATGCTCGCGCAGGTAGTCGGTGACACGTCCGGCGACGGCCGAGCTGTCGGCCGAACCGACGGCGGCCCGGCCGTCGGCGACCGGTTCAGCTCGGGCGACGTGTGCTGCGGCGGCAACCCCCTGCGGGTCTCGCGAGAGGCAGGTCGTCAGCCGGTCGGACGGGAAGGCGTCGTGGTCGTAGCGCTCGCCGGCGGTTCGCACCCCGTGCAGCAACCGGAAGTCGAGGTCGGAATAGCTGCCGGCAAAACAGTGGAAGGGACTGATGCCGGTTCCGGTGGCGATGAACAGGAGCGGGCGCCTTCGGTCGGGCTCGTCGATCGTGAAGAAGCCGAACGGTCCGTCCACCTCGACCTCGTCGCCGGGGCGCACGCGGCGCAGTCTGCGCGAGACGTGTCCACCGTCGATCTCCTTGACGAGAATCTCGAGGAAGTCCGCGTCGACCGGCGAGTAGATGGAGTACTCACGCATGTCGATGTCGCCCTTCACGCCGACGCTCACGTACTGGCCCGGCTCGAACTCGAGATCACGGCGATCGAACCTCAGGACGTACGTCGACTCGGTGAGATTCCGGATCTCGTGGACGCGAGGGAGGGCTTTTGTCACGCGAGTCGTCCGTGCCATACGCTATGCCATATGCTATGCCATCGCTATACTATGATAAATCGACTCAAGTTTACAGGAGCACGCCGCAGCGACTGTACGTGAGTCGTCTCAACGTCTACCTTATAGGCATCTACGTCGCAGGAGTTGAAGCTAATGGGCGACCGTACCCGAGTCAATCCGAAGCCTGAATGGCTCAAGATCAGGCTGAACACCAATACGAACTTCAAGTACCTCAAGGGCGTGATGCGCGAGCAGCGTCTGACGACCGTGTGCGAAGAGGCGAGGTGCCCCAATATCCACGAGTGCTGGGGCGAGCATCGCACGGCGACCTTCATGATCCTCGGCGACACATGCACCCGCCGGTGCCGCTTCTGCGCGGTCAAGACAGGACTGCCGCGCGTGCTCGACCGCGACGAGCCGCGGCGGGTAGCCGAAAGCGTCGCCGGGATGGCCCTCGACCACGTCGTGATCACGATGGTCAATCGCGACGAGCTCGCCGACGGCGGCGCCTCCGTCATGGCGGATACCGTCCGTCGGATACACGACGCGTGCGATACGACCGTCGAGGTGCTCTCGTCGGACCTCATGGGTGATGAACAGAGCATTCGTCTCGTCTGCGGGAGCGGCCCGGAGATCATGAGCCACAACCTGGAGACGGTCCGACGCCTTACCCCGAAGGTGCGTTCCCGGTCGACCTACGAACGCTCCCTGCGATTCCTGCGCCTCGCGAAGGAGCTGGATCCGGACTCGGTCACGAAGTCGAGCCTGATGCTCGGGCTCGGAGAACGCCGGGAAGAGGTGCTCGAAGCGATGGACGATCTGCTCGCGCATGGGGTCTCATTGCTCAATCTGGGCCAGTACCTCCAGCCCACGCGCACGCACCTCGCGGTCGCGAAGTACTGGACCCCTGAGGAGTTCGCCGAGCTGCGCGCACAAGCGCTTGAAAAGGGTTTTCGCCATTGCGAAGCCGGGCCGCTTGTGCGATCATCCTACCACGCTGGCGAGCAGTACGAGACGTACCGCCGCCGGATACACCCTCTCTACCAGGAGCAGCCGGGGGACTGATTCCCCTTACCCATACCAATCCAAGAGCAGGAGCATATGCAGAACACTCACATCCATCAACGTCGTATTCGCCAGTTCATCGATCGCGTCGTCGAACGGCGCTACGGCGCGTGCGCCCCACTCGAGGTACGTTACATTTACGACCCGCGACGCCCCATCCCGGTCGAGGAGCTCAAGTCGCGGAAGTGGAAGTCCATCTCGCCGGGAACCCGTTGGGGGGAGTTGTGGGGCAGCGCCTGGTTCCGGATCAGCGGGACCGTGCCGGCGGAGCTCGCCGGGGCCGAGGTGGTGGCGCTTGTGAACCTCGGGGCCGAAGGGGCCGTATTCCGGAACGGCTATCCGTACAGGGGGCTGACCGACCCGCCTCGCGGCGGCGACTTCGGGACGGGTAAGCGGCGCATTCCGCTCTTCGCGGCCGCCCGGGGCGGCGAGAACGTCGAGCTTGTCATAGAAGCCGGCGCGAACGCCCTCTTCGGGTACCACGGACACCAGGAGTTCGTGCTCCATCAGGCCGAGCTCGCCGTCTTCAACCGGGATCTGTGGCAGATCGGACTCGATCTCGACTTCCTCTACGATCTCTACGGGGCTCTGCCCGAACGCAGCGTGCGGGCGCGGCGGATACTCGCGTCGCTCGACGAGGCGGCCAATGTCTGGGCCGACGGACGAGGCGCTCAGGAGGTGCGCACGATCTGCGCGCGGCTGCTCAAACCGCGGGCGAGTGCGAGCGCGACGACCGTCTGGTCGGTCGGTCACGCGCACCTCGACCTCGGCTGGCTCTGGCCGGTCCGGGAGACGCGCCGCAAGGCGGGGCGCACCTTTGCCACGGCGCTCCGGATGCTCGAGGAGTATCCGGACTACGTCTTCGGCGCCTCGCAGCCGCAGGCATTCGACTGGGTGAAGCGGGACTACCCGGCGCTCTACGAGGAGGTGAAGCAGGCAGTTGCGAAAGGCCGGTTCGAGTGCCAGGGGGCGATGTGGGTCGAGCCGGACATGAACATCACGGGGGGCGAGTCGCTTGTGCGACAACTGCTGTTCGGCAAACGCTTCTTTCGCGAGGAGTTCGGCAAGGATGTCCGGAATCTCTGGCTGCCGGACGTCTTCGGGTACTCAGCGGCGCTGCCGCAGATACTCAAGCGTGCCGGCGTCGACGTATTCATGACGCAGAAGATCTCGTGGAACGAGACCAACACCTTCCCGCACCACACCTTCGACTGGGAGGGGATTGACGGCACGAGAATCAGGACCCATTTCCTGCCGATGAACACGTACAACGCCACCAACGCCCCCGGCCAGCTCGTCTCCGGAGAGGAGCGCTACGCGCAGGCCGACGTCTGCGACGACTGGCTCAACCTCTACGGAATCGGCGACGGTGGAGGCGGGCCTTCCAGGCGTCACATCGAGTACGCGCTTCGCGCCGCGAACACCGAGGGACTTCCGAAGGTCACGCTCGCGCGGGCCGAGCAGTTCTTCGCGAAGGTCGCGAAGATCCCGGGTGAGCGTCTCCCGCTCTGGCGGGGCGAGCTCTACCTGGAACTGCACCGGGGGACTTACACGACCCAGGGACGGATGAAGCAGCTCAACCGGCGGCTCGAGCTCACGCTGCGGGACGCCGAGTACCTCGCCGCCCTTGCCGGAATCGATCAGCGCGAGGCGACCGAGGTCGTCTGGAAGGAGTTGCTGCTCAATCAGTTCCATGACATTCTGCCCGGCAGCTCGATTACCCTGGTGTATGAGGAGGCGAACGCACAGGCGGAGAGGAACCTCGGGACGCTCGAGCAGCTGAAGCTCGAGAGCCTCTCGCGGCTGCACGGCCGCACGCCGCGGACGCCGCGGTCATGGGCCGTTCACAACAGCTTGAGCTGGCAACGGCGCGCATTGATCGAGCTTCCGTTCTCCGGGGACTCCTCGCCGATCGTGCGTGACGCCGCGCGCCGTACACTTGCGACCCAGATCGTCGAGGGGGGCCTGCTCGTGGCCGCCTCGATCCCCGCAATGGGGTACACGTCGGTGAGCGTTGAGGACACAGCTGCCAGGACGGCGACCGCGCCCGCCCGTGGAGCAGAGGCCGTGCGCGGGGTACGAGGTAGTGTCAAGCGCCTCGAAAACGCGCTCGTTCGTGTGCGGCTCGGCTCCGACGGCACGATTGCCTCGATCTACGACAAGGAGCACGGGCGCGAAGTGCTCGCCGGGGGCGCGAACCGGCTCCTGCTCTGGGAGGACCTTCCATACAGCTGGGATGCCTGGGACATCAGCCACTACTACCGCGATACGACGCCGCAGCAGGCGGTTCTGAGCGAACGAACAGTGCTGGAGAGCGGTCCGCTTCGCGCCGTCGTCGAGCAGGTGCTTACCGTGGGCAACTCGGTGATACGACAACGGATCGTGCTCGAGGCCGAGAGTCGTATGGTAAGGATAGAGAACCACGTCGACTGGAACGAGTCGTACAAGCAGCTGCGCGTTCAGGCGATGCCCGCGATTCACGCGCTCGAAGCAGACTACGAAATCCAGTACGGTACCGTGCGACGGCCGGCCCACGGCAACACAAGCTGGGACGCCGCGCAGTTCGAGGTCGCCGGTCAGCGCTTTGCCGACTATTCGCAGGACGACTACGGGCTGGGGCTGGTCAACGACTGCAAGTACGGGCACTACATCCGCGACGGAGTGA
>SKQU01000039.1 GCA_007118855.1 Spirochaetaceae bacterium
ACCGGTACCACCGCGCCGATCGCCTCCGGAGGCACGGCGGGAGTCCCCTTCGCCGGCTTCTGGCCGCCGGTCGCCGGCACCTACTACATCGTTGCGAGTATAGCGGCGGTCGACGACACGAACGTTGCCAACAATTTCGGCGCCACCGCTTCGGCGACCACCGTCTCAGAGACGATTCCCGATCCCGTTGACGTCGACTACGTCGTGGAGACCGCCCCGCCCGGCGGGTCCGCGGTTCCCGAGGCCACCTTCAGCGAGAGCTTCGTCATCCGCAACGCCGGTACCGACGCCGGGTCGGCGAACCTCAGCTGGAGCGTCTACCTCTCCGACGACCCCAACTACGACGCCGGTGACCAGCTGGTGGACAGCGGAACGATCCCCGGGGGCCTCGCCGCCGGCGTCGAGAGCGGGCCCATCCCGGCCGACGGCGAGTGGCCGGCTGCGACCGGCATCTACTACCTGATCGTCCGGCTCCATGCCGTCGACGACATCAACCCCGCGAACAACACGAGCGCGAGCGACGCGTACTACGTCTCGGCTCCCGGTACCGTTGACTACCAGGTCACCCAGATCACAATAGACTATCCCGCCGCGCTCGCCGGAAGTCCCATCAAGGAGCAGTTCACGATCGCGAACATCGGCTCGGACCCGGGAACCGCCCCCTTCGGCTGGAACCTCTACGTCTCAACGAGTCCGGGCCTCGGGGGCGGCGAGACGCTCATCGCCTCCGAGTGGGGGCTGCCGGCGCTCGGGGCGGGGTCGTCATCCACGGTGGGGCACGTGCCCGCGCTCTGGCCCGCGGCCGCAGGATCGTACTACCTGATCGTCGAAGTCGCCGATACCGCCGATCCCCCCGTGACCGCAGTCCGGGCGCAGGGACCATACTCCATCCAGGACCCTCCGGACTACACGGTGGGCAACATAACGATCCAGCTCGATGACGGTTCCCCCGGCGGACGGCTCGACGGAAGCGGTGCGTTCGACTTCTCAATACACAACCAGGGGGACAACGGCGCGAGCTCGATCGTCTGGCGGGTCTACGCCTCGGTCACACCGTCGCTCGGTCCATCCTCAGAGCTCCTTGCCTCCGGCGTCCACCCGTCGCTTGCCGCGGGCGAGACGAGCGGGCCAATCGGCTTTGGAACAGCACACTGGCCCCTGCTCGCCTCGCGGTACTACCTGATCATCACGGTGAGCGCCGAGGACGACCAGAATCCACAGAATGACGCGCGCGTGTCGGGTCCCATCGACGTCCCGCGCGTCTATGTGGAGGGGCCGGAGAACAACAACGGCTTCGGCCCCACGACGACAGAGCTTACCAACGTCTCGGACGTGGACCCGGCGCTCGGCGGCAGCCTCCTGCCCCACGAGCTGATCAAGATCACCGGCACCGGCGACACGGGCGGAGGATTCCGCGTCGACACCTACAAGCTCACGATAGGGGCCGGGGTGTCCCGGATCAGGACCTACGCGGAGTGGGCCTCCGGTGAAGACCATATCGATATCTGGGTGTGGGATCTGTACGGTTCCGAATGGTACAGCCCGGATCTCGCCGCCGATCGCGAGCCGGGTTCAGGGATGTTCCTCGTTGGAGGCTGGTCCGAAGGCGATACGGCCTACGTGGGCGTTCAGTTTCTCGCCGGGTTCGGCACCGCGCCCTACACGCTCTACATCTTCGGCGCGCCGTAGTTAGCGGGGCCCTCGGTCCGGGGCGTCGCGAGGATCGGCGAGCTCCTCGAGCCGATCGAGGAGCTCGACGGTGGCGTCCGTGAAGCGAGGGTCTGAGAGCGTGGGGAAGGCGTCGATCGAGGCGATTGCCGATTCGGCGGAGAGCCCGATTCCGGATGAAAGCTCGTCGAGCAGACCGGAGAGCTCGTTGAAGGCGGCTCGAACCGCGCGGGTCCGCTGTTCGGCTACCAGGGCGTCGAGATAGTCGTTGAGCCGGTCGTGCAGGTGCGGAAAGTCGGCGCGGACCGACTCCGAGCTCACGATTCGCAGGATCACGAGTTTCGTCTCGAGCAGCTCGAGTTGGGAGGCGGGCAGCGAAGGGGCGGGCGTCGGACCGGTTCTGCGAAAGGCCGTGCGGTAGGCGTCGACGTGGCGCACGACGGCGGCCTGCTCGTCCAGACGCCGGTGCAGAAGATCGAGCTGCGCGAGCGCGGCATCGCGCCCGGCTTCGGTCTCGGTCGTTGCGCTGCGAAGCGTCTCGAGCATCGCTGTGGTCGACTCGAGACGGGCGGTCGTGTCTTCGATCTCGCGCTCGGTTGCCGCGAGCGCTCCGGCAAGCTCGTCGCTCCGCGCCCGCTCGGAGACGAGTACGGCGTCGGTACTCTCCAGGCGCTCTTCCAGGATCGCAATCCGCGCAGCCTGTCCGGCCTGCTCGTCGAGGAGATCTCCGGCGCGCAGCTGGAATCCGGCGTCGAGCAGCCGGTCGAGCAGCTGATCGTCGGGCGACGGCAGCGCCGCGAGGGCCGTCGCGTAGCGCTCGACCGCCGCCCCGTATATCCCGTCGGTGTAGAGCGCGTTGCCCTCGGCAATGATGTCCGCGGTCTGAGCGAGTCCCTGCGCGCGAAGCGCTTCCTCCATGGCGGTCAGCCGTTCGTACCCCACCTCCACCGCCGGAATCTCGGCGAGCGCCGCGAGGTAGAGCTCTCGCGCGCGGGGGAGGTTGCCGGTCTCTTCAACGGTCTGCGCCTCCGCGATGAGATCACCCACCCGGGTGATGCGGCCGGCGGACTCGAGGAGGGACCTCGTGTCGGTCGAGCGGTCGGCGGCGGCTGTGCGAAGACGGGTTTCGAGCGTCTCGATCAGGAAGACCTCGACGCGGCGGCGGCGCTGAAGCTCCGGTATCGCCGCGATCGGCCCATCCTGCACGTAGTCGCGCAGCGAGCGAAGCGTCTCCTCGGCGTCGTCGAGACGCTCCTCCTCTATCGCGTCGCGGATTCGGGCGTGAAACCCGACGATCTGGTCCGATATGAGCCGCCGTTGCTCCTGCTGCGAGCGAAGCTCGTCGAGCATCCTCTGCGCGGCCGCACGCTCCTCGGAGAGCTCGGCCTCACGCCTGCGTATCTCGGCCTGCAGCTCGGCCTCGATCGCCTCGCGTTCGGCCAGTGCGGCCTCGAGCGTGGACTCGTACTCGTTCATGACCGCCGCGAGTGAGGCCTCGCGGGCGGCAAGTTCCGAGCGGCTCTGGTCCTGCAGCTCGGCGAGCGCGAGCTCGAGCTCCGTCTCGCGGTCGCGCCTGAACTCCGCGAGAAGCGAGACACGCTCGTCCTCCGTGAGATCCTGACCGGCCAGGCGCATCCGCTCGGCTTCGAGTGCCGCCTCGAACTCCATGCGCAGCTCCGTCTCGCGCTGCGTGAGCCTCGCATCAGCGTCGGTGCGGATCCGTTCCCGTTCGGCCTCGACTTCAGACAGCCGTCGCCGGATGTCCGCGATCTCGAGCTCCTTGCGGGAGAGCTGCGCTTCGGATTCCGAGCGCAGGGCCGAAAGAAGGCGCCCCTCGGCCGAAGCGAGCTGCGTCGTCCCCGCGGCGATCGCCGCCTCATCGCTCTCGAAGATGCTGATGAGGAGGATCGCGCCGCCGGCAATGACCCCAAGAGCGATGAGATTGACGAGAATCGGCAGAGCCCGACCGGCTCGCTGCGGCCGGACCGTGAAGGTGTCCGCGTTGATGGGCAGACGGTGTTCCTGCACTGCACGGGAGATCTCGGTCTCTATCTGGGCGCGCTCCTCAGCGGTGCCCTCGAAGTCCTCGTAGTCGTCGTCTCCCGGACGTACGAGGCGAAGATTGCGCTGCGATTGAAGGTACTCGAGTGCTCTCTGGTAGAGTCCGCTCACGTCTCTATTCTCGTGCCTCCACGCCGATCGTGCACACCATTTTCATTGAGTCGTAGTCAGGTTTACGTTGCCGTCAAATATCCTGTCCCGTCAAATGTCGTTGACCGCCGGCCGGGCACCCACTACGATTGGAGGAAGATGAGCATCCGGGGCAAGATTATCCTCGTCGTCCTCCCCCTGATCGTCACCCCGCTGCTGCTGGCCGGGTTGATCGCGACGCTGCTCGCACGAAACGGGATAACAGGGATCGCGACGCAGTTCCTCCAGTTCAAGGCCGAACAGGTGGTCACGTACGCGAACGGACAGTGGGGCCTCCTCGTCGAGAATCAGCTCGAGGAGCGCGATGAATACCGCGAGGCTTCGGTGGATGCGATTGCCGCCTTCGCCGAGAGCGTCATCCGCTCGGAGACCGAGCGCATATTCGCCGTGGGCCCGGGCGGTCGCACCGTCTTCGTCGTGGGAGAGCCGGCGGGCCGCGCAGCCGGTCCGGACGCAGAGAACGCCCCGCTTCGTCGCGAGTCCCGCAGCGACCCCGGCGGAGAGGTCGTCTCCGCCGACGGATGGGTTCGCCTGCGGCTTGACGGCGTGGAGCGCGTGGGGTACACGATGGGCTTCGCCCCGCTCGGCTGGACGGTCTATGTGACCGAGCACGAGGCCGCCTTCTACGACACGACCTGGTCGATCGTCCGGCGCGTCGGCATCGTGCTTGCCGTCTCGGTGCTCCTTGGGTTGTTGCTCCTCGTACTGCTCTCCGGGTACCTCACGCGTCCGCTTCGAAAGGTCGTGCAGACGATGCGAACCATCATGGAGACCGACGATCTGTCACAGCGCGTCGAGGTGCTCTACCGGGACGAGACGGGAACCCTCGCGCACACGTTCAACCTCATGACGGATCAGCTCGAACGAGCCTACGATCAGATCAAGGCCTACGCGCTGCGTGCCGCGACCGCGAAGCTCAAGGAGCAGAAGACGCGCACGATGTTCCAGAAATACGTGCCGAACGAGGTGATCGAACAGTTCTTCGCCAATCCGGAACAGATGCTCGTGGGGGAGAACCGGGTGGTGTCAATCCTCTTCTCGGACGTGCGTGACTTCACGACGATCTCTGAGATGATGCAGCCGGACATCCTCGTCGAGACCCTCAACCGGTACTTCACTCTCATGGTCGACACCATCATGAGCCACCACGGTATCGTGGACAAGTATATCGGCGACGCGATCATGGCGCTCTTCGGTACGCCTGAGAAGCGTGAGGACGATGCGCGCGAGTCCGCGTACGCGGCGCTCGATATGATCGACGCACTGAAGGAGTTCAACGTCTGGCAGCGCAAGCGTGATCTACCGCCGTTCAGCATTGGTGTCGCGCTGAACTACGGTGTCGTGACCGTGGGCAACATTGGAAGCGAGAAGAAGCTCGACTACACGGTGATCGGCGACATGGTCAATGTCGCAGCGCGCCTCGAGGGACTGACCAAGAAGTATCGGATGCCAATCATCGTCTCCGAGTCGGTCCAGCGTAAGCTCTCCGACGACCTGGAGGCGGGCCGCATCAGCTCACGATTGCTCGACACGGTGCAGGTGAAGGGGCGGGCGAGTGGGCTGAAGATCTACGCGATCGCCCGCGGGCTATCGGAGACGAATCGCGAGGCGTGGCGGACGCACGACGAGGCGATGGAGCTCTTCTACCGGCGCGAGTTCGAGGCGGCCCGCGACACCTTTGCCGAGGCCCGGGCACTGCTGAGTGCAGACGTACCGACAATGCTGATGGAGCGCCGGTGTGCGGAACTCCTGCGGTCGCCCGCGCCGGCCGAATGGTCCGGTGTCGTGGAGATGGTCGAGAAGTAGCCGTCCGTGGTAGCCTGAGCCATGGCCAATGTCCTGTTCATCACGACCGATCAGCAGCACTACCTCGCGATGGGGTACCGGAATCCGGAGGTGCGCACGCCCAACCTCGACCGGCTCGTCGAGCAGGGAACCACCTTCCATCGCGCCTACACCGTCAACCCCACCTGTACGCCGACGCGCGCGAGCTGGCTGACCGGAACCTACCCGAGCCAGCACGGCGCCTACAGCCTCGGCACGAAGCTCATGGAGGACCGTACGACCGTGGGCGAGCATTTCCAGGCAGGCGGGTTCCGCACGGCGCTCGTGGGAAAGGCGCACTTCCAGCCGGTGCTCGGGACCGACGAGTTTCCGTCGCTCGAGGCGTACCCGCGGCTGCACGATCTGGACTTCTGGCGGGAGTTCACCGGTCCGTTCTACGGGTTCGAGCGCGTGGAACTCGCGCGAAACCATACCGATGAGTCGCACGTCGGGCAGCACTACGCCATCTGGATGGAAGAGAAGGGGCTTGCGAACTGGCGCGACTACTTCCGTCCCAATTCCCTCTCCCAGACCGTTGCCGGCGACCCGCTGACCGAATCGCCGCACACCTCTCCCGGACCGGGCGAGGCGTGGGGGCTTGCGGCCGAGTATCACTACAACAACTGGATCGCCGAGCGGACGAACGCGCTTCTGGAGGCGTACGCGCATGCCTCAGAGCCCTTCTTCCTCTGGGCGAGCTTCTTTGACCCGCATCCTGCCTACATGGTGCCTGAGCCGTACGCGAGCATGTATGACCCCGATGAGGTGACCGTGCCGGAACACCGCGACGGCGAGTTCGACGACAAGCCGCCCTATTTCCGCAAGGCGTTGGAGGAGCACCCCGATTTCAGCGAGTTCCTTGAGGAGGAGGGGAACGCGATCCACGGGGCGGGCAGTCACCGCAGGAGCCGGCAGGCACGGGCGAAGAATATCGCGACGATGTACGGCATGATGACCATGCTCGACGAGGCGATCGGCAGTATCCTCGCGAAGGTGGACGAACTCGGCCTCGCACCGCAGACGCTCGTCTGTTTCACGACCGATCACGGCGACTTCCTGGGTCAGCACGGCCTGACGAAGAAGGCGATCCATCACTACGAGGACCTGATCCGCGTGCCGCTCGTCGTTCGCCAACCGGGCGTGATCCCGTCAGGGCAGGTGAGCGAATCGCTGCAGTCGACCGTCGACCTGCCGCAGACCTTCCTCTCCATGGCCGGGCTACCGGTGCCCCGTGAGATGACCGGAGTCGACGAGTCGCCGGTATGGCGCGGCGAGGCGGAGACGATCCGCCGGCACGTCGTGGTGGAGAACCAGCATCAGCCCACGACGATGAACATGCGCACCCTCGTGACCTCTGGGCATAAACTGACCGTGCACTACGGCCGCGAGTACGGCGAGCTCTACGATCTCGTTGCGGACCCCGGAGAGTACGTCAACCTGTGGGATCGTCCGGAGGCTGACGAGCTCAAGAGCCGACTCCTGCTCGAGTTCCTCTACGCGGAGATGGAGAAGGCGGTGCTTCCCATGCCGAGGATCTCCGTGGCGTGACGACCTGGCTCTCCTACCTGCTCGCGTACGGGCCGGCGCTCCTGCTGCTCGTGCTGGTGGGCGCGCTCTTCGTGCGCGCGCGAAAGCGCCGGGAGCGCGCACGAAAGCGAAGGGAACAGCGGGCAGGCGGAAGCGGCGCTACGCCTGATCCTTGAGCTCGGCGAGGCGGATCTCGCGTCCCTCCTGCGCCGAGTGGTAGATCGCGTCGATGATCCAGGTGCGAAGCAGCCCCTCCCGGCCGCGGTGCCGGGCGTAATCGCCGGCGAGCACGCGTTCGACGAAGATCGCCGCCGCCTGCTCATGACCGGGGATGCCGGAGCCTGCCGCCGGCACTTCGGGCGCGATCTCCGCGGGGACGCCGCCCGAGTCGACGTAGAACCGCACCGCCCCTTCGGACCGGTAGTTGCGCGTGCTCATCTCGGCGCCGCCCCGGTCGCCGTAGAGCATGAGATTCATGAAGTCGCCGTTCTCGCGGTAGGTCGCCCAGCTCGCCTCGAGCGCGAGCGTCCGCCCGCCCTCCACGCGGATGAAGGCCGTCGCGAAATCCTCCACCTCGTACACCGCGTCCCCGCCGTACACCTCGGTCACGAACCGCTGGCCGAGCGTATTGTACGACGCGCCGCTGACCGCCTCCACCTTCGGCTCGCCCATCGCGTAGAGCGCCATGTCGAGCATGTGCACGCCCAGGTCAATGAGCGGTCCACCGCCCGAGAGCTCCTTCGAGACGAACCACTTGCGACCCCGGCCGGGAATCCCGCTGCGGCGAAGCCAGCGCGACTTGGCGTGGTAGACGTCGCCGAGCCCTCCGTCATCAATGAAGCGCTTCATCACCTGGACGTCCGGGCGGAAACGCTGGTTGAACATCACCTGCAGGACCCGGTCGTTGCGCTCGGCCGCCCGAACCATCTGCGCCCCTTCGGCGTAGGTCCGTGCGAGCGGTTTCTCCACGAGTACGTGCATCCCGTGGTCGAGCGCGTCAATCGTCGGCTCGGCGTGCGCGAAGTTCGGCGTACCCACGCTCACCACGTCGATCTCTCCCCATTCGAGCATCTCCCGGTAGTCGGTGAAGGCGTGCTCGATCCCGTACTCCTGCTGGATCTTCGCGAGCAGCGCCGGATCCGGGTCCGCGATCGCGGTGACGGTCGTGCGCGGGAGCGAGAGGTATGCCTTGAGGTGCTGCTGACCGGCCCATCCAAGCCCTATCACCGCTGCGCGTAGTTCTGATGCCATGTCTCCTCCGGTTTGGCAGCGATTCTATCCGGCCGCCCTCGAAGAGGGAAGGGGCCCGACGTGCGTTTCTCCCACCGCCGCGGCGGCCTTGCTGACAGAGCCCGGCTCGTGTGCCATGATGGCCACAGGTTCATGAAGGATTACAGGGACAGAGGTTTGTATGGGAAAACTTGGTGTGTGTCATCTGACGTGTGAGCATCGCGACCGGCCGCTTGGGATCGACTGCGCCCAGCCGCGGTTCTCCTGGTGGATGGACGACTCGCGTCCGGGTGCGATGCAGAGTGCCTATCACCTGCAGGTCGCGGATAACGAGGGGTTCGCCGCGAAGTCCATGGTCTGGGAGACCGGCGAGCGGGTCTCGGCCGAGTCGGTGCTCGTGCCCTACGACGGTGCGCCGCTGCGATCGTGCAGGCGGTACTACTTCCGTGTCCGGCTCCGCGACCATCTCGAGGAGTGGAGTGACTGGAGTGAGGCCTCCTGGTTCGAGACCGCCTTTCTGGACCCCGGCGAGTGGCAGGCAGAGTGGATCGGGCCGGCCGACGACGACGGTGATTCCGGCGGGCCGCCGCCGTACCTCCGCAGGCG
>SKQU01000434.1 GCA_007118855.1 Spirochaetaceae bacterium
AGCGTCGCGCGGCTTCGTCCTCTTCAATGAAGATCGGGTAGGTGAGCAGTGCAATGGCTACCGCATGCACCAATCCGAGCACGACCGACCCGGGCGCGAGACTCCAGGTGAAGAGCAGCCACCCGCCGAGCAGGTACGTCGTGGTCAGCAGGGCGCGCGCGATGTTCCAGCGGCTTCGTCCGGTCATCGGTGTGCCTCACGGGCCTCGAAGAGCGCGAGAACCTCTTCCGGACTGGCCGCCTCGAGCAGGCCCTCCTTGAGACTCGGGTCATGGAGGTATCGCGCCAGTCGGCTGAGGAGCCTCAGGTGTTCGTTGTGGGCGTCCGGAGGCCCGACCATCAGGAAGAAGAGCGAGACCGGACGTCGGTCCACGGCGTCAAACTTCGCGCCGGCGCGCTTGCGCCCGACAGCGAGCACCGTCTCTCTCGCGGCTTCCGACAGACAGTGCGGAATCGCGATTCCGCTGCCGATTCCGGTCGTCGCGAGCGACTCGCGCTCCAGAATCTGCGAGACCACAAGGTCAGCGTCGGTGATTCTCCCTGCATCCGCGATGAGTGCCACCAGCTCCCGGATGATATCCAGCTTCTTCCGGCCGTCGAGCTCGAGCTTGATGCAACACGTATCAAGGGCATCGATAATCCGTTCGGTCACCGGTTACTCCTCCTGGCCCACGAGTCCGACCGCGAAGTCCACCGGAATGCTGTAGAGCACTCCGGTCCCCGGCGAGGAGAGACCGCCGCACACCTCGTCGAGTATCTCATGGAGGCGATGGATGATCTCGTCATCCTCGACTACCGAGAGGATCGTCTTGTTGTAGGGCTTGTTGCCCTTCATGAACTGCCGGAAGTCGGCGAACAGCGGCACCTCGTACGTCAGGAAGCGGCCCATCCCTTCCGAGTCGAGGATCGTCGCTCCGCTTATCCCGACTTCGACGTACGCTTCGAGAACGCGCTCGAGCAGTTCCTCCTGGTTCAACGTGAACACGATCAGGCGCATTGTTGCGGGCAGTATAGTCCATCGCCCGGTGAGCAGGAAGGCGCGATGGACCGGTGGCTCGCGAACACGAAGGGCGAAAATGTGCGCGAAAGGGCAGACGCTCGTCGCGGAACCGTATACTATGGGTCAACTTATCACTGGAAGGAGTAGGCATGAGTGAGAATGAGAGCTTGGTAATCGCGTCGAAGGTCAAGGCGTACATCAAGAACAAGAGCGATCTGAAGTGCTCCGCCGCCGTGATCGATGCGCTGTCCAGCAAGGTCCGGACCGTCTGTGACGCCGCGATCCAGAGCGCGATCGCCGATAAGCGCAAGACCGTTCAGGAAAAAGACGTCCAGTAGGACGGTGGTGCCGGCTGCTTTGTTCCCCGGAGGGAGCAGAGCAGCCGGGCCTCTCAGCCTTTGCCGGCCCGGGTGAGCGTTGAGAAGTCGATGCCGAGCCGGCCGGCAAGCTCCCGCAACTCCGCGAGCAGTCCCGATTCGATCGGGATTCCGTTTTCTCGTCGCTCTGCCCGTCGAAGCGCCTCGGGCTCACCGGGGAAAAAGAGTTTCGTGTCTTCGCTGCGGGTTGCAAGCGCGTGAAGCTCCTCGATGAACTGGTCGACCCGCCGCCTGATCTCGGCCACCGGGACGAAGGCGTCGATGTCCCAGAGCGTGATGAAGTGGCCGAGCTTTCTCGGCGCGTCCATCTCCAGGTACATCTTGTTCACGTGCGGGCCGAACGGCATGCCCGTGAACATCGAACAGAAGAGGTCGATCGCCATCGCGAGGCCCGCCCCCTTGTAGCCGCCTACCGGATGCATGCCGCGGATCCTGTGCGGGTCGGTCGTCGGCTCACCCTCTTCGTCCACGCCCCAGTGATCGGGGATAGCCTTGTCTTCCGCCCGCGCGAGCGCCACCTTGCCGAAGGAGACGAGCGTCGTTGCGAAGTCGAGCACGAACGGTTCGCCGCCGGTGGGAAAGCCGTAGGCGAGCGGGTTGGTTCCTATGAACGCCCGGCGGGCGCCGGGCGGGACGATCATCGCGTCGGTATTCGTCGTGATCATGCCGACGAGTCCGGCCTCCGTGACCGCGCGCAGATAGTACCCGGCCATCCCGAAGTGGCTCGAGTTGCCGATCGCGAGCGTCACCGTCCCGATCTCCCGGCACGCCGCGATCCCCTGCTCAACCGCGCGTGCGGTCACGACATGACCGAGCCCGTCGTCTCCGTCGACCCGCATGATCGCCGGCTTCGGTCGATCGAAGGTGATCCGAGGGCGCGTCTTGATGGTGCCGTTCGTAAGCCGTCGGACGTAGTGGGGCAGGCGAACGACCCCGTGGCTGTCCACCCCGGAGAGGTTCGCGTACACGAGACAGTCGGCGACGAGCGCGGCGTCGTCGGCGGGCACCTCGACCGCCTCGAGCGCCGCACGGACGAAGCGGTCGAGATCCTGATAAGCGACGGATACGGGCATGGAGACTCCTCAGCGACGAGTGTAGCAGATTCGCCCGAGGCTATGCAAAGCTGACGAGCGTTCGCAGGATGACGATGACGGCGATGCCGCCCAGGGCCAGCATGAGATATCCGGCGAGCAGAATGGTGTTGGTGCGTTTTTTCACACGCTTCCTCCTTGGGTTTCTTCTCCGGTTCCTTGCCGCAATTCGTACTCACGGTAGCGGCGTGCGATCTCGTCCATCGGGATCTCGAGAAGCCGCATCGTCCGGAACACCCGGTCGAGCTCGTGCGAGAAGAACTCCTCCCGCTTGAGCTCCCGCGTTCGGTCGACCGCGCCTTCGCTCACGAAGTAGCCGATGCCGCGCCGGTTGTGAATCAGGTCACGGTCCTGCAGGTATGCATAGCCCTTGTTCACGGTGTTGGGGTTCACCTGCAGCTCCATCGCGAGCTCCCGCACCGACGGGACTCGCTCTCCCTCCGGCGGGCGCCCGCGCAGAATCATCTCGCAGACGTGGTCGGCCACCTGCTGGTAGATCGCCTGCGTCTCGGTGAACTCCATCTCAGACCTCGGTCTCTCTGAGCCGCAGCACGCCGAGGGCCGCGAAGAAGAGCGGCATGGCCGCCCACATTGCGATCTTCCGCACCGTGTCGAGCGCATCGACGAGCCCTGCGACCCCCGGGTCGGCGGCATGGATCCGCAGGTTGACCACCGGCGTGAACAGACCGGTGAAGGCGGGGGCGAAGATCAGCCGGAAGGCGACCAGGTAGATGAGTCCCAACGAGAGTCCGGTTGCGATCGCTGCGATCGCCGTCTTGAGAAAGGCGGTCTGCCTGAAGTAGACGGACCCGAACAGGAGCACCGGCTGGACGGCAAGGTAGGTGGCGATCGTCATCCAGGAGGCGCGGTCCGCCGGAACCCAGATGCCCGGGGTGTGGTCGAAGAGGACCGACGCGATACCCGCGGCGACGACCGTCGTGATCGAGTATAGCGCGACGATCGCGACCGTCCACCCGGCCGATGTGAGAACCAGCTTCGCGAGGTACTTCTCGAGCGCCGAGCCGGGAAGCACGAGGTAGTGGATACCCGTCTTCTCGTCTCGCAGCTCGGAGAACCCCATGCTCGAAACGACGAACCCGCCGATGAGCAGGACATTGCTGAAGGTCGACGCGTGAAAGCCGCGGCTTCCGGTCGCCGCGGCAAGCAAGAAGAGGCCGAAGACGACGCCGCTGATCGTGATGAGCGCGTTTCGCATCTCCTTCGCGTGGTGGGCGACATCATGGCGCATCAGGAGCCCGACGCGGCGAAGTGACGGGAGTTTCATCGTGACACCTCCTCGGCTGCGAACAGTCGTTCGAACGACAGCGGCGCTGTGGTCACCCCGTTGAACAGGAGCTCGAGATCGATGCGCGACTCGCGCCCGTCGGTATCGGGGACGAGCGCCGCGTACCCGCCCATCGCCGATTCAGCGTAGATGGCCTCGACCGGCTCGTCGGCCGCGTGCACCATGCGGATGCGCGCGACGATCTCCTCCATGCGGTGCTGGAAGATCACCCGTCCGGCTTCGAGGATCGTGATCGGGTCGATCAGGTGCTCGAGGTCGCGCACCTGGTGAGTCGAGACGACGATGACGCGCTCTCCGTCCGAGGCACCTGCAAGAAGCCTCCGGAACTGTCCCTTCGACGGGATGTCGAGGGCGTTGGTCGGCTCGTCGAGCATCAGGACTCGCGTATGCGCCGCGAGCCCGAAGGCGAGCATCACCTTCTTCTTCTGCCCGAACGACATCTGCTTCAGGTTCATCGCCTGATCGATCTCGAACTCCCGCAGACAGGAGTCGAACTCCTCATGGCTGAACCGCGGATAGAGCGGCGCGTAGAGGCTCCGGTGCGTGCCGACCCGCAGTGCCGGTGTGGCGAACTCCTCCGGGATGAGAAAGAGCTCCTGCTGGAGCTCCGGGTCGCGTTCGACCGGATCGTAACCGAGAATGCGTACCGATCCTCCCTGCGGGAAGAGCGCTCCGCACATGAGCTTGAGCATCGTGGTCTTGCCTGCGCCGTTTCGCCCGAGCAGACCGTAGATCGTGCCCGCCTCGAGCTCGACGTCGAGCCGATCGAAGAGCGGCGCCTTGCGCGGATACGCAAAGGTCACCGAATCCATCCGTATCATGTACGCCTCCATAGTGCATTAGTAATGTAATACACCGATATAGTAGCACACCCTTTCACCGGAGTCAAGCATTCGTCCCTTGAATCCGCTCGCGGCCCGCGCGGCGCGTGCCATGATGAGGTGAGAGGCTACGCCGATCGCCTGCGGTCGGTCGCGAGCAGCCGGCGCTTGCGCAGGCGGACAGACGTCGGTGTGATTTCCACGAGCTCGTCGTCCCGGATGAAGTTGATCGCCGCCTCGAGCGTCATGAGATGGGGCGGTGTGAGGATGACGTTCTCGTCGCGCCCGGCCGCGCGCATGTTCGTGAGCTTCTTCGTCTTGCACGGGTTGACGTCGAGGTCGTTGTTGCGGTTGTGCTCGCCCACGACCATCCCTTCGTAGACCGGCTCGCCGGGGGCGATGAACATCGTGCCGCGCGGTTCGAGGTTGAACAGCGCGTAGGCGACCGCGGCGCCCTGCCGGTCGCTCACGAGCGATCCGGTGAGACGGCTCGGGAAGTCGCCGCGGTACGGCTCGTACCCTTCGAGGTAGGCGTTCATGATGCCGGTGCCGCGCGTGTCGGTCAGAAGCTCGTCGCGAAACCCTATCAGGGCCCGCGACGGCACGCTGAACTCGAGCCGTGCGCGGCCGTTGCCGTGGTTGGTGAGGTTGATCAGGCGGCCGCGGCGCACGGAGAGCTTTTCGGTGACGATGCCGGTGGAGCCCTCTCCGCAGTCGATGTAGACCCGTGCAATCGGTTCGGTGCGCTCCCCGTCGCGTTCGTGGAAGATCACCTGCGGGCGGCCGGCGCACATCTCGAACCCCTCGCGCCGCATCGTTTCGATCAGGATGGCCATCTGGAACTCTCCGCGGCCGCTGACGAGGAACCCTTCCCGGTCCGCCTGCTCCTCGACGCGAAGTGATACGTTGCGCAGCGTCTCCCGCTTCAGCCGCTCCCCGAGCTTCGTCGCCTGTACGTGCTTGCCCTCGCGGCCGGAAAACGGTCCGGTGTTCCGCAGGAAGAGCATGGAGACCGTCGGCTCGTCCACCGTGATCCGCCGAAGCGCCCGGGGAGACTCCGCGGTGCAGATCGTGTCGCCAATGTGCACCTCGTCGATCCCTGAAAGCACGACGATATCGCCCGGTTCCGCGCGGTCGGTGTTCGCGATGGAGGCCCCCTCGTATACCTGGAGCTTGCCCACCTTCAGCGGCACCACGCCCTCCGTCGAGTCGATCCTGATGAGGCGGTCGTTCGAGGCGATCGGCTGGTTGTGCGTCTTCCCGATCGCGAGACGCCCCAGGTAGTCGGAGTAGCCAAGGTCGCTCACGAGCATCTGGAAGGGCCGCTCGGGGTGCACCACCGGAGGCGCGATCTCGTCCACGATCGTGTCGAGCAGCACGTCGAGCCCCTCGTCCGGCGCGTCGAGATCCCGCTTCGCGATCGCCTCGCGCGCGACTGCGTAGAGCAACGGGAAGTCGAGCTGCTCGTCGGTCGCGTCGAGGTCGATGAACAGGTCGCTGATCTCGTCGAGGACCTGGATCGGCCGGGCGTCTCTGCGGTCGATCTTGTTGATCACGACGATGACCTTGAGTCCAGCCTCGAGCGTCTTGTTCAGGACGAACCGCGTCTGCGGCAGCGGCCCTTCGGCCGCGTCCACGAGCAGGAGCGCCCCGTCGGCCATGCTCAGCGCGCGCTCCACCTCTCCGCCGAAGTCGGCGTGTCCCGGGGTGTCGATGATGTTGATCTTGACGCCGCGCCATCTGACCGCACAGTTTTTCGCCGCGATCGTGATCCCGCGCTCACGCTCGAGATCCATGCGGTCCATGACCCGCTCCTCCACCACCTGCCCCTCCCGGAAGAGGCCGCTGCGGCGGAACATGGCGTCCACGAGGGTCGTCTTGCCGTGATCAACGTGCGCGATGATCGCGACGTTGCGTATGCCGGGGTTCGTCTGTGTTGAAATGGGCTGCTCCGCGCTGGAATTAGCTACGATACGCCGGGAAAGTCAAGCCGACGCCATACCCGCCGCTTCGCGGGTCGTTCCCGGTTCTCCTACCCGGACCCGTGCCACTCGTCGATCGCGTCGTACATCGCGAGTACGTTGCCAACCGGAACGTCCGCGGTGATCGCGTCCACGCTTGGCGCCGCGAGGTAGCCGCCGCCGCGGGCCAGGGTGTCAAGCGTTTCGAGGACCGTGCGACGGACTTCCTGCGCGCTGCCGTGCAGCAGGGCCCCCCGCGCATCGATTCCGCCTGACAGCACGACGTGGTGCCCCACCTCCCCCTTGATCGCCGCCGGATGCATGCCCGCACAGTCGGGCTGCAACGCGTGCAGTGCGTCTATGCCGGTCGCAAGCAGCGACGGCAACAGCGGGCGGATAGCGCCGGAGGAGTGAAAGAGGACCCTTATGTCGTAGCGATGGGCGGCCTCCACGATGCGCTTGATGCACGGCGAGATGAACCGGTCAAAGTGGTCGACTCCCAACAGCGGCCCGGTCTGCGTGCCGAAGTCGTTGCGCACGAAGATGAGGTCGATCAGATCACCGGCCTCCTCGAATACGCGCGTGTTGATCGCGACGTAGTAGTCGACGATCCGATGAAGCATCGTCTCTACGAACACCGGATTGTCGTACATGAGGAACGCCATCGTCTCCATGCCTACCAGATCTACGGCATCATGCCAGAACGGCGACCAGTTGCCTCCGGCGATTGCGAAGCGCTCGGCCAGCGGCGCGATTCGGCTTCGGATGCCGTCGGTCTCCTCCAGCGAAGGATCCGGCCACGGGTATTCTCGCAGTCGTTCGATCGTCGGTGCATCTCTGAGCGGGTGTTCGGTCGGCTGACCGTACCCGATGCCGCGGCGTTCGATGCCGAAGGCATCCACTGTCCGTCCGCCCTGCCCGATGGGATCTGGGGAGACCCAACGCAGGTCGTCCCGTATGCGCAGGCGGAACTGCTCCTCGTCCATGTTCAGCTCGATGCACGCCTTCGTGATGAACTCTCGTGACGCTCCGAGCCACCGGCCCGGGGGGGCGTCGTCTTCGTGCGTGAAGCCGTGCAGGAACCGCTCCCTCGGTTCGGCTCTTGCCTTTCCCTTCCCGGGCACCCGTCCGGAGGCGAGCGGTTTGGTGGAGCCCCGCTGGACGAGCTGTTGTTTGATCTTGATCGCGTGGACCGACTCCTGTTCGCCGGCGAGCAGGCGGAGCATCATGTCGCTCGCGAGGCGTCCCATGAGGCTCGTGTCGGTCCTGAGCGTACTGATAGGAGTGACGAACGGATCGTCGTAGTTCAGGAGGTCGCCGGGAGCTATGATCGAGAGGTCGCGGGGTACCTGCATGCCGGAGTGACCGAGGAGCGCGACGATGCGGATGGCCATATCGTCGTCGATCGCGAACACGGCGGTGGGTTTCCTGGTTCGAGCGAACACCTCCCGCAGGCTCGCATCGAGGTGCTGGGTATCGGCCGCCTCGCAGCTCAGGTATCCTGTGGGGGTTACCGGCATGCCGAACTCCTCGAGGGCCTTGCAGAACCCGTAATACCGGTCCGTTGTCAGCTTCGGCAGATTGATGCGATCCGTGCCGGCGTAGAGAATGTCGCGGTGGCCCAGTTCCAGGAGGTGCCGGGTGCCCTCGTACGAGCTCTGGAAGTCATCCACCAGGATCGAGTGAAACCGGTCCTGGAACTTGCTGTTCATGATGACAACGACCTCGATTCTTTCACGCTCGAGTGCGCCGAACATGCGCTCATCGACGTAGTGGATCGAGAATATCCCACTGTACGACCCGCGGAGGATCCGCTCCTCTATCCCCGTATCGGCTGCCGTATCGTGAATGGGCACGAGGTGTACATCGTAGCCGCGATCACCGAGTAGGCGCTCGATCTCCGCAACGATTGGTCGCACAAAGCCCCAGACGAAGGCCCACTGGGGATCAACGCTGAAGAGTATGCCGATACGCGGACGTGCGCCGGACAGAGCGGCGACGGGCGCTCGGTCGTACCCGAGCTTCGAGGCGGCGTCAACGACGGCCTTGCGCACGGAATCCGAAATCCGTCCCTTGTTCGAGAGAACGAGGGATGCGGTAGTCACCGATACGCCGACCGCTTCGGCGATGTCCTTCAACGTCGGTTTCTTCATGCTAAACTACCTGCTAAATATTTCACCCGTCGCAAACCTTGTCAAGCTGCACCGATCAGGTATCCGGTTTATACTGGAGGCGTGGCTGGCTCCTCGGACGGATTCCTCCTGTGGGATCCGGCACAGGTCGACATCCCTCAGCGGCCCGACGATCCCTCCCTGTACCCGGAGTCCGATCCTCGGCGCTGGTATGACGCCGAGTACGCCGGATGGCACGTGGAGAAGCACGCGATGCCGGTGCCTCCCGACGGTGGTCCGCGCGGCAGGCTCGTCGAGGCGATCGTTCCGGGCCATCACCCGTACTGGAGCGAGTACGAGCAGGGTCTGGTCACGGAGGCCGGGCAGC
>SKQU01000043.1 GCA_007118855.1 Spirochaetaceae bacterium
CGACGGACCCGCCGGCGAGTCGCTTGCGACGCTGTACAACAGCCGATTCGACGCGGACCTCTCATCAGATCGCATCCGCGACGACTTCGTGCGCCTCGCATTCGGCCGCGTCGCCGACGGGGAGCTCGAACCGCTCGCCGGGCAATACACCGTCCGCGTCGAGGTGATGACGAGCTCCGCAGACGACCGGCTCGAGGAGGCGCGCGTCGTCGTGGGCGGATCGGTCTACGGCGTGATGGGTACCGACGCGCTCGGGCGCGACCTCGCGGTCGGCCTGCTGTACGGGCTGCCGGTCGCGCTCGCGATCGGGCTCGCGGCCTCAACGGTGAGTACTCTTCTTGGGACGGCGCTCGGACTGCTCAGCGGCTACTCCGGCGGGCGCACGGATCTCGTGATCCAGCGCGCCGCGGATATCGTTGCGAACATACCGGTGCTCCCGCTGCTCATCTTCCTCGTCTTCATCGGCGGGTCGCAGCTCTGGATCATCCTGCTCGTGCTCGTGGCCTTCAGCTGGCCGGGGCTGACGATCATGGTGCGCACCATGGTCCTGCAGCTGCGCCAGGGTCCGGAAGTCGAAGCCGCGGTGTCGCTCGGCGCCTCGAAGGCCCGGATCATCGTCCACCACGTCTTCCCGCACACCGCCTCCTACATTTTTGCCCAGCTCGTCTTCTTCGCGCCGTCGGCGATCCTCGCGGAGGCGGGACTGAGTTTCCTGGGCCTGGGCGACCCGTCGATCCCCACCTGGGGGCAGATCCTCGAGAGCGGATTCCGCACCGGCGCGGTCTTCCTGGGCTACTGGTGGTGGGTCATCCCGCCGGGGCTGCTCATCGTACTGACCGCGGTGACCTTCATGCTGATCGCGCTCGGGATGGAGTCGATCGTCGACCCCCGGCTGAAAGGAGCACGGATGTGGCGTTCCTAGAGGCAACCGACCTGCTGCTCGAGTACGAGACGCCGCGCGGCGCGCTGCGCGCGGTTGATCACGTCTCCTTCGCGATCGAGGAACCGGGCGAAACGCTCGGTATCATCGGCGAGTCGGGAAGCGGCAAGACGAGCATGGTCTCGCTCGTGACCCGGGTGCTCCCGCGCAACGCCGGCAAGGTGGGCGGCCGGATCGTCTACGGGGGCCGCGACCTCACCGCGCTCAGCGCGGAGCAGTACCGCCGGACGGTCCGCTGGAGCGAAATCGCGGTCGTCTTCCAGGGCGCGATGAACTCGTTCAACCCGGTGCTGCGGATCGGGCCGCAGGTGGGCGAGCGGCTCCTCCTCGACGGTATGCCCAGAGCGAAGGCGGCGGCGGAAGTCGAGCGGCTCTTCGAGCTCGTCGGGCTCACCGCCGACGTGGCGCGCGCCTACCCGCACGAGCTGTCCGGCGGGATGAAGCAGCGGGCGGCTATCGCGTCGGCCCTCAGCCTCAACCCGTCGCTCGTCATCCTCGACGAGCCCACCTCGGCGCTCGACGTGAGCGTGCAGGCGCAGATCATGAACCTGCTGAAGCGGCTCAAGTGGGAGCGGAGACTCTCGTACCTGTTCATCACGCACGACATCGCGCTCGCCGCCGACCTTGCCGACTCGATCGCGGTCGTTCACGCCGGGGAACTTCGGGAGTTCGGGCCTGCCGACGCGGTGCTGACCTCGCCTCGCGACCCGTACACCGAACGGCTGCTTGCGAGCATTCCGCGCATCCACGGAGAGCAGCGCCCCGGCTTCCTCGCCGGCGCCCCGCCGGACCCGATGGACCGCCCCGCCGGGTGCCGCTTCCGGCCGCGCTGCCCCCGCGCCTTCGAGCCGTGCGCGACGCGACCGCCGGAGCTTGTCGAGGTGGGCGAGCGTCACCTGGCGCGCTGCTGGCTCTACGCCGATGAGACTCGCAGGAGGCAGGCGCGCGAAGGAGCGACCTCATGAGCAATGCCGCGGGCCGTACGGCGAACGGGATGCTGGTCGAAGCTCAACAGCTGCGGGTCCATTTCTACCCGCGCTCAGGGCTCTTTCGCCGCGGGGTAGTGAAGGCCGTGGACGGGATCTCGCTCGGCATCGCGGCCAACGAGATCGTCGCCGTCGTCGGTGAATCGGGCAGCGGCAAGACGACGCTCGGCCGGGCGCTCGTGCGCCTCGTTCCCATCACGGAGGGAACGGTCATCTTCGCCGGCACGGACGTGGGATCGCTCGAGGGAGAAGACCTGAAGGCGTACCGGCGACGGGCGCAGGTTGTCTTCCAGGACCCGTACGCGAGCAACAGCCCCTTCATGACGATCGGCGACCAGCTGCTCGAGCCGCTCGTCGTGCACGGAATCGGCGATCAGTCGTCACGCCGCGAGGCCGTGCGGCGCGCGCTCGAGCTCGTGCGCCTGACGCCGGCCGCAGACCTCGTTGACACCTATCCGCACACGATGTCCGGCGGACAGCGGCAGCGGGTCTGCATCGCGCGAGCGCTCATGCTCGAGCCGGAGTTCATCGTTGCCGACGAACCGGTTTCGATGATCGACGCCTCGAGCCGCGCGGAGATTCTCTCGCTCCTGCGCGAGCTCCAGGAACGGCGGGGCATGACGATCCTCTACATCACGCACGACATCGCGAGCGCCCGCCACTTCTCCGACCGCACGCTTGTGATGTACCTCGGCACCGCGGTCGAGGCAGGTCCCTCGGCGACGGTCATCGGCGAGCCGCTCCATCCCTACACGCAGGGGCTGATCGCCGCCGTGCCCGAACCCGACCCGGCGAACCGGCACAGCCTGCGCTCCGTCATCCCGGGTGAGCCGCCCAACGCCACGGCGGTCCCTTCCGGCTGCCCCTTTCACACGAGGTGTCCGAAGGTGATCCCGGGGACATGCGAGTCGGTCCGACCGGTCCTGAAAGAGGCGCGCCCCGGACACGCGGTGGCGTGCCACCTCTACGAGTAGGCCATGCACGATCCCAACAAAGGACCGGAAGCCGGACTCCACCCGCGGCGACCCGCACTCCGCGTGATCGCGGCGATCGTCTGCACGCTTCTGGTCGCAGCCACCGCGGTCGCCGCGGCCGAGGAGCCCCGCGGCGGAGGCACGCTGACGCTTGCGAACCGCGGCGACCCGCCGGCCGGATTCGACTCCATGTTCACGAGCAGCATCGCGCTCCACCACGTGGGCGGCGCGCTCTTCGGCGCGGGGAACCTCGTCATGCGCTGCCGCGAGGACTTCTACACGGTCTGTCCCTACCTCGCGCTGCGGTGGGAGCACAGCCCCGACTTCAAGGTCTGGACCTTCGTGCTGCGCGGCGACGCCTTCTGGCACGACGGACGGCGCTTCACCGCCGAAGACGCGAAGTTCTGGTTCGATCTCGTCTTCTTCGGCGCGCGAAGCGGCGATGCGGTGCGGCCGCCGGCCTACTTCGCCCGCGAGCTCGGCGTCGCCACGAAGGTGGAGGCGCTCGACGAGCGTCGGCTTCGCATCACCTTCGCGCACCGCAACGCCCACTTCCCGCAGATCCTCGCGAACCCCCGGTTCAAGATCGCTCACCCGCGCCACCTGATGGAGCCCCGCATTCAAGCGGGGCAGGTCAACGTCTCGCCGCTCGATGTGGGGCTGGTAGGGCTCGGGCCCTTCAAGCTGGGGCAATACCGACGCGGCAGCCTCGTGCGCGTCGACCGCTTCGACCGCTACTTCGAGCGCGACCCGCGCGGCGCCCGCCTCCCCTACCTCGACCGGATCGACTACGTGATCATGCCGGACCCCTTCGCGATGGACGCCGCCTTCAGAAGCGGCCGCCTCGACGGAACGGCGCGCGGCCAGGCGCACTTCCTCTCGCGCGAACGCGCGGCCTCCTACGAGCGCGACCTGGGCGAGACGGTCTCCTTCGCACGCTCCGACGGCGGGAACTTCCGTCTCGCCTTCAACGTGCTGAAAGAGGGTCCGTGGCAGGACCCGCGGGTGCGGCGCGCGATCGCGCTCTGGATCGACAAGCCGGCGGCGATCCCCTTGGCGCTCGGCGGCCACGGCTGGACGACGCCGAGCATCGGTCCCGGCGACATCAACGTCCCCACGGAGTTCATCAACTGGCCGCGCTACGACACGGCGCCGCTCGCCGAGCGGCGCGCCGAGGCCCGCCGGCTCATGGCGGAGGCAGGCTACGCGGACGGCTTCGCCATGGGACACCTGACCCGGGCGATCATGACCGAAGGCGCAGAGTTCCTGAAGGCGCAGCTCGCGGGGCTCGGCGTCGACCTCCGCCTGCAGATCGTCGACGAGGGAGAGTGGAACCGCGCGCGGGTGAGCATGGACTACGACTCGCAGCAGGGCCGGCTCGCCCCCTCTCCTATCCCTGAAGGGACCGAATCGGTCTACGGGCGTTATGAGCTCAACCCGGACGCGTACGCGAAGCACGACGACCGGCACCTCGACGAGCTCTACCGGCGCCTTCGCGAGTCGGTGACGATGGAGCAGCGCATCGAGGTGTGGCGCCGGGTGTCGCGCTACCTCTTCCTTGAGCAAACCTATATCGTGCCGGTCGCCGAGTCGATCGACGTCGTCGCCTACCGGTCGCACGTGCGGGGCATCGTCGTCCCGCCGGAGGACATGCACACCCACACCGACTTCGCGACCGTCTGGCTCGACCGATGACCCGCTACCTGGTTCGCCGGATCGCCCTGATCGTCCCCACCGCCTTCGCCGCCTCGATCGTCGTGTTCCTCGTCATGCGGGCGCTCCCCGGCGACGTAGCGCTCGCGATTCTCGCCGACACCCCGCACACGGTGGAGATCCGCGAGGCGCTTCGCGACGAGCTCGGGCTGAACGATCCGCTTGTCACCCAGTATCTGCGCTGGATGGCAAGCATGATGAGCGGGCGATTCGGCGGCGCCTCGCTCGAGACCGGCGAGCCTGTGGGCACGATCGTGGGGAGGCAGCTCTCGGTCACGGCGCTCCTGGCAGCCTACACCGTCGCGGTCTCACTCCTCGTCGCCGTACCGCTCGGGGTCGCCGCCGCCATGCGCCGCGGCACAGTCTTCGACCGCGCGGTGCAGGGCTTCGCCGCGGGCTCGCTCGCCGTGCCTACCGTCTTCGCCTCGCTCCTCCTCGTGTGGGTGCTGCTGCGACTCTTCCGCTGGTCGCCGCCCATCATCTACTCGAGTCCCGGCGAAGACCTGCTCGAGCATGCCGAGATCATGATCTGGCCGGCGCTGCTCCTCGCCGCCGCCTATCTTCCGCATCTGCTGCGGGTCACCCGTGCGCGGCTCATCGACGTGCTGCAGAGCGATTACGCGGATGCGGCCCGCGCGCGGGGGCTCTCCGAGCTCGGCGTGGTGGTTCGACACGCGCTTCCCAACGCGACGGTCGCGCTGATCACGGTTGCCGGGCTCCAGTTCGGCACGCTCATGAGCGGCGCGCTCGTCGTGGAGACCGTCTTCGGCCTGCCCGGCCTCGGACGGGGGATCGTCCACGCGGCGCTCGCGCGCGACTACCCGGTCGTGCAGAGCGCGGCGGTCGTCCTCGTCGTCCTCGTGCTGTGCGCGAACCTCCTCGTGGATCTCGCGTACGCGGTGGTCGATCCCCGGGTGCACTACGAACGGAGGGCGTCGTGAAGCGGAGCGCGTCGTGAGGGGTACCGCATCGACTGCGCGGGGGATGCGGATCGCCGCGGCGCTCTTCCTCGCGGTGGTCGCCTTGAGCGCGCTGACCGCATCGCTCATCGCGCCCTTCGACCCGCTCGAGCAGGAGGTGGGGCGCCGCCTCGCGCCGCCGAGCGCGACCCACCTGTTCGGCACCGACGGGTTCGGCCGCGACGTGTTCAGCAGGACGCTGCACGGGGCGCGAGTATCACTCGCCGTCGCGCTTGCGGCTGTTGCAGCCGCCGGCGTGATCGGCTCGTCGCTCGGACTCGCCTCAGGCTACGCCGGCGGCGCCTTTGATCTCGTCGTGCAGAGAGTCGTCGACGTTCTCCTTGGGTTTCCGTTTCTCGTGATGGCGCTCATCGTCGTAGTCGCGCTCTCCCCCGCCCCGCTCGCCGTCGCCGCC
Organism: Spirochaetaceae bacterium; assembly: GCA_007118855.1. Lineage (GTDB taxonomy): Bacteria > Spirochaetota > Spirochaetia > DSM-27196 > SLST01 > SLST01. The sequence goes on from SKQU01000043.1 coordinate 5,988, forward strand.
GCGATCGCGCTCGCGCTTACCCCGCTCGTCACGCGAGTGGCTCGCGCCGCCGCGCTCTCGGTCGCGAACGAGGAGTACCTCACCGTCGTACGCTCCACCGGCGCCGGAGCCTCGCGCATTGTCCTGCGACATCTGCTGCCGGCGTCGGCTCCCCCGCTCGTCGCGTACCTGGCGACCTGCCTTGGCACGGCGATCGGCGCGGAGGCGACGCTGAGCTTCCTGGGCCTCGGCGTCCCGCCGCCCTACCCCTCCTGGGGCCGGATGCTCCAGGAGGGAAGCCGCGCCTACTTCGACGCCGCGCCGTGGGTGACGCTCATGCCCGGCGCCGTCCTCTGTCTCACGGTCGTGTGCCTCGTAGTCGTGGGGGACGCGATGGGCGATCCGCGCCGCGGACGAGCCGGCCCGATTCGACACTGACCGGCATTTCTGGTAACCTGAAGCGACGATCGGCAGGTCGGCTCTCACCATGAACGTATTCAAGACGCTCTTTCCCGACACCGGCACAGAACTCCCTCCCCTCCTCTCAACCGACGAGCGCGCACAGGGCCGCCGGCTCTTTCACCGCTTCCTGAAGCTCAACGGCATCACGGTCGCGCTTCTGCTCGAGAACATGCTCATTCTCTACGCGCTTCGCAACAACGTCGCCGATCCGCTGGTCGCGGTCCTCGCGTCGTTCGTTCATCTGACGATGCCGTTCATGCTGGTGGGAAAGCTCTCGGTCGCGCGCCTGGGTGCGGCCCGTACGTGGGGGCTCGGTTGGTTTCTGCGGTACGCCTCGGCATCGCTCATGGTGGTTGCCCCCTTCGTGAGCCGCGTCGCACCGCAGGCGGCGGTCTCGGCGGTCATCCTGGCAGGGGCCTTCGGGTTCGCGCTCTTTCGCAGCTTCGGCACGGTTGCGAACACTCCACTCGTTGGCGAGGTTACCACGCCGGATGATCGCGGCAGCTTCCTGTCGGGCAACTTCGTGCGGTCGTACACGACGCACCTGCTCACGACGACGACCGTCATCCTCGTCCTGCGCTCAGTCGACGAGCTCTGGGTGTACCAGCTGTTCATCGGCAGCGCCTGTCTGATCGGCTTCTACTCGAGTACGGTCCTCGGACGGATACCCGAATCCTCGGTCCCGCAGGCATCCGCCCGCAAACCGCTGCGCATCGCGATGAGGAATCTCTGGACGCATCCCCGGGTGCGACGACTCCTGTTCGCCTGGAGCGCAGGCGTCGTCGCCTTCACGGTCGTGACTCCCTTCATGATGATGGCCGTCAAGAGCGGGTACGGGGTCCCGGACTCGACGGCACTGCTCATGTCGCTGATTCTGCTGCTCGGCGGCATCGCCGCGGCGCTCATCAACGGAGTGATCGCAGACCGCGTGGGTCCGCGTCCGCTCCTTCTGCTCTACACGCTTGGTCTTCTGATGCCGACGCTCTACTGGACCTTTGCGCCGCAGGAACCGCAGCTCATCGTGGTGGGACTCGCCTTCTTCGTCGCGGGCTACTGCAAGGTGGGTATCATCGTCGGCCTGAACCAGTACTTCCTCGCCTCGGTCGACGAGTCCGACCGGGTGGGCAGCTCGCTGCTCATCCGTGTCGTCTCCGGCGCCGCCGCCGGACTCGCGGGCTCGGTGGTGGGAGGGGGTCTGCTGTCGGTTTTCGAGCGGCTCGGCATGAGCGGACTGGGCATCTACCGGACCTACTTCGGCGTCATCTCCGCGACGATCGTCGTCCTCGTGCTGGTGATCCGGGGCCTCGAGCGGCTCGATGAATGGCCCATCCGGAGCATCCTGGGGCTCGTGATGTCTCCGCGCGACGTGCAGGCGCTCTTCGTGCTGAACCGCCTCAGAGAGCGAAGCGGCGGACGCGAGGAGTCTCGGCACGTGCAGCGGCTCGGCCGCATCGGCTCGTCGCTCTCGGAAGACGTGCTTCGCGAGCGGCTCGTCTCACCGCGCCTTTCGGTGCGGGTGCACGCGATCCAGGCGCTCGGCGGGCTCGACTTCGGCCCGGAGACCGAGAGGGCCGTCCTCGGCCAGCTCGAGCACGGAGAGTTCACCTCCGCCTGGGTCGCCGCTGAAATCCTTGGTGAGCACGGGATACGAGGCGCGATTCCGCTCCTGCGCCGCAGTCTCGACTCGGCAGACCATTTTCTGCAGGGGAAGTCCATGGTCGCGCTCGTGCGCCTGCGCGACGAGGAGTCGTACCCGCGGATCGTGGCGCACTTCACCTCCTCGGAGAATCCGCGCACGATCATCTACGGTGCGAACGCGCTCTCCCGGATGAACGGCACGACGCACCTCGAGATCATCCTCACGAAGGCCCTCTCGCCCGGGCTTCCGGAACCGGTGGTCGACGAGCTCCTTACCGCCGCGGCGCGCACGGCCGGCGCGGGAGCGCGCTTCTACCGCTTTCTGCAGCAGTACAACCGCGAGAAGCGCACCGGCGTCACCGAGCTGCTGCCCGATCTCGACCAGTGCTTCTTCGAGACCGACGCGACCCGGGTTCGCCGAGAGAGCCTGCACGAGGAGAAGCCGCTGCGACTGCTGACTCGCGAGCTGATTGCCGCCACCGCACGTGCGGACCATCCCGCGGCGACGGCGCTCAGCAACGTCCTTGCCGCCTCACAGGAACCCCTGCCTCGCAAGGTGGTCTTCTGCATGGCGCTCATCCACACGGTGACCACCGGGCGCGAACGGGTGGCCGGCTACCTCGTCGACTGACCTCCCGCGGTCGCCCGCCGGGCGCAAAGCGCGACGGTCAGAGGCGCCGCGTTCCCGGCGGCGCGAGGGTCGCCTCACACTCCGACTATCCTGAGCATCCCTCCCAGAATCGACTGGGTGACCTGCCGGATCGGCAGCAGCTCGACCCCGGTGAATCGTCCCGCGAAGATCAGAACGACCAGAACCAGAAACCCGTACCGCGAGACGGCGAGGGCCGCGGCGGAGTTCCGCTGCGACAGCCACGCCATGTAGAGATGAGAACCGTCGAGCGGAGGCACCGGCAGCGCGTTGAAGACGGCCAGCACGATGTTGATCGAACAGAAGATGAAAGCGACATCCAGCACGAGTCCGGAGGCGGGCCCCTGCATCGAGACCGCGAAACGAATCGCGAGCGCTCCGAGGAACGCGAGCACGATGTTCGACGCAGGCCCCGCGAACGATACGAGGATCTCGTCACGGATAGGACTCTGAAGCTTCGACCGGTCGAACGTCACCGGTTTTGCCCACCCGAATCCGGCGACGACGAGCAACAGGAACCCCAGGGGGTCGACGTGGCGCAGCGGATTGAGGCTGACCCGTCCGGCGCGCTGCGCAGTGTCGTCGCCCAGCGCGAGCGAGACCGCCGCGTGAGCCAGCTCATGTACCGTGAGCGAGACCAGGATAACAGGGATCAGGATTGCGAGTTCCCGGATGGACAGGTTCAGCACAAATACCTCCGCCAGCGGTAAGAATACGCAGGCCGGCCGGAGGAATCCACTCCTGGCCGCCATTGACGTTCGGTCTCATTGCGCGTAAGCTGCAGGCTATCAGATCAGTTAGGAGCTAGTATGCCAGCAGTAGTACGGATTGACACCGGCGGAACCCATGGCTACCAGGCTCGCATCGGCGGCAGCGTCGGGTACGAGTCGAAGCTGTTCAGTGACAAGAAGTGCGGGGGAAAGCGCAAGGCGAAAGCCGCGGCGATCGCATGGCTCGAAGAACGCGGTGATCGTTACGCGCCGCGCAGGTTCGGCCCCAAGAAGGGGATCCAGGTCAACAACATGAGCGGAACCCCCGGCGTTCACCAGAGCCAGCTGAACCGCGACGGGAACGTCTCACGGTACTGGGCCGCCCATTACTCGATCGGACCGAACGGCCGGCGAACCCACCGGTCCAAACGGTTCTACTTCGGCACCAGGCGAACCTCGGAAGAGGCGCGCGCCCTCGCCGAGGAGTTTCGAACCGGCTGGGTCGCCGCCTTCGAAGAGTCCGGCGTCGACGGCGTGAAACAGTTCTTCCGGGAGTGGGAAGAGAAACATCCGGGCAGAAAGACGAGCGCAAGAAAGAGGCCCGCGGCGACAAAGCCCGCGGCGACAAAGCCCGCGGCGACAAAGCCCGCGGCGACAAAGCCCGCGGCGACAAAGCCCGCCGCAGGAAAGCCCGCGGCAAAACGGCCCGCGGCGAAGAGACCGGCTGCTGAGAAGCCCACGAGGAGGTCGGCCGCAGCGAAGTCCGCCGGCAAGCCCGCCGCGGCCGGCAGGAAGCCCTCCGCGAAGAAGAAGTAGCCGGCGAGGTGTCTCAGGATCCGCTTCGCTGCCGATACTCATGGAAGATGAGACGCTTGTCTGTGGCTGCCGCACTCATGCTCATGGGGGTGATTCCCCACCTTGCTCCGCGCGTCGGGGCGCAGCCGTGGCAGGCGCCTATCGTCCCCGCGCCGCGGCCGTTCACGCTCAACAGCTATGACGTCATCGACGCGATCTGGATGCTCAGACGCGTAGGGTTCCTGCAGCGCTGGGACGGGCGGAGCCCGCCCGAGACGGTCGCGGTTCGCAGCGCCGAGAGCGTCTGGGTGGGGTACGACCCGCACGCCTACGAGGGGCATCGAAACCGCTACGACATCGTGCTGAACGGAGAGCCGATCGAGTGGGATCTCCTCTACATCGAGTACGATAACGACATGATCAGCCTCCGGCTGCTGTACACGTACCGGAATCAGCAGCCCCCGCCCGACCTCCCCTACCGCCTGCGCTGGCCCTAGACCCGCCTACCGACCTGCGATTCTCGCACTGAGGAAGGCCGCGAAGGGCTCCCAGGCCCGACGCCCGTACCCGCCCGACATGAGCCAGGCCTGAGGTATCGATCGGGCGGCGAGGAACTCGTGGACGATCTCGTCGCGCTCGGCCATCCGGGCAAGGCTCAGCCTGAGATCCGCGGTTGACGGAAGCTCGTCGTGCTCATACGGGTCGGCGCCGTCGACGACGTAGGCGATGTCCGGCGGAGGCGAGGCGTCGAGCCCGGCAAGCGCCTGACGAAGTCTCGGGATGTACTCGAGCTCCTCGCCCGGGGCAATCGGGACGTCGATCGTGCTCGGGATGAGCCACGGCGCCGGACGCCCGAGGCGGTCGCGTTCAGGCAGGTCGAGCGGCCAGCCGCGCGCCATGTGCACGCTCAGCGTGGCGACCGACGGGTCGTCGGCGGTGAGCGCGGCGGTCCCGTCTCCCTTGTGCGCGTCGACGTCGATGACCCAGGCGGACCTGACCGACCCGTCGGCCTGAAGCCGGCGGATCGCGGTGACGATGTCGTTGAACACGCAGAAGCCATGGCCGAAATCGTAGTGCCCATGGTGCGCCCCACCGCCGAGGTAGAAGCAGAACCCGTCCCGCAGGGCCTCCTTGCCGCACTGGTAGGTCCCGCTCATCCATCGGACCCAGCCGGCAAAGAGCTCCGAAAGGGGGCGTCGCGCCGCGCGCGGATTGTACCGGTGGTAGCTGCCGTCGTCGTTGCGCAGCTCGAAGACCTCGATCATCAACTCGTCCACGCCCGGCCCGAATCCCCGCTCCACGTAAGCCGGCGCGTGGACCCGCAGCAGATCGTCGCGGTCGATCGCCGACCCGTCCGGGCCGCGCAACCAGGCGGCGCCGGGGCCGCCGTTCGCGGCCAGGGCATCGAGCACCTGCTGCGTCCGATCGGGAGCCACCGGGATCTCAATGCCGAACTCCGTGAGATCGATCCCTCCCGGGTAGTGAAGCACCATGGGGCGAAAGGTACCCGTCTCGCCTCGCCGCGGCAAGCGGCGAGAGGACGGTCGGAGGGTCACATGGGCTCGTAGAAGAGCCGGTAGAGGAGCCCCGGTCCGGCCGGAAGCGTGGGGACCCAGGTCGAGTGAGCCACGAAGGAGAGCGGTGAGGGCTCGCCCGGCCGGTTGAGATAGTTCTCGTGGTGGCTCGAGGCGGCGCTCCCGTCGGAACGCAGCGGGATGAGGTGAACGCTGATGCCGTGGGCCCGCGGGTCCGCCGGCCCGCGGTGATTCGGGTGGACGGCCTCACCCACGGCCTCTTCGAGCCTCGCCGCTTCGGCCGCGGCGATTCCGTGGTCACGAGACACGACGGCCGCGAGATCACTGATGTCGACCGCGAGGTCGCCCGGGGTCGCGTAGAAGTCCTCTACGTCGTAGAAGATGGTGCCGCGCACGGCCTCCCGAATCGTCGCGTCGGTGATCCCGGCAGACACGGCGCTGGAGAAGGAGTTGAGCGCGTGCATGACCTCCTCTATCCGGTCCAGGCGCACCGCGGACATCGTGGCCTGCGGCGCGCCGCCGCTCGCCTCGGCATAGGTGGCGACGATCGCCTCGGCGAATGCCCGCGGGGTGCGATCGGAGTTGGCGAGCCGGCGCAGCGCCGCCTCGTAGTCCCATCCGGCGGCGGGAACCACTCCCTGGCTCGCCACGAGAAGACCGGCGCTCCGGCGCACCTCCCAGGCGATCTCCACCGTCGCGCCAAAGCTCATGTCCAGCCCGAGGAGGTCGACTCCGCCCTCCGCGAGCGCCTCAGAGAGAAACCCGGCGAGGTGGTATCCGCCCCCCTCGCCCCAGAGGACGAGGGCACGGCGGCGCGGCCGGTACCGTTCCTCGACGAAACCGAGCAGGGTCCGGAGCATCCCCGGATCGTGCATGTCGAGCGACACCTCCGGACCGGCCGGGTCGATCCCGAGCACCGGCACGGCAACCGGAACCGAGTGGGGGAACTCGTAGAGGCGGGTCCCGGTCCATCCGGACGGAGAGCCGCCGGCGGTGCGGTCCACGAGGGCGAGCACGGTCACGCCGCTGCCTGCGAGGTCGGCGGACTCGATCGCCGCGAGATCGGCGACCGCCTGCGAATCCAGGTGCGCGCTCGCCCGCATGAAGAGCACGACCGCCCAGTCGGTTGCGGGAGCGAGCCTCGTCGTCGCCCAATCCGGCAGCATCGTCGCGCCGGAGCACCCGGCGAGAACCGCCGCGGCCGCAATCGTTATCCCGGCCGCCCGGCCGCGGCAGCGGGCCCGGCGCGCGCGACTCACGGTTCCTCCCGGTACACGTGACCGCCGGTGTTTCGCCACCGCGATCCGTCCTCGAACACGGCGGTACGCACGCGAAAGCGTGCGGCGGTGATCGCGTCGGTCTGCTCACTGACGACCGAATCGAGCGAGGTACAGTACGACCCCGTCGCGCCGGGCTCGATCGACGAGTCGAGCGTCAGTCGAAACCCGTTCGCGCCGGGGCCGGGCAGCGGGCGGTCTGCCGAGTCATAGAGCTCGAAGGCGATCTCCATTCGGATGATCCGTTTCGTGCTCACATTCTGCAGGCTGTAGTAGAGCCCGGCATACTCGTGCAGCGATCCGCGCGCGCCGGTGACGACGGCCACCGAGCGGTAGGCGACCGGAACGCCTGCGTGCCAGACGTCCGGGAAGAGCGAGCAACCGGTGCACGCCGCGGCGTAGACAAGCACCAGCGCGATTCGGGGCGTAGTACGGTGCATGGACGGAACCTCCACCATAGTAACGGCCGGAAGTGGACCGACGCTTCACTTCCTGCTCGCGCTCCTCGGCTGGGTGCTCTCCTTCGAGCTGCGGGCGGGACGTATCCCGGCCGCGGCCTGCGTCGCCACCGCCGTAGCGGCCCTCGTACGGGCCATCTCGATCGCGCGAGGACCGGCCGAGATCCTCGCCGCGTCGATCGTGGGACTCGTTCCGCTCGCCGCGCGAGGCGTGACCCGCGGCGGTGTGGGCTGGGGCGACGTGAGGCTCGCCCTGCCGCTCGCGCTGCTGCTCGGTCCGCGTCCCGCCGCGCTCGGGATGGTGCTCGCCTGTCTGCTCGGGCTCTGCAGCGTCGGCCTGGGATCGGTTCTTGACACCGACGCGACTTACGAAGCGGGATTCGCATTCGGCCCGTACATGGTGGCGGGGGCGATCATCGCGCTCCTCGTGGAGGCACTGCATGCGTGAAGGACCATCGCGATCAAGGAGGCGCCCGCCGGCGCTCGTCGCACTTCTGATCGCGAGCCTCGTGATAGCCCGGGCGGCCGCCGGGGAACCGGTAACGCTCGAGTTCTCCGACGCGCCGATCGCACAGATGTTCGTCGCGCTCGGGCGGGCGACCGGCCGGTCGGTTGTGCCGGACGAGACGGTGCGCGGTCGCGCCTCCTACTACCTCACCGCGGTGAGCATGGAGATCGCGCTCGCCGAGCTCGTCGAGCGGTTCGGGCTCTTCGTACACGAGCGCGACGGCGTCTACACGGTTTCCGCCCTGCGCGTCGAAGTCGGCGCCGACGAGCTCGTCACCGTCTCCGCGGCAGGCGTCCCGGCGCGGCTGCTGCTCGACCGGCTCTCCCGTGCGACCCGGACCCCCATCCTGCTCGCGGACTCGATCACCGGCGAGCTCTCGCGCCACGAGCTCTCCTATCACGCGGTGGAGGCCCCACTGCCCCGGATCCTGTCGCAGATCGCGGCACAACTGCCCAACCACCGGCTCGGGATGATCGACGGAGCCTACCTGTTCTCCGCGGTCGGGCCGAACGGAACCGGGAGACCGGACGACCGTACGGTCAGCCGCACAGCCGCCGGCTACGCCCTGTCTCTGGAACGCAGCAGCCTCAGCGGACTGCTCGGCCTCCTCTTCCGGTCGGGCGAACGCGAGTACCAGCTGCTCAAGCGGACGGACCCGCTCGTGGGGCCGCTCGATCTCTCGCCGCGCCCGTTCGACGACCTGCTGCGTCTGATTCTCGAACAGGCCGACGCCGCCTTTGCGGTGGTCGACGGCACCTACTACATCACGGATGTCTCTCCGCAATCGGCGGCGGCCCGGGCGATCGGCACGGACATCGTCCATCTGGTCCATCTCCCGGTCGGCTCGCTCCTCGAGCTCCTGCCGCCGCAGCTCATCGCCGACGTTACCATACGACCGGACCGCAGCTCCGCAACGCTGACGCTCACGGGAAACCCCGAGGGGGTCGCGCGGGTGCGTCGCCTGATCGAGCGGCTCGACGCGCCGCCCGCCGGCCGGGAACACCACCGGATAGAGCTCTATCGTCCCGCGGCCGATCTGCTCGCGGTGCTTCCGCGTCACCTGGCCGCGCTGCCCATCTCACCTGTGCCGGGAAGCTCGGCGATCACCGTCTTCGCCTCGAGCGAACAGATCGCCGAGCTCCAACGCTACCTGGAAACGGTGGATACACCTGAGAACACCACACTCATCGAGCTCAGCCACATGCGCACCGAGCAGCTTCTGCACAACCTGCCGGCCTCCGCGCATCGCGGCAACATACTTCCCACCTCAGACCCCCACCGGTTCTTCTTTCGCGGCGGGCCCGAGGCGCTCTCCCGGTTCCTGGGGGACCTGCGCCGGATTGACGTCCCGGCGCCCCAGATCCGGTATCACCTGCTGGTTATCCAGTACCAGGAGGCGGACGGACTGGAGTTCGGTCTCGACCTGAGCAGCGCCCCCTCTACGCCCACGTCCGCCCAGGCGTTCATCGGCAGCATCGGCCGGCTCCTGTCGCTCGACTTCGACATCGTCGCGGCCTTCGGCTACCAGTTCGCCGCGCGTCTGAACGCCGGATTGACGGCCTCCACGACGTCGGTCGTCGCGGACACGACGCTGAGCGCGCTCTCCGGCGAGTCGGTGAGCTTTCGAAACACCAGCACCTACCGGTACCGCGACACCGCATTTGACCCGGAGACCGGGATTCAGCGTCCCACCGGCGTGATCAGGGAGATTACCTCCGGTCTCGTGATCGAGATCAGCGGACGATCGCACGGCGAGTACGTGACGATGGACGTGAGCGCCACCGTCTCACGGCGGGGCGCCGATGTCTCCGGCGTGGGGAATCCCCCCCCGACGAGCGAGAAGCTCGTGCGGACGCAAGTGCGCGCGGTCTCGGGCGAGCCGGTGATGCTCGGCGGGCTTCGACTGCGCGAGGAGGAACAGACGATCGATGAGCCGCTGCTGCTCGGACGCATCCCGGGCGTCGGACGGCTCTTCCAGAAGCGACGCGACCAGGACGACAGGACCGAGCTCGCGATCTACATCATCCCCCGCGTGGAGACAGGTTCAAGCGCCGGCGCGGACACGGACCTCCTGGAGGTCTACCTCCGCTATTACGGAGGCGACAGGTGAAGTACACCGCGTCGTTCATGCGCCGGCACGGGCTCGTCCCCCTGGCCGAAGACGCCCTCGCGGTGACCGTCGGATGCGCCGCGCCTCCCGCCGCTCCGATCCGGCGACTGCTGGAGGCGCACCACCTGCGGCCGGTTCGGTTCGCGCGCCTCTCGCCCCAGGACCTCCTGGTACGGATCCAGCGCGCGGCGGCGCATGGGACTGAGGAGGAGGCGGACGCCGGGATCCGCCGCGCCGGAAGTTCACGCGCCGCGGACGCCGATGCGACCGACGCGACCGATGCGACCGATGCGACCGACGATGCACCCGCGGTCAACCTCGTCAACAGCCTGCTCAACGACGCGGTCGCGCAGGGCGCGTCGGACATACACGTCGAAGCTCACCGCAGCGCGGTCCCGGTACGCTACCGGATCGACGGACGTCTGGTTCCCGCCGCGGGTGACGGGAAACGGCCGCTTCTGGCTCCGGGACGTCTTCCTGCGGTGTCGGCGCGGCTGAAGGTGCTCGCGGGACTGAACGCCGCGGAGCGGCGGCGTCCCCAGGACGGGCGGTTCACGGCACGGCTCACGGCGGGGGCGATCGATGTCCGGTTCTCCTCCATGCCGACGGTGGACGGAGAATCGCTCGTGCTTCGGCTCTTCCCGCTCGGCGATGACCGGCTTGGTCTGGACGAGCTCGGAATGCCGCAGGTCGTCTACGGGCAGGTGTCGGCGCGCATTGAGCGCTCCGCCGGTCTGCTGCTGCTGTGCGGACCCACCGGGAGCGGGAAGACGACCACGCTCCACTCGGCGCTCAGAAGGATCAACCGCGGCGACCGCAAGATCATCACGATAGAGGATCCGGTGGAGTACCGGCTGGATGCCGAGCAGATCCAGACCAACGAGCCGGCGGGACTCACCTTCGACAGCCTGCTGCGCAGGGTGCTGCGGCAGGATCCCGACGTCATCATGGTCGGCGAGATCCGTGACCCGGAAACGGCCCGCCTCACCGCCCGCGCTGCGCTCACGGGGCATCTGGTGCTCGCCACGGTTCACAGCCGACGAGCGTCGGACGTCAGGGGACGGCTCATCGATCTGGGCGTGGAGCCGCGACTGCTCGATCGCCTCGATCCGGTACTGCTGTCGCAGCGACTCGTGCGGCTGCGCTGCCGCTCGTGCAAGACGGCACGCGGCTGTCGCGAGTGCCGCTTCACCGGCTACCGCGGGCGGACCGGGCTGTTCGGCATGGAGGGTCCCGGCGGGGAGCGCCTCACCCTTGCCGACGACGGTCGAGCCAAGTGCGAGGCGGGTCTGACGACCGAGGAGGAAGTGCTGTGGGCAACGACGTGATCCGTCTCTCGCGCGTACAGGAGTCGCTTCTGGTCGAGTCCGTGTCGACCCTGCTGCATGGAGGGATCGGCCTCCTGGATGCGTACCGGTCGGCCGGTGAGATGCACGGCGGGAGGGTGCGGGCCGCGGCGAGCGCGGTCGTCTCCCTCCTCGAACGGGGATGGACGGTCACCGGGGCCGTCGACCGGGGGCTCGCCCGCATCGACCCCATGCACCGCGCCATGCTCAGTGTCGTCGACGAGACGGGCGATGCGGTCGATCCCATGGATCGCGCCGACCGGTACCTCAAGAGCCGGCTGCAGTTCCGCTCGCGCGTGCTTGCCGCGTCGATCTACCCCTCATTCGTGATCGCCGCCGCACTGGTGGGGTCTGCGCTGCTGGTGCTGCTCGTGATGCCGGCTGCCGAGTCCCTGGTCCTGACGGCCGCGGGCCCCGGACGCGCTCCCGGAGCGGGTGGCGGCCCGGCGGCGCGGCTCGGAGTCGGCTCCGTGTCCGTCGGCCTCCTCGTCCTCCTTGCGGCCGGGTTCACGTCCGCGACCGTGATCTTCGCCGTCGCCCTTCTCGCCCGCCCGGCCGAGGCGCTTCGGCTCCGCCTCGCGCGCCTTCGGCTCGCGCTCCCCTGTTCAGGACACCTCGAAATGCTCACGGGGCTCCTCGCCTTCTCCCACGCACTGGCGGGACTCCTCGGTGCAGGCATACCGTTCAGCCGCGCGCTTCGCACGGCGGCCGACTGTCCGCGAAACCCGGCCTTGCGTGCGAGCCTGCACCGTGCCGCCTCCGCCATGGAGCAGGGCACCCCTCCGTCGGCCGCCGTGGGCCGTGCGCTGCCTCGCGGCGACTGCCTGCGGCGATGGTTCGCACTGTGCGAGTCGGGCGCGGACCTGCGTTCGACCGTCGACGGGCTCGCCTCCTTCCTGGAGGCGCGGCTGTCCGCCTCGATCCGCGGCTTCACGGCGATTGTCGAGCCCGTCCTCGTCGCGCTCGCCGGCGGCGTGGTGCTCACCGTCGTGCTCACCGTGGTCAAGACGCTCTTCGATCTGTACGCGGAGGTGCTCCCGTGATCGCCCGGCTCGCCTCAACTCCGGCAGGCCCGGAGCTCCGGCGGCTCGCCGGGCGAACGCGCGGCAGACGGGCGCTCGTCGTCGTGGATCGCACCCTCTACGCACCTGAGGTCCCGGCCCGGTGGCCCTCATCGCCGGGAACGGATGAGCTCTTGCTGGCGCGAGCAGGGGGCGTCTCCTTCGTCACCCGACGCGAGATCGAGCACTGCTGCCGCCGCGCCTTGCCCGGTTGGCGTATACGCCTCCTACCGCGCGACCTGCTTCCGCGAGAGAAGCGCGGGCTCTGCCGCGCGCGTGCGCTTCGCAGGCGCCGCTTCCGCCGCTTCCCGGATCGGGAGCGCCGCGGATCCCTCCTCGCGATAGGCGTTTCACTGCTGCTCTGCGCGCTCATCGCCCCTTTCGCCTGCAGGCTCGCGACGCGCGCCGAGCAGACAATCGCCGAGGCGCTCGAAACCGCAGCCGAGCGGCAGGCGCTCGACCGCCGCGCCGATGCGCTCCGCGTGCGCGAGGCGGACCTCCTGCGCGGCACGGAGGAAGCCGGCAGCGAACGGAGTCTTTCGCCCGGACGCCTGGTCGACGCGCTGGTCGCCGTGACGGGAAACGATGAGCGTTTCTCGCTGATCGGTCTGGACGGAGACCGTCTGACGCTCGTCGTCGTCACGCGTGACCCGGGAGTCCCGGCGAGGGTGGGCGCGATTGCCGGCATCCGTTTGCTCTCTCACAGTATCGACCGCCGCGGGGAAGAGCTGGTCGCGACGGTCCATACCCGGATCGAATAAGGGATGCCCATGGTGAAAACGACGGCCATCGTAACCTCCTGCCTGCTCGCGCTCGTGTCGCTCGTGCTTGCGATACGAGCGGTGTCGGCGGATCTCCGAGCCCGGGCGCTCGACCTGCCGTCCGGGCGGGAGCGCCTCGCCGCCGCGCGCGCCGAGGTCGAGACGCTTGCCCGCTCGGTGATGGATCTCGAGCCGCGCTCCGAAGAGTCGCGCGAAAGCGCCTGCGAGCTCGACGTCGCTTCGGAGGCGGCGGCCCTCGCGGCTGAGGCCACTTCGCGCTCGGTGGATCTGGACCGGATGGAGATCGACTCCCAACGGCAATCGTTGGCCGCCACGGCAAGCGGTCGCCCGCAGGAGCTGCGCGAGTGGTTGCAACGGATGGACGAGCAGACGGCACACGGCTGTGCCGCCGTGACGAGTCTCCACATCTCTGCGTCCGCGGGGGGCGAGATCACGATGCGGATCGCGGCCGTCTACTCGCCGCATGACGTTCGCGCGCACGGCGTCTCAGGGCACGACGAATGGCCACGTCCCGCGGCCGGACGGCTTTCGGCCGTCCTCTCGGTGGACCCGCTCGCCACGGACCGGGCGGCGTCCATGGCCGGCGTCTCTCGGCCGGAGCCCCAACCAGCCGTATCGCGGGTTGGGGTTCCGGTCGCACCGCCGGTATACCTGGGGGCCGTCTCGTCGACGGAACCGCACTCCACCACGGTGCGGGAGCGGATCGTCGTGAGGATCGGTGAGGCGGGACCGGTCGCAGCGCTTCTACCCGGTGAAGGCGCCTTCGGATGGCTGCTGCGCGCTGCCGGGGCCGACCGTCTCATCCTGGAACACGAAGGAGAACAGTATGAAGTCATTCGTCATTAGCGCCGTCCTCTACGCGGCACTCCTGTCCGGGTGCGCGGGTACCCCCGACGCCGCCTGGCGCCGGCCCGTGCCTCTGCACGGTGTAGTCTACGAGTACTCGGGAGCGCCGCTCGGGTGGGTCGAGCTTCGCGTGGACGACGGTCCGCCGGTCCACTCGGATCTGCACGGCCGGTTCAGCCTGCCGCCCCTTGCCGCCGGGCGGTACACGGTAACGGCGAGGAAGCCGGGGTACGAGACGGTCGTCTCTGAGGTGTGGTTCACGAACCGCACCGATGTCCTCTACCTGAGGTTGCGCTCGGTCGAAGAGCTGTCGGCGCGGATTCAGGCGGCCCTCGATCAGGACCGGACGGCCGAGGCGATCGAGCTACTCGAGCTGGCACTACCGGTCGCCCTGAAGGACGATCTGCTGCGCTACCTTCTCGCGCTCGCGCACGCTCGCGGCGGTGACACAGACGCCGCGCTCGCCGCGCTCGAGTGGTTTCCCGCAGCCGGTACCCCGGCGGCGGTCGTCCTGCTGCGTCGACGGATCGAAGAGGAGACCGTGCGATGACGGGCCCTCGTCACCTCTCCGGTCCGGACGCCGGGTGGACCTTCGTCGAGTCGATCATCGTCATTGCCATCATCATCATCCTCAGCGGCACCGTCTCCTTCTCGGCGGTTCGATACCTCGAACAGGCGCGCGTCGCGTCCACCCGCGCCCAGGTCGATGCCGTCACTCTCGCGCTGCACGCCTACTACCTGGACACCGGCGCCTACCCGACGGAGCCGCAGGGGCTCGGCGCGCTCTGGGAGAAACCATCGCTGTCTCCTGTACCCTCGGGGTGGGCCGGGCCGTACGTCGAGCGTCCGGTCGGCACCGACTCCTGGGGACACGACCTCATCTACCGGCGCCCCGGCCCGGGGGGACTGCCTTTCGAGGTGGTGTCGTACGGAGCAGACGGACGGCCGGGAGGCGGAGGTCACGATGCGGACATCAGCTCGGCGGGTCGCTGACCCGCATGCCGGCTACTGGCTGCTGGAGGGCATCACGGCGCTCGTCCTGCTCGTGCTCGCGCTCGCGCTCGCCGCGTCGGTCCTGCAGGCCCTCTCCGGCAGGCTCGAATCGATCGAACACTCCCTGCGCGACCGCCTGGAGCTGCGCGAGGAGCGCCTGAGGTGATGCGCCCGGCCGGATCTCTGGTCGACACCATAGTCGGATCGGCCGTGACCGTTCTCATGCTCGGACTCAGCTGGTCGGCTATACGGACGACGAGCGCTGCAGCGGATCGCATCGTGCACCGCTCGCACGCGATCGCCGAGGTATCGCGGCTCGCCGCGGTCGCGGACCAATGGTGCGCCCGGGTCGGCTGGCCCGATCACGGGGAGCCGGTGCGCCTGACGGAGACCTCCGGCGGGTTGCGTCTGGGGCATCTGGACGGCGTGCCGCAGCGCGAGCTCGTCGTCTCCTGGAGTGCCGCGGGTATCCGCATCGGGAATGACGCGACGTTCGAGGAGTTCCCGCGACTGCGGATGCGAGAGGCGCAGCTGGTCGTCGCACCGTTCCCCGCGCTGCGTCTCGTCGTCGACGACGGTCGGGCGACGTGGCCGATCGTCGCACCGCTCGCCGCGGCGACTCACGGGCGGCCCGCCGCGGGGCCGATGCGCAGGGCATCACGATGAAGACGACCGCGCCCGCGCTGCTTCTGCTGGTGGTGAGCCTCGCGACCCTCCGGATCGCCACGGGCGCCCTTCAGCTCACGGCCGCCGCCGGGAGGCGCCTCCCGGCGACCGACGAGCTCATCACGCGAGCGGCGGCCATCGCCGACGAGCTTGCCGACTTTGCCTTCGCGCCCGTTCCGGACGAACGCCTACCCTCGCTCCTCGCATCGCTCGGCGCGCAGCTCCACCGGGAAGGCGATTGCGGCGACGCGTGTTTCAGCGTCGAGATAGGTCTGGAAACGGCGAGCGGGCGGTCGCGTACGAGGTATCGCGGGCTGATTCGGTTCTCAGGGTCCTCCATCGTCGGGATGCGCCTTGTGGTGGATCAATGAAGGGCCGGATGATTTCTGGCATACCCTCTTGCCAAATCTCCAAAAAGGTGTATCATAGAGGCGGCAAGGGAAGAGGGACAGGGGGATCGTCGCCGAGGGGCGATGATCCCTCGCTTTTATCGTCGCATCCTGCCGTGCCGGTAGCCGGGTGGTGCTACACAAAGCGCCGAACCGTAGCTATCTTTTGAGGGTGCTCGAAGTCACCGAATACGGTATAGAGATCCGCGATCTGGTGAAGATCTTCCCGCTGAAACCGGGAAGTCAGGACGGCGTGCACGCGCTCGACGGCGTTGACCTGCGAGTCAACCCGGGGGAACTCTTCGTGATCCTCGGACCTTCCGGATGCGGGAAGTCGACGCTGCTGCGCTGTGTCGCCGGCCTCGAAGAACCGGAGAGCGGTGAGATCCTGCTTGGACGCCGAACGGTGTACTCCGCGGCCCGTGGCGAGTCGGTGCCGGCGCAGCACCGTCAGATCGGCATGGTCTTCCAGAACTTCGCGCTCTACCCCCATATGAGCGTCGCCGAGAACGTCGGTTTCGGGCTGAAGACGCGCCGCGTCGCTCTCCCGGAGGTGCGCCAGCGCGTGGCCGAGGCCTTGCGCCTCGTGGACATGCAGGAGCTCGCCGACCGACGGCCCAGGCAGCTCTCAGGCGGCCAGCAGCAGCGTGTCGCACTCGCCCGAGCGATCGCCGGAAAGCCGGAAGTCCTGCTCTTTGACGAACCGCTCTCGAATCTCGATCCGCTCCTGCGCAACGCGGTCCGGACGGACCTCAAGCAGTTGATTATGGCACTCAGGATCACTTCGCTGTTCGTCACGCACGATCAGGAAGAGGCGATGATCATGGGGGATCGACTCGCGGTCATGCAGAAGGGTCGGGTTGAGCAGATCGGCACGCCGGAAGAGGTGTACCGACGTCCGCAGACGATCTTCGTCGCGGCCTTCACCGGCAGGCCCGTGACCAACCTCATCGAGGGTGTCGTGGACCTATACCGCGGAGAGCTGCTGCTCGTGCCCATCGAGTCCAGGGCGCAGACGCTGCGCCTCCCGCCCGACCTGGCCGAGTTCCACGGTCAGCGGATCACCGTCCATGTGCGCCCGGAGCAGGTCAGGATAGCTCAAGGGGAGGTGTCCAACGTCACTTCGCTGCGGATCGAAAACGTACTGCCCGAAGGCGGGCACAGTTTCGTCCACTTCCATCTGGGTGGCCCGTACAAGCCTCTTGTGGTCCGCACGGACCAGACGTCGGTACAGAAAGAGGAGATCGGCCGGTCGCTGTCTGTTACCCTGGACGGGGGTACCGTCTACAGCCCCGAGACCGGCCGTCTGATAGGAGCGTTCGGAGGCTGATTACTCGCCGGCCGATTCGCCGCCGGTCGCACCCACCGCGCTCTTGAGCTCGTTGTCGATCACGACGAGGCCGATCGGCGAGTCGCCGGCAAGCGCGATCCGTTTGAGAAGCCGGTTGACGACGTGCTCCTCCTCAACCTGCTCGGACACGAACCAGTCGAGCATGGACACCGTCGCGAGGTCGCTTTCCTGATCGGCGAGCCGGTGGAGCTCGTGGATGTCCGCGGTGAGCTTCTTCTCGTGCTGCAGCGCGGCCTCGACGGCGCCTTTCACGGTCGGCCAGCTGTCCTGCGGCTTGGGAATCGCCGGCATGACCACACGCGCGTCATTCTCGCGGAGGAAATGGATGATGCGCTCGGCGTGTCCGTACTCCTCCTTCGAATGCTGTTCCATCCACCCGCCGAAACCGTCGTACCCCTTCTCGTAGAGGTCCACTGCGATCGCACGGTAGATGAAGTGCGCCTGGAACTCTCTCGCAATCTGCTCGTTCAGAGCATCATGGATCTTTTTGCTTAACGCCATGTCTCCTCCATTGGCGCTTAAGGTATCCAAAACGCGCGCGATGAGCAAAAGGTTTCAGCGGCGGGATTTGACCCGCCGACGCGGGCGGATCCCGTCGCAACGATCAAGCTCACGGCGCGGCCGGGGGAGGCACTCCCCGCCCTCGCGGATGCGCTCAATCCGCGGCATGACCCCGCCGGGACCCGAGATCCACGCGGTGCGCCCCGCCAAAGAGCGCGGCGTGTTCCGGGTGACAGGTGAACAGCAGGACCTGCCGCGACCCGGCGTAGGCGGCAACGGCCCTCGCCGCCGCCTCACGGCGGCGAGGATCCATGTCCACCAGCGGATCATCGAGTAGGAGCGGCGCGTCCGCGCCGCCGAGCGCGGTCTCGGCGAGCGCGAGACGAAGGGCGAGCGCCACGATGTCGCGCGTCCCCTGCGAGAGCAGCTCGTAGGCGAGCTCGGGGCCGCCGGTCCTCGCGAACCGGCCGGGCACGAGCGGGCTGTCCGGCGGGCTGTCCGGCGGGCTGTCCGGCGGGCTGTCCGGCGGTGCGTCCGGCGAGCCGCCGGGCCCGATCACCGCGTACTCGCGGTCCGAGGCCGTTGACAGGTACCGGCTCACAAGGCGCGCAAAGGGCTCAAACGGGTCGGCGTGCTGCGCGGCGCGCTCTGCCGCCACGGCTGCCTCCAGGCGCTCCACGGCCTCAGCCCGCCGGCGCACGCGCTCGTACTCGCGTTCCGCCTCGTGGAGCGCGGCCCGAACCTCCTCCGCGGTCCGTTCGGGCTGGCGGGCAAGAAGGTCGGTCTGAGCCTCGCTTGCCTCCCGGTGCTGCGTGCGAAGCGACGCGAGCGACGCCTCGCGCTCCTCGTAGGCCGCGAGGAACTGCTCCGGCGTCTCGAATCCGTCCGGCACTTCGACTCCCTCGTCGCGTTCCCGCTCGAGCGCAGAGAGGCGACTGCGCGCCTCCACGAGCCGGTCCTCGAGCGCATCCTGGGTTCCATAGCGCTCGGCGAGCTGCCTGTGCTCCTGCTCCAGGTTTCGCTTGTCGGCCTCCGCCGCGCGGAGATCGCCCGTCGCGTCGGCCACCGTGCGAACCAAGGCGGACTCATCGGGCCCCTCGTCGTCTCCCGAGCCGCCCGCGTCTGCAGAGCCGCCCGCGGCGGCGAATTCCTCCCGCAGCGTCTCGAACGGCTCATCGGCGAGCACCTCTCCGCATCGCCGTTCGGCGCCGGCGAGCTCCCGCTCGAGAGCGGCTCGTTCCCGCCGTCGCTCGGCGGCCTCTTCGGCCGACTCGACGCCGAGTGCGGCGGCGATCGTCTCGCGCTCGCGCCGCGCCTGCTCGAGATGCGAATGCAGGTCGTCGTACGGCTCATCCCCGGACTCCGCCTCGAGGCGCACCGACTCGGCTCGTATCTCGATCCGGCGGTGGGCTTCGGCCTCCAACCGCCTTCCCGCCGCGGCCTCCGCCGGGACGGGCGGTTCATCATCCCGGAGAATGTCGACGACGGTGTGATCCGTGAAGGTGACGCCAAGGCGAATCGTGCCGACGGACAGGCGCGCGCGCAGCTCGGCGCACAGCCCCTCGGCGGCGCGCAGCTCCTTCACCGCCGTCTCGTCGAGCGGAGCGATCGATGCGAGCTGCTCCCGGATACGATTGGCTTCCCGGCGGGCGCCGAGGGCCCGCTCATACCGCTCGCGTCGTGCCGCCCGGGTGCGCCGCTC
>SKQU01000276.1 GCA_007118855.1 Spirochaetaceae bacterium
CGCGCGTCGTGGGCGTGTCGAGCTACTGCGGCCGGTACGTGGACATCGCAGACCGCGTCGTGGTGGGCGACTATCTCGAGGTCGACCTCGAGGCGCTCGCCGCGATCGATCCTGACCTCATCGTCGTGACCGGCGGCGTCCAGCGGTCGCTCGCGATGAAGCTGAAGCGCGAAGGGCTGCCGGTCTACGCGCTGCCGCTGCCGGAGAGCTTCGTGGGCGTGTGCGATGCCGCCGTTCGGCTGGGCGCGCTCAGCGGAGACGTGACGAGGGGGCGTGACCTTGCGTGGAACATGATGACGGAGGCTGCGCGCATCCGCTCGTCGTGGACCGGCGAGATCCCCTCGGTCTACGTGGAGCTCTGGTTCGGCCGGCACGTGCGCACGATTGGGGGTCGGACCTTCATCCACGACACGGTTGAGATCGCCGGGGGAAACCCGGTCTTCGGGACCGACCCGCGATCCTACCTCGGCATCGATATCTCAGCGGTTGACGAGGCGCAACCGGAAGTCTTCCTGGGCTTCCACGAGCCGGAGTTCCCCGTGGACTTCGCTTCAGAAGTGAAGAAACGCGCGTGGAGCGAGTGGAGCCGTGCGCCGCGCATCATCGTCTCAGATGTGGAGCGGGGACGGAACCTCATCCACGACGGGCCGTCGCTCCTCGAGACGGCACGATGGCTGCAGGGAGAGCTTCGAAAGGCATCGTGACCGCCGCTCCGAGCTGCTCCAGGTCGGCTACCGCTTCTCGTTCCTTCGCTCGCACTCGATGCAGAAGGCCGCTTCCGGCCGTGCGGTGAGCCGGCCTTCGTCGATCCTGCCCCCGCAGGCGACGCACAGCCCATAGCGGTCCTCGCGGATACGCTGAAGCGCGGCCTGGATCCCCGTGAGCTGCCGGTCCTCGTGGACCTGCATGACGTCGCGAGTAAAGGTATCGGACTGTGCCTGAGCCTCGTCCATCACCTCAGCATGCGTCTCGTGAGAAACCTCGCGGTACTCCTCCTCCTTGCTCCTGAGGTTATCCCTGATCTCGGCTTCCCGCCGCTCGAGGCGTCTCTGCAGCTGTTCTATACGTCGCTTCCTCATGATGGACTCCTTCGGGATGGACTCCCCCCGGGCGCTGCGGCAGAAGATACCCCGGACAGGTACCGCAAGCCATAGCCCGAACGGGCTATGCGTCGCCGCTACCGGGCTTCAGTGCGGCCTGAACAGCCGTTGCACCCGCTTCAGGTTCGACCCGACGAGCAGGCAGAGGTAGGTCGTCAAGAAGACGCCGAGGATGAGACCCATCGCCAGATCGATCGCTTCGCCGAAGGCGAGGCGGACCCACTCGAACGAGTCGCTGTACTGCAGGCCAAGTATGCCGGCGAGGATCAGCACGCCTGCGGCGAGCCAGTTGCGAAGCGGCATGGGTCCGCGTTCGGTGCCCGGTTCTCCCGGAGCGGGCTCAGCGAGCACCGCGGCCATGATACGACCCGTGAGCTCATCGTCGGTCCTCCGGCGCTCCGGTGAGCGCAGCGCCATCATCGCGAACCGCAGCTTCGCTTCCTCCCGCCGGCATTGCTCGCACCGTGCGAGATGGGCGGCGAGCTCCGTGTACGGATCCTGATCGGCGTCCAGCATGAGAAGCTCGCGAAGCGCTTCACGACAGGTCATAGCATCCCTCCAGAAGATCGTCGGACAGCGCGTCCCTGAGCCGCTGCTTTGCGCGCCTGATGTGCGACCGCACGGTGTTGACCGGGTGTCCGGTGGCCCGGCTGATCTCGTCGTACGTCATGCCGAAGAAGAAGTAGAGGTCGAGGCAGGCGGCGAGCCGTTGCGGAAGACGACGCATCGCCCGGACGACCGTCCGGCACGCTTCGCGACGCAGGACGGTCCGCTCCGGATCCGCGGTGTGGTCCTCAACCGCAGTCTCGTCGGGAAGGGCGTACTCAACACGACTCCGCCTGATGCGTACGGCGTGATTGTAGGCGATCCCGAGGAGCCAAGAGCGAAGACGTCCCTCGCCGCGGAAGGTAGCCAGGCGTCGGTATGCCTGAAGGAACACCTCCTGCACGAAATCCTCCACGTCGGCCCCGTTGGGGAAGAACCGCCGTCCGAACGCGAGCAGCACGCCCTGATGCCTTCGTACGATCCCCGCGAACGCCGCGGTATCTCCGGCGAGTACGCGCTTCACGTCGGCCACGTCATCGTCTTGGCTCATTCTGGTTGAGGATGTAGAACGCCAGGAGGCTCAGGCCGATCGCGAACGGGATCAGTCCACCGAGGAGGCTGTACGGGGAGGTCGCCGGCGCCGCGAGGAAGAACACGGACAGAACCAGCCCCACAGCGAACGTCACCAGCCCGGCGATCAGGCTGAAGGTGCGCAGGTCGAATGACCGTTCCGGGCGCATCCCCTTCTCGATCATCATCACGATCTGCTTGTGGCGCCACAACAGAAAGAAGAAAACGACGACGCTTCCCAGGGTTATCCCGACGATTGGTATGACGGTAATCAGTACCTGGGCTGCCTGCGAGGGGATGTTCTGCATGAACCGCTCCTACGTCAACGCTTCCGGTCTCGTGACCAGTGGTTCCATCCTATCACGTGATCGCGCTCCTGCAAGCCGGTGGGCGCGCCGCTGCCTGCGTTCGGCGAGACGGTTTCTGCGGAGGATCGACCTCGTGATCGTGAAGTAGTGATGACCGAGGATCGCGAAGGTGATGATCCGCACCGGGAGATCCGGCCTCGAGCCGAATGCCCGCCTGAGGTAGTGCAGGTAGTGGAAGCTGTAGGAAGAGAGCGTCTGCCGGATCAGCGACGAGAGGAGGCCGACGATCTCCCGCACGCGGATCGGCCGCTCCCTCGATCCAGGCGTTGAGGGCTCCGGAAAGCGTCTGAGCACCTCGAGACACCGGCTGAAGTACCGGTCCGGCCGGTAGATCGTTTCGAGCACGCGGTAGTAGCCGGCGCGCAGGTGCACCTCGTCCATCACGGGCCGGAAGTTGAGCTCTGCCTCGTGGGTGTTGTTGCCCGTGGACTCGCCGACCAACCGTCCTTCCTGCCGCAGCCGGTCATAGAGCCTGGTGTTCGGGAGCGCCATGAGCAGGCCCACCATGGCCTGCGGTATCGCGAGGCTGTCGATGTAGTCGATCTGCAGGTCGAATATCTGCGGCGGGTCGGTGTCAAAGCCGACGATGAACCCACCGGTGACTTCGATCCCGTGTTCCTGGATCCGGCGTACGCTCTGCGCCACGTCCTGGCGAAGGTTCTGCATCTTGCCCGCCCCGGAGAGCGACTCCGCGTCGGGCGTCTCTATGCCCAGGAACACCATCGAGAACCGTGCCGCCTGCATGAGGTCGAGCAACTCGTCATCCGCGGCCAAGTCGACGCTCGCCTCAGTTGAGAACTGAAACGGCGTCCCGTGAGCCTTCTGCCACACGACGAGCTCGCGGAGGAGCTCCTTCACCGCACGGCGGTTGCCGATGAAGTTGTCGTCCACTATGAACACCGAGCCCCGGAACCCGGTATCATGGACCGCCTCCACCTCGGCGATGAACTGCGCCGTGCTCTTCACCCGCGCCCTGCGGCCGAACAGGTGGACGATGTCGCAGAACTCGCAGTCGAAGGGGCAGCCGCGCGAGTACTGCAGTGGCACCGTGTCGTACAGGTCCAGTCTGAGCAGATCAAACCGGGGGATCGGGACGGTGGCGAGCTCAGGCCTGCAGTCGGACTCGTAGACTTCCTTCGCGATGCCCGCCGCGTAGTCGGTGAGAAAGCGGGGGAACGAGATCTCGCCCTCCCCGAGGATGAAGTGATCGACCCCTTCTATCGAATCACGGCAGCTCGTAGGATAGGGGCCGCCGGCGGCGACGCGTACTCCCGCGCGTCGGCACCGGGCGACCAGACGCCGCATCGAGTCCGCCTGCACGATCATCGCTGAGATCAACACGAGCTCCGCGCGCGCAAGTAAGCGCTCAGGGAGCTTCTCAACGTTCAGATCAACGACGCGGCACTCGTATTCGTCCGGTATCATCGCGGCGATCGTCGGAAGCCCGAGGGGCGGCATGGCCGCGCGTTTGCCAATGAAGGGCAGAGCGTGTTTGTAGCTCCAGTAGGTTGCAGGTACCTCGGGGTAGACGAGGAGAAAAAGCGGTCGATCCATTCGTGCCTCCGTTCTTATCACAGTAGAGGCACCTCGATCCGCGATAGTTGCAGCCTGTGCCCGAAAAAAAGAGACCGCCCGAAGGCGGCCTCACAATGGCTGTAACAATCCGTTCCGCAGTGGGTCAGACTCGGCTATTGGCGAACTACCTCGCCCTCAATCGTATAGGTGCCCCAGCTCACCAGCGGGATGAAGTAGGACAGAATGAAGTCTATCGTCGTGTAACCGTAGGACAGCCTGAGATCACGGACCGCCGTGCCTCCCAGCGCCGTCAGAACCGGCTCGATGTCCTGGTCGATCATCTCCCAACCCTTCTCGCCGAACATGATCAGCTCGGGATGGATGATGTAGATGAACCCTTCCTCAACGTTGATCTCGCCAACGGGCGTGCCGGCGATGTCGGCGTATGCGAGCTTACCGTTCTGCGCTGCGAACTGCGTCATACAGCCGCTCAGCAGTAGCACGGCTGCCAGCACGAGCAGGATCATTACAGTCGTTCGTTTCATCGTACTCTCCTCTCTTTCGTTGTGATTGGACCCTATCTGCGGATGCGAATTGGATACACACCGGAAGCGAAACCTATATGAAAGAGCAGATCCAGGTGACGGTTCACCCCTGCTCCGAATCTGATGCCCCCGACTCCCGACGTGGGAACCAGAAGCGTGAGAACCCCGTCAGCCTCCCAGCCCCACGGGATGGTCATCGCCAGATCGGTCAGGAGGTAGACCCCGAACATGCGCGCTCTGCTCCTGTTCAGCCGCTCGTACAGCGGAAGCTCCAGCCCCGCAGTGAGCCGGAACGGCCGGCCCGGAAACCACCCGAGTCCGGCGCGCAGGCGCAGGGGGTTGATCATCCCCGGGCCGTACGTACCGAGCAGACTGATGTGCTGGAACTCCAGCAGCTCCGGGATCTGCGGGGCCGACAGCGGCCCGGCGCTGATCGCCGACTCAGTGCTGAACCCGATGAAGTGATCGTGGAACTCTCTGGCGCCGGCACCCGTCACCGTCACGGCGCACAGAGCCAGGATCCAGACCGCACGACGGCTGACCATGCCCAGATGATACAGCTCTGCGTCGGATTCATCAATCGGATTCGGGCGCTTCTCGCCGAATCTCCGCCAGAGGCGGTGGACTTCAAATGATCAGTTCAGTAAGGTTTGGCCCTATGCAGATGCTCACAACACAGAGATCCATCGCAGTGATGCTGGCCGTCGCCTTCGTGATGCTTGCCGCGGCCCCGATTGCGGCTCAGGAGGAGGAGAACCCGTACGAGAACGCGGTGTTGCTCTCCGCAAACCTCGTTTCGCCCATCGTAGGGATATATACCGGTTCGGTCGAGTTCGGCGTGACGCCGGACATGTCGGTGTTTCTCCAGCCGGAGTACTTCAACTTCCGCTTGAGTCTCGTCTCGGTGATCCTCGGCGCGATCGAGCCGGAGTTCCGCGACTACGACTTCAACATCACCATGCTCGGAGGCAGGGTCGGTCTGCACTATTTCATCGACGGTGTCCATGACGGGTTCTTCGTGGGAGGCAATGCAGGCTACTCCCGGGTGGGATTCCGGTTCGAAGGACGGCAGGTACGAGGCAACGCCTATTCGGCGGCCGCGCGAGGCGGCTACCGGCTGATCTACGGGCCGGTAGCCCTGACCCCGTACGGCGAGCTCGGCGTAAACTACCTTTCATTGGACTACCGCGAGCTCTTTGAGGACCTGGGTCTCGATGACGCGGTGATCCGGGAGTTCGTGCAGCGGTCCTTCGGCATCACCTGGGGGATTGGCCTCAGTATCGCGCTCGCGCTCTACTGAGCGGCCGCTCTACCGAGCGGCCGCCTCGTGATCGCAGATGAGGTGCGCCTCGTGGCATTCCAGGCACTCGGCCACGTGGTGGTGCCTGGTGAACTCGTTCCAGTGCGATTGCTGTGAGACGGTCAGTATGCCGCTGCCGTGGCATACCGGGCAGGTGTTGCCCAGCGCGCCGAGGATCGCGTTTCGGATAAAGGCGGAACGGTTCTCGATCCCCGCCATGGCCTCCGCCAGACGCTCGTCGACCTTGAACGTGATTGTCTCTTCCTTTCGGC
Source organism: Spirochaetaceae bacterium (assembly GCA_007118855.1). Lineage (GTDB taxonomy): Bacteria > Spirochaetota > Spirochaetia > DSM-27196 > SLST01 > SLST01. Next base: position 6,217 of record SKQU01000276.1, read on the forward strand.
GGTGTGACGACATAAAGCCTCCACCACAATGATAGTGTTACTACGTAACATCGCCAAGTGTCGCCGCAACCGGGTCTTCCTCCGCCTCAACCGTGACAGAGCCGCTGCCGAAGTGTAGATTAGGGCCATGAGTCGAAGACGCCTCGCGCCGCTGGCGCTGTTCATATTGCTCCCGTCACTCGTTCAGGCGCATCCGCACATGTGGATCGACGGCACGATCGAGCTCCGCCTCGACAATAGCGGCCTCTCCGGTCTGACCGCGACCTGGGTGTTTGACGAGTTCAACAGCGCCGAGATGATCTTTATGTTCGACGACGATCTGAACGGGAAGCTCTCGCCGGCGGAGGTCGACAGGATTCGCAATGAAGCGTTCGCGCACCTCGTGCAGCTCGACTACTTCATGATCGCCTTCGCCGGGGAGGATCGCCTGCGGATACCGGAGGCGAACTCATTCGACGCGAGAATCGAGCGGGGACGACTCATCTACGAGTTCACCGTGCCGCTGCGGCTCCCGTGGAACCGGCTCGACGACGCCGTCATCGCCTTCTTCGATGTCAGCTACTTCATCGACTTTCTATCGGAGGCCGCTCGTGACCGCTATGCCCATGCCGGCAGAACGCTCCATCTGCGCTCAGATACCCTGCGGCTCGCCAGCCAGGGGTGGGGGACCATCCAGGTACCGGCGGTAAGGACTGCGATTCGATGACTGTTATTCGACGTGTCGTGCTTTCGATTGCGGTGTTGGTCGTAGCGACGTCCGTATTCGCTCAGAACCCGTTTCAGGCCGGGTCTCAACCTCCGCCGCAGGAGATCTACCGCGGTGCGGCGCCGCAGTTCATCCGGGACTGGTCGCGCTCGCTGCAGCAGACGATCGCTTCGCTGAGCCGTGACGTGGTCGACGGCGGGCTCGCTGCCGCCGTCCCGGCCTTTCTGTTTTCCGTGCTCTTCGGGATCGTGCACATCGCCGGGCCGGGTCACGGCAAGGTTTTCGCCGTTTCCTACTTCGCCGGCCGCGAATCGAGGCTTCGCGACGGTCTTCTCTACAGCGGTATCGTGAATATCATAGACTCCCTGTCCGCATTCCTCCTCGTGATCCTCGGCTACGTGGTGTTGCGGGCCGTGCTGCCCGCTTTCCGCGTGCAGGGCCCCCGGATTCTCGAGCTCGTCAGCTACGGTTTGATTGCTGTCTTCGGCATAGCGCACCTCCTGTCCCATCTGCGCCATCATCACCACCACGGTCACGACCACGCGAATTGTGAGCATGGTCCCCACGATCAGCCGGAGCGCCCGCCCTGGTTGCTCGCGGTCTCCGTAGGGCTCGTTCCCTGTCCGGTGAGCACGATCCTGCTCGTCTACGGCGTTGCGAACAATGTCCTGCCCTTCATGGTCGTCATGGTGCTCGGGGTGACGTTCGGCGGCTTCCTCACGATGAGCGCATTGTCATCGGCGGTGATCATGGGGCGGGCGGGGATTATCGCGCGGCTACGGGGGAGCACCGGGCGCGGCGTCGGCACCGTGCTCGAGTTTGCCGCCTCTGGCGCGATCATCGTCGTGGGGCTCGCGTTCTTTCTCGTGAGGTTGTAGGTGTCCAGGGGTTCCCGCGCGCGGGCGGGTGTGCTGTCCATACTGCTCGTGTGCATCAGCTTGTTGCTCGCGCTCACCGGGGCCCACGGCCGCTCGAGCGGGAGCTTCGCCGGCCCGGCGGATTCGTGCGGCTCCGGTGACGCCGATCCTTCCGGCGTCGAGCCCGACTCCCTGCCGGGCGCCCAACAGGTTCAGGCCCTGCATGCGAGCTATCCCAGTCGTATCTCCGGGGCTGAGGTTCGCGACGGCGAGTGGGCGCTCGAGATGGACGGTGTGTGGTACTACTGGGCCGACGGTCGTCTGCTCCCGGATGCGCTGCGCGATCGTGCGCACGAGTTCGTTCCTATCCACCTCTACCGCTACGAGCTGGGCTCCATGCCGTCGCGGGAGATCACCCCTGATCTGGAGCGTGTGCTGAGCGAGCGGACCACGCAACACAGCGATGGACGCACGGACGAGCGACAGAGGTTCAACGACTTCCTCGACTCTCTCTACCAGATTTCGTCCGCCCGTGACGCAGAGCGTATCGTGCGGCGGGTGTCCTTCCTCGGCTTCAACACTCGGGTGCATCCTTTGGTCGTTGAGCCGCTTGCACAGGTAGAACGCCTGGTCCTCGCCGTGATGCCGCACGACGAGTCCGTAGCACGGTTCGTCCGCGATCTCTCCGCCGTGCATGGTTTCACTTGGCGGAACATCGCGGGAACGGCCAGACGCAGCTATCACAGCTACGGCGTCGCCGTGGATCTCATTCCCCGTTCCTACGCCGGCACCTTTCCCTACTGGCTCTGGGCGGCCCAGGCGGGTATCGACTCGTGGTGGGACGACGCCACGGCCAAGCGGTGGGCCGTCCCCCAACCGATCATCGACGCGTTCGAGGCGAGCGGCTTCATCTGGGGCGGGAAGTGGCTCTTCTTCGACAATCTGCACTTCGAGTACCGGCCGGAGTCAATCTACATGGCCGAACACCGTCCCGCGTCGTAGGCAGCAGCGCTCCTTTCCCCCGGCTGGGTCAATACTGCAAAAATAAGAGATTCTAATCACAACTTGCGGTCTAACCATAACCATACTATCATGGGAATAACTACAAAACGAGGAGGGTCACATGACCATC
>SKQU01000379.1 GCA_007118855.1 Spirochaetaceae bacterium
AATCCGTCGTACCGGTTGCGCAGCCCTTCGGTCCGGTCAAGAACCTCCTTCGCGGCGACCGCGTACTCGAGCCAGTCGGTCACCATGTAGAGATAGCCGTCGCACCGCAGTCGCCGGGCCATCAGCTGGGTGAGCGCAGGCCGCACAATGCGGCGCTTGTGGTGCCGTTTCTTCGGCCACGGGTCGGGAAAGAACAGGTGAATCCCCGAGATGGAGTCATCCGGGATCATCCGGTCGAGCACGAGTATCGCATCGTCATGGATGATCCGCACGTTGCCGAGCGTGGCTTCGTGTATCCGGGAGAGCAGCTTGCCGACGCCCGGCTTGTAGACTTCCACACCAAGGTAGTTCACGCCTGGCGTGGCGGCGGCTATTTCTGCCGTGGCGTGTCCCATCCCGAAACCGATCTCGAGCACCACGGGACGCTCGGGATGGTCGAACAGTGACGAAGGGTCGATCGGGGAGTCACACCGCCTGACGCAGTAGCGACCGGAGAGCGCTTCATACGAGCGTCGCTGATGGTCGCTCAACCGCGTGGCGCGCTTGACGTAGCTCTTGATGTGGTCGCGATCCCTATACTCACTCATAGCCTGAACCGGGAAATCGCCCCTGCGACATCACGTACCGAGGACTGTCTCAAGAGGTCATCCGAAAAGGTCCGTGCCCGGGATACGGTTATGCGGCCGATCTCGCTCCTGATACCCGGCAGCCGCGCGGGATCAGCACTGATGCACCGCAGTCCGCAGCCGAGCAGGAATCGGATCATCACGGGAGTTCCCCCTGCCTCACCGCACATGGATACGGGCGTGCCGTGGCGATCGGCCGCCCGGATGACCCGCGAAAGCGCGCGAAGGACCGCCGGGTGGTACGGGTCGTAGAGGCGCTCGACCTGTTCGTTCGACCGGTCGACGGCCAGCAGGTACATCACAAGATCGTTCGACCCAATGCTGAGAAAGTCGGCCTCACGCGCGAACTCCTCGCAGCACTCGACCGTGCTCGGCAACTCGACCATGACGCCGAGCTTCGGGTCGGGGTGGTGGTCGAGCCCTTCGTCGGCGAGATCGGCGCTGACGGCGCGAACCCGCTCCCTCGCCTGGAAGAACTCGTCAAGCGAGGCGACCATGGGGAAGAGTATGCGCAGGTCGCGATCGGCCCCGGCGCGAAGCATCGCCCGCAGCTGGTCGTCGAAGCTCTCCGGGTGCGCAAGACTGAACCGGATGCCGCGGAGCCCCAGGAACGGATTGCTCTCCCGGTTCGCCGGGTCTCCGAACAGCTTGTCGCCCCCGACGTCGAGCGTCCGCAGCACAAGGGGCCCCTGCACGGCCCGTTCGACGATCCGACGGTAGATCCGGTACTGCTCGGCTTCGGAAGGGAAATCATTGCGGACCAGGAAGGGAAACTCGCTTCGGTACAGGCCGATCCCCGTTGCTCCGGCGCGAGCGGCGAGATCCACATCGTGGAGGATGTTGACGTTGGCCAGCAGCTCCACCTCGACTCCGTCAGCGGTCCGCGCCGACGACGGCGCGATCGTCGGCCGCTCGACGCTACGAGCCTCCGCGGTCGCCTGGAACTGATCGAGAAGCGTCTGATGCGGGTTGCGGTGAATCACCCCGTCATACGCGTCGACCGCCACGAGCTCGTCCTCGGGTAGTTCATCTTCCCGCCGTGAGCGCAGGAGCACCGCGGGAATCTCGAGGCTTCGAGCGAGGATCGTCAGATGCGCGGTGTTTCCTCCTCCGGTGAGGATCAGCCCCTCGGCGTGCTGCGCGGCCAGTCGCACGAGATCCGATGGGTACATTTCGTGTGCTATCACGACCCGGCCGCGCAGATCGCCGTGCTCCTCCTCGCCGCCACGAAGGTTGCGCAGAAGCCGCTGGCCGAGATCTCTGATATCGTGGGTCTTCTCGCGTGTCCTCGGATTGGCGCTCGCCGCGAGCAGATCGGCATAGCGGCCGACAACGTCTCGAACCGCCTCACTCGCGGTCGACCCGTCAGCGATGAGACGAATCATCTCGCCCGAGAACTCCTCGTCGCGGAGCATGAGCAGATGCGAAGAGAAGATGAGGTTTGCGAGATCGGAGATTCGTTCGTCGAGATCGCGATGAATCGCCTCGATCTGAGCGTCGGTCCGTTCGAGAGCCTTCCTGAACGCCGCTTCCTGGTCCTCGTGGACCACGGAAGGTTCTTCCGCGAGCAGATCGTGCGGACGCAGATGAAACACGCGACCAACGGCGACGCCTTCGCTCGCAATGTGACAGCGAATCGACTCCGAGCGGCGCACCGTGGGCACCTCGGGTCGGTCCAGGCGCGTATGGAGTTCCATGAGGATTTCGACGTTCTCGAGCGTTGCCGCCAGCTGCCCGGCGATCGTCTGCAGCGCGCGCGTGTCGTGCCGACCGAACTGGTCAGGCCGACGATGCTGGACGACCAGCGCCCCAATGCGATTCAGACCGTGGCGGATGGGAACGGCGAGAAAGCTCTGGAACTCTTCCTCACGCGTGTTCGGGATGTGCTTGTAGTTCGGGTTCCGTGAGGCACGTGCCTCTCTGATGGGGCGCAGCTCCTTCACCGCCGTGCCGGTGATGCCCTCTCCAATGCGCAGATGCACCCGCCCAACGGCATCCGGGTCGAGTCCCCGGCTCGCTCGAAGCACGAGCAGCTCTGCGCTCTCGTCGAGGAGGTAGACGCTGCAGACATCGCTGTCCAGGTGCTCGGCGATGCGGTCGACGACATCCTGGAGAAAGCCGTCGATGTTTGTGCTTCTGCCGAAGAGACTCGACAGCTCCGATATGCTCCAGACGAGATCCATGGTGTCTCTGCGCGCGGCCATTGGAAGATATAGTACCGTTCTCAGGCGACGAGCGTCGACAGACGCCCCCGGATGAACTCGCTCTTCTCCTTCAGGCCTATCCCTTCGGTGTCCATGATGAGCACCGCCGGCCGCTTGGGATCGAGCTTGACCTTGCCGCCTGCGCTCTGAATGAGCGACACCACCCGGTCGGCGCTGATCTTCGCGACCTTCCCGAACTCGACTTCGAGCCGGCTGCGCCGTTCTCTGAGGCTGACCACGTGGAGCTTGCGGCAGAGTACGCGGATCTCGGCGAGCGACAGGAGGCTGTGAACCTCGTCGGGCAGAGGCCCAAAACGGTCCTGGAGCTCACCGGCAACGGACTCGAGCTCGTCTTCGGTGGTGATCGAGGCGATCCGCTTGTAGACCTCCATCTTCTCCGCCGGCTGCGAGACGTACGAGTCCGGCACGAACCCCGAGTACTCGAGCTCGAGGTAGACGTCCTCCTCCTGCGGCTCTCCCTCTTCGTCGAGTCGTCGGATCGCCTCGTCGAGCAATCTCAGATAGAGATCGAATCCCACTGACAGAATGTCCCCGCTCTGCTCGCGCCCGAGCAGGTTGCCCGCTCCGCGGACCTCCAGATCCTTGAGCGCGATCTTGAAACCGCTCCCGAGCTCGGTGAAGTCGCTGATGATCTGCAGCCGTTTCATCGCGATCTCGCTCAGAACCCGTTGATCCGGGTAGAGCAGATAGGCATATGCCAGACGGCCGCTTCTACCCACTCGTCCACGCAGCTGATAGAGCTGGCTGATGCCGTACATGTCGGCTCGATCGATGATGATCGTATTGACGTTGGGAATATCGATTCCGTTCTCGATGATGGTCGTGGAAACGAGCACCTGGAAGCCCCCGTGGACGAACCGGTGCATGATGTCCTCGAGCTCCTTCGAGCCCATCTGGCCGTGCGCCGAGTCGACCAGAATCTGCGGCAGAAGTCCCTGGAGAAAGGCGATGACATTGTCGAGCGTCTCGACGCGGTTGTGCAGGAAGAACACCTGTCCGCCCCGTTCGACTTCGTTTTGGATCGCGCGCGCGACGACATCGTCGGTAAACTCCTGGATCATCGTCTGGATGGGAAGACGGTTGTGCGGAGGGGTCTTGATGATCGACATGTCTCTGATCTTGAGCAGCGACATATGCAGCGTGCGCGGGATGGGGGTTGCGGTCATCGTCAGCGAGTCGATCGAGGTCTTGAGTTCCTTCAGCCGCTCCTTGTCCTTGACTCCGAAACGCTGCTCCTCGTCGATGACGATGAGGCCGAGCTCCTTGAACATGACGTCTTTTGAGAGGATCCGATGCGTTCCGATCACGATATCGAGCTCTCCGCCTGCGAGCTCAGAGACCACACGCTTCTGGTCGCGCGGCGAGACGAAGCGCGAAAGCATGCCGATCCTGACCGGAAACGCTTCCATTCGCTCGCTGAACGAGTCGTAATGCTGTTCGGCGAGAATCGTCGTGGGCGCGAGGATGGCAACCTGTTTCCCGGCGGTCACGGCCTTGAACGCCGCGCGCATCGCGACCTCGGTCTTGCCGTAGCCGACGTCCCCGCAGACGAGCCGGTCCATCGGCTGGGGACGCTCCATGTCCGCCTTCACCTCATCAATGCAGCGAAGCTGGTCCTCGGTCTCCTCGTAAGGAAAGGTCGCTTCGAACTGAATCTGCCATTCGGTGTCCTCGGGGAAGGCGAACCCCCGCGCGCGCCGGCGCCGCGAGTAGAGCTTCACCAGACGCTCTGCCAGATCCTCCACGTTGTGCCGCACCCGTTTCGTGCGGTTCTCCCAACTCTTGCCGCCGATCCTGTCGAGCCGGGGCGCCTCGCCTCCCGATCCTATGTAACGCTGGACGAGATTCACCTGCTCGATAGGGATGTAGATGAACTCCTCGCCCGCGTACTCGAGGTGGATGTAGTCTCGTTCGTTGTCCGCGGCGGCGATGCGCGTGATCCCGATGAACCGGCCGATCCCGTAGTTCACGTGCACCACGTAGTCGCCCGGGGAGAGATCGACGAAGGTGTCTATCGCTTCGCTGTGGATCTGCTTCACGGACCGGGGAGCCCGCTTGCGGCGGCCGAATATCTCGTTCTCCTCTATGACGATCAGCCGTTGGTCGGGGAGCGCGAAGCCTCCGGATATCCCTCCGGTGATGACCTCGACATCGAACTCGGAGAGGAGGTGCCGGATCCTGGCCGCCTGCGCCTCGCTGTCGGCGTAGACGACCACGCCGTACCCGGCGGTGCGCAGATTGGCGAGCTCTTCCCTGAAGTAGTCGATATTCCCGAAGAAGCTCCGCGGCGGATCACTGGGCAGACGCACGACGTCGGCGCCGTCGCCTTCGGTGAGAAGCGGAAAGAGGACGTGGCGTCGCATCTGCTCGCGCCCCTGCTCGAGGGGCCTCAGAAGACGCCGGGGACGGGGGACCTGACGGTGCACGCGCTCACTCGAGTAGAGCCCCTGGTACTCGCGTTCGAGCGACTCGTAACTTGAAACAAGACGTTCGCTGTCCGTGAAGAACGCGATCGTCTGCTCGCCGAGATACTCGGGAAGGAAGTGGGGGTCGGTGTCGGCGAGCGGAAAGTACGACTCCTCACCCTCGATCCAGCGCCGGCTCCGCAGCTGCTCGAGAAGCTCTGCGGGGTCCCGGAACTCGCCGAGCTCCTCCATATTCGACGCGGCGTTCGAGATCTCCGTCTCGTCCCAGACCACCTCCCGTTCGGGATGCAGCACGAACTCATCGATCGTGCCCACCGAGCTCTGCGTATCCGCCTCGAAGAGCCGGATCTGTTCGATCTCGTCAAACGCGAAAACGATCCGGATCGCATTGTCGTCCCCCGGCTGGTACAGATCGACGACTTCGCCCCGAACCGCGAACTCACCCCGAACCCCGACCTTGGGCACGCGGCTGTACCCGTAGGTCTCGAGCCTCCGACCAAGGTCCACCGGGTCGAACGAGTCGCCCACCCTGATCCGCGCGAGGCGCGCCCCGAACCGCACCGGATCCGGAACCGGCGTCAGAAATGCCCTGAGGCTCGCCACGACAATCAGGGGCTGCTCCATGATGATCTGGCCGAGGGCGCGAGCCCGGGAACCGAACACAGGCGCCGAGCGCTGCAACGGCCGGTACGGCATACTCCCCCACCACGGAACAAGCACCGGCTGCGCGCCAAAATGCTCGAGATCCCGAACCAGCGACTCAGCTTCCTGCTCGGTGGGGACGATAATCAACACAGGGAACCGCGTTCGTTGCGTCGTCTGGTGCGCAAGAAAGGCGAGATAAGCGCCCCGCGGACCGGGAACCGTGAACGGATACGGCCCGCCGCGGATGCGGTCGAGAAAGTCCCGCCAGGGGCGATACCCTTTGAGGGACTTGCTGAGCGTTTCGTTCAGTGGCAAGCTCATGAGGACTCCTGAGTGCGGGGAGGACGGTGGTGATACGAATGAAAAAAGCGGCTTTGCTCGTCGTGCTGGCCTGGGTCGCGCACGGGGCCCTCTTCGCTCAACCGATTTCGCTGTCGCTCGCCTACGAGGACAAGGCCATCTACGTGCCCGGCAGCGACGTCTTCATCACCTTCACGATCAGAAACGAGTCGGGCGGCACCTTTCGTTTCAAGCTGGCCGAGAACCGGATGTTCAGCGTGGATCTGGAGGTTCGCTCCCTGACGAACCAGGCACTGCCTCCCGCGCGGCAATTTACAACACAGCGCACATCCAATCAACAGCTCTTCTACCGCGACGTGGCGCTCGAACCGGGGGAAGCATTCTCCTTCACGGAAAACCTCCGACACTACGTCGATCTGGACCGTACCGGCGTCTTCGTCGTCCGCGGCCGGCTCTACCCCGAGCTCATCGCGGGCGAACCGGTGCTCGAGGCGGTGAATACGCTGCGCCTCACGGTCCAGCCCGATCTGCGCGGTGAGGATCTCGTGCGGCTGCGAATCGACCAGGAAACCGGTGTCATCCTCGACCGAGCTGCGCTCCCGCCGGACGAGGTCGTGGAGTACATGCTGACCGGGCTTCAGCGGGGATCGTGGAACCGGTTCGCGCTCTATCTCGATCTGGAGGGCCTTCTCCTTTCAGACCCTGTTCGCTCTCGCGCGTACCGCCGTATGAGTCAGCCCGAGCAGCGGGAGCGCCTTGCACTGTACGCGGAAGAGCTCGAGGAGCAACTGGCCGACCCGCAGCTGTCCGCCGTTCCCACGGACTTCCGGATGGTGCGCACCACCTACGACCCGAATGAGGCGACGGTCATCATGGATCTGCGCTTCGCGTATCCGCGGTTCACTGAGGTAAAACGCTACACCTACTTCCTTCGCAGGACCGATGCGGTATGGTACATTCATGACTACGCAGTGACGAACCTGGCAACGGAGTAGCGGCAGTGAAGATTCTCCTGGTCTCCGAACGTGACGAGCTCAAGGGCCATATTCGTCGGAATTTCATGCCTCGTGGGGCGGAGATCATCCAGTACTACAACCCGATCAAGGCGATGGACAACCTCGACGAGGTGGAGCCGGACGTCGTGCTCTTCAGCGCGCTCGACTTTCCCCGCCACTGGAAGCCTTTTCTCATTTTTCTGCGCGACTCAAGGGCCCGTGAGCAATGCGTGTTCGTGATTCTCACCGGCGACGAGTTCGACCACGAGGAGGCGGACAAGGCGCAGGCGCTGCAGGTCAACGGCATCGTGCACGAGCGGCTGCAGGATCAGCGCGAGCTCGCGCGGCTGAAGGAGCTCGTGAACCGGTATCGGGACATCGGCGACGCGAGAACCGAGCGTCGGCTTGTTCCCACGGAGATCGACCGCGTCGGCTTCGTCTTCACCCATCCGGCAAAGCTCGAGCTCATCTGCGGCGGCATTGAGGACCTGTCGGCCGCCGGCGTGTCCTTCGCTCCAACAGACCGGCGCAAAACCATGGACCTTCAGGTGGGCTCGCGGATCGACGTCTGCTCGCTTCGCGTGGGCAATAACATCGTCGCCTTTCCCGCTAGCGTGGTCCGGAACGAACGGAGCCTCAGCCTCGCCTTCGGCGAGCTCACCGACGGGCAACGCTCGCTCATCCGCAGCTACGTCGACGGGCATGCCGAGCGCGAGCTGCACAGGCTCGCATCCGAAGCGCCGAACGCTCTGGAGGAGATCTGAGCAGGCAGGTACCGACGCCCAAACCCCGTTTTCTGCGCACAAGCGGCGACGTGGTCGCCTGCACGCTCTGCCCGCACCTGTGCCGCATCCGGCCCGCGGAGGTCGGGATCTGCAAGGTGCGCGCGAACGTGAACGGGCGGCCCGCCCTTCCCCACTACGCGAAGGTATCGGGGCTGAACGTCGATCCGGTCGAAAAGAAGCCGCTCTACCACCTGCAACCCGGGTCCCGGCTCCTGAGCGTGGGCTTTCTCGGCTGCAATTTCCGGTGTCCCTTCTGCCAGAATTACGCGATCTCGCAGTCAACCCTGGCACAGACGCGCACGCTCCATCCCCGGGATCTTTCCGACCTCGCGACGCAGTCCGGTGCTCAGGGGGTCGCCTACACCTACAATGAGCCGACGATCCACTGGGAGTACCTCATGGAGGCCGCGGATCTGGTGCGCGCGGCCGGGCTCGCGAACGTCCTGGTGACAAACGGTCACCTCAACGCTCGCCCGGCGAGAGAGCTCCTCGAGAAGATTGACGGTGCGAATGTCGACCTCAAGAGCTTCTCGTCATCGTTCTACGAGCAGGAACTGGGCGGCTCGCTTGAGGCGGTCAGGGAGTTCATCACGATCGCCGCGCGGCTGACGCACCTGGAGGTCACGACCCTCCTCATCCCGGGCAGGAACGACTCGGACGAGGAAGTTTCGTCGATCGCGTCGTTCATCGCTGCCATCGATCCTTTGATTCCGCTCCACCTCTCCGCCTACTACCCCACCTACCGCTACGAGATAGAGGCAACCTCGATGCAGACCGTCCACCGCGCCCGGGACCTCGCCCTGC
>SKQU01000301.1 GCA_007118855.1 Spirochaetaceae bacterium
AGCAGCGACTCTCGGTCCAGAGCGCCTCGTTTCCGGACGAAGTCGGGTCGACCCGGACCGGCGTGGAGAGCTCCACCGATCTGGGCGCGCGTATCCTCGGGGCGAGCGCAGGCATAGGCCTTGACCTCCTTGCCAACCGCGCGGGCACCGGGACCCAGATCCGCCACGAGACGCGTATCCCCATCGCCCCGCTCGGGCTCGTGGTGAGCGACGCCTTCCGAAGCGCCTACGGGGCGTTCGAGCCCGCGCTCAGCCACGCCGCGGGAATCGAGTTCGGCGTGCGCGGCATTGGTTTGTCCTGGGACTGGCGAAGGAGGCTCGACGAGGACGATAGAAACGAGTGGATCACCGCCGTCGACTACGACCTGCGGCCGCAGGAATCGGGAGGACCGGGGCTCTCGCTCGGCGCGACGGCCCGACTCGCGCAGACCGTTGCCGGGGCAGAGCCGCCGGCGCCCTACCCGCGGGCGTGGGCGCAGAGTTATCGCCACGTTCTGCCGGCGGAGTCACCGCACCGGAGGGAGGGATCAACACGGCTGACCGGCGCACTTGAGGCCGGCATCACCGGGGTCGAGCTCCACGCGGCGGGCGGTTTTCGCGCCGACTCGTTCACGGTCCGGCGTACGGTCAACCTCGAGTACGGCGTCGGTATCCCGCTCAGACTCGCGATCGGCGAGCTTGCGCTCCGGCTCAGCCGGGAGGCGGTCCTCGTGGACGCGGCAAGCCCGGAGCCTTCGCCTCTCGACGATCTGCGCTCGGCCGCGCTCCTGACCGGCGAGCACCCGATCCTCTACTCCCTGTGGCCGGTGGCCGAGCTGTTCTCCCGCGAGTACCCGTCCGAGACCGCGCGTCTGACCGACGGCCTTCTGGAAGCCCGGTACCGGCCCGAAGCGGGCGTGGAATACCGGCGCCGGATCCGCAGCAGCCCCTGGTCGCTCATCGCACCGTCGAGCGCCCGGCTCTCGGTCGCGCGCCCGGCACGGCGCGCCGCTGACGCGGCGTCGAGCATCTACGAGGCGGGGCTGGACACCCTCGCCGTGGCCCCCAACCTCTTTGGCCGGCTCGGCTCGCATCCGACGGTGGACTTCTACGACACCGACGAGTTCCAGACCGGTCTGCGCGTCACGGTTCGCGGCGGCGACGGGGCACCCTGGACGAGCCGGATAGGAGTCGATCAGACCGTTCGCCTCGCCTGGATCGACGGCCGGTCGCTGCGCCTGGAGAACGTCTTCTCGACCTCGGTGCCTTCCGAGCACACGATGAGTCTCTCGAGCAGAGTCACGTGGAAACGGCGCCTTGCGGCCGCAGTGGTGCTCCCCATTCCGCTGCCGGAGCGGCTTCAGGGGATCGAGCCGGCCGTCGAACTCGAAACGACGGCGGAGATCGACTACCAGCAGGGCCCGACCTCACTTCTCATCTGGCGGCTCGAGCGCGCCCGCACGTATCTGTTCGCGAACAGCGGCTCCGTTCGCCTGCATGGCGGGTTCGGGGTGGGCACCCGGCAGACGGCCGCAGAGCGCGAGCTGCTTCTGGGCCTGCGTGCGGGAATCGAGGGTCGAATACAGCTGTAGAGGCGGGAGGTGGTTTTTCCAGCTCAACAGGACTATGTTCATGTGCGTTCAGGAGGGACCAATGAGGCTACGTATCGCTGGATTGCTCCTTTCGCTGCTCCTGGCCGCAGCGACCGTCGCAGCGCAGGAGTCTCCGGCCGCCGGCCCTGACTTCGGGCTCGGAATCACGATTGGAGCCACAAGCTTTCCGAATCCGGGCTACCCGGATGATCCCGACGCAGAGCGCACGCTCACCTACCAGTCGTTCGGGCTCACCCCGGATATCGGCATCGGGAAGTTCGGCATGGGGTTCGATCTGACGCTCAACTACCGATTCACCGGGGGCGACGGCAGCGAGTTCGAGATTCGACGCGAAGACTGGATACCGCCGGAGGGCATGACGATCCTCGAGCTCTATCTGCCGAAGATCCGCTACCTGCGCTGGGCGCAGAAGGGTGACCCGCTCTACATCCTGCTCGGCTCGGTCGACAACGGCGTCCTGGGCAACGGGTTCATCATGGGCGGCTACACGAATACCCGCTTCCTCCCGGAGCGGCGCCTGTTCGGCATGAGCCTTGACGTGGACGGCGCGCTGTTCGGGTTTCCCTATCTGGGCGTGGAGACCTTCGCCGCGAATCTCGCTCTGTTCGATCTCATAGGCGGCAGGCTGTTCGTCCGCCCGCTCATTGACACCGGGATACCGGTCGTCCGCAACCTCCAGTTCGGCGCGACCGTGGTAACCGACCGCATGCCCTTCCACTACGTGGCGCAGCAGGAAGGCGCGATCGTCTCCGACTACCTCCCACCGGGCACCACCGCAGACGAGGCGAGTGTCCTCATATGGGGCGCCGACTTCCGCCTGCCGATACTCGCGACCCCGGTCATCTCGCTCGCCGGCTTCGGCGACTACGTGAACCAGAACCGCAACTCCGGGGGCATGATCGGCGCCGGGGGGCGCCTGTTCGGCATCGTGACCTACGGGGCGCAGATCAGGTTTCTCGGCGAGAACTTCATCCCGGTCTACTTCGACGGCTCCTACGACCTGTACCGGCCGCTGAAATACGCCGTCTACTCCGGCGCGCCGGGGTTCGGGACCGATCCCTACGTCGGATGGTTCACGAGCGCCGGCTTCTCGCTCCTTGGCGACCGTCTGGTGTTCAGCGCGAGCGTCGACGGGCCGTTCGGCGGCGCACACAGCGACGAGACGTTCAAGCTCCCGCACCTGCGCTCATCGTTCATGCTCGCCGAAGGACTTCTGGGCGGGTTCAGTATGGAGGCGACGTACGACAAGCGAGGCATCGAATCGATCGCGGATCTCATAGATCCTGAGAACACCGTGATAGGCGCTCGAGTGAACTACCGCATCCAGAACGCGACGATCTCGCTCGTCTACGACCTGCGCTACGATCCGTTTCCCGCGCCCGGGGACAACCCCTGGATCGTTACGTCGAAAATCGAGAGCGCGATCACGCTCTTCTGAAGGAAGGGAGAACGACATGAGACGAGTATGTATACTGTTCGCCGGACTCCTGCTTGCGACGGCGAGCGTCACGAGCCAGGAGCTCGTGTTCTTTGACGGTCAGATACGCATCTACGAGCGTGTGGACGACTCGCTGTTCGAGCTTCAGGACTCGCTCGACGAGGTGATCGACTTCGGCTACCGGCTCGACGTCAACTACGTCGTGCGGACCTTCGACGGATTCGCGGAAATACTGCTTCCCAACGGGCACATTCTCAAACTCGCTGAGAACACGGAGATCCGGCTCGACGAGGTCGTACCCCGCGGCGCCGCCTCCGGGAGCGACCGGGTCGCCGTCGCGGCCGGCCGGCTGCGAAGCGTCGTCGCCGGCCTGACCGGGACGGGTCGCGAGTTCCAGGTGCGCACGCCCACGGCCGTCGGCGGTGTCAGGGGGACCGACTTCGTGACGCAGGTAGGCGCGGCCAGCGAGATCATCGCGGTGCTCGAGGGACAGGTTGCGTTCACCAACCGCGCCGGTCAGGTGCTCGCGCTCGGCGCGAATCAGTATGCCGACGCGGTAGCCGAGCGCTTCGTGGCGACGCAGTCGAATGTCGCCGAACGGTTCTACGGCTCGCTCGCCGAGCTCTCCGACCGTATCAGGGCCGCTCAGCAGGCGACCCTCGGCGAGCTCGTGCCGGTCGACGACGAGGAGCCGGCCGAGCCGGAGCCGGTGGAGCCCGAGGAGCCCGCCGAGCCACCGGCGGATGACGTCGTGACCGTCACCCCGCCCGCACCGGACCCCGAGCCCGACGTCGGCGTCGCCCCCGGAGAAGGCCGGGTCGACCAGTTCATGGCGAGTCTCGCGGAAGTCATGGGTCTCGAGATCGGCGCGATCAGCCTCGAGGGCGAAACGTACAGCAAGCTCATCGTGCAGCCGACCTTCGAGATCGGCAGACTCCGGGCCGGGCTCTACCTGCCGGTCATCTACTCGGGCAATCTCTTCGACATCGACGACTGGTACAGGCCTCGCGGTAACAACGAGTGGTCGTTCGGGGCCGATCAGGACTGGCGAGGAGAGCCCCTGGTCGCGCTGTCGGACCTCTTCGCTGATCTCGCGCTCAAGATTCGGTACGTCGAGTGGGGCTCCATGCGAGATCCCTTCTTCTTCAAGATCGGGAACCTGCGCTCGCTTCAGCTCGGACACGGCCTGCTGATGCGCAACTACGCCAACGACACCGACTTCCCGGCGATCCGTCGAATCGGGTTCAACCTGGGAGTCGACTTCGGCCGCTCGGGCTTCGAGGCGATCGCGAACGATCTGGCGAATCCGCGGATCTTCGGTGCACGGCTCTACACGCGCCCAATGCCGAATCTACCGCTGGCCGTCGGGCTCAGCGGCGTGACCGACATCGCGCCGGCTCGCGAGCTTCCGGCGCTCGACTCCGCGGGGAACCCGGTATTCGGAACCGAGCGATCCGCCGACCCGATCTTCCTCAATCTCGCACTCGACCTGGATCTGCCGGTCATCGAGCGCGAGGCACTCGCGGTGATCCTGTTCGCGGACGTGGGCGGGCTGCTGCCCTGGCTGCGCGCGCCGGCCGGTGGCCTCGATGCGGGGCTGCAGACGCAGGCGCTCGTCCACGAGACGGCCGCCGGCACTGAGCTCCGCAACTACGGCATAGCGACCGGCGTCCTCGGCACCATCGCGGTGCTCGACTACCGACTCGAGTACCAGCAGTCGCACGGGATATTCGTGCCGGGGTTCTACGGCCCCAACTACGACCGCATTCGCGGTGAGCGGGCGCGCGAGACCATCGAGTACCTGCAGGACCCGGACGCGCCGAAATACCAGAACGAAACGATCGGTATCTACGGAGAGGCCGGATTCACGATCGCCAACCTTCTCAGGTTCGAGGCAGGCTACCGTTGGCCGTGGACGCGCGATCCGGACACCAACGCGATCGTCGTCGGGACCGACGACTACCTGAGAGCGGCGCTCGGCCTGCGCTCAGGGCTGCTTCCGCTCGGCATCTCGGCGGCCGTCAGCTACGAGCGGCGCTACTTCGCGCCCACGCTGATGGGACACAGCGGGTTCGAGGGAGCCCGCCTGTTCGACGAGAACACTGTGCTGCAGGGCGAGATTGCCTATCCGGTCGCGCCGATCATGGACATCGTGGCGACGATCACCACGACGCCCGTTCGCGACTCGGCCGGGCTGATCGTCTACGAGGAGCGCAACGGCGAATTGCGGCCCCGCTTCGGTCCGGTCATCAGCATAGAGACCAGGGTCGGTGGAGCCCGCTTCTAGAGACATGCCCCGCCTTAGGGCGGGGCTTCTTCCGCGAGGACTCCCTCGGTAGAATGGAGGCATGTCCGAAGCTGCCTCGAGCCCCCCACGCTCAATCGAGATTCTCGACCCTGCCGTCGCGCGAAAGATCGCGGCGGGGGAGGTCATCGACCGGCCGGCCGCCGTCGTGCGCGAGCTGCTGGAAAACAGTCTCGACGCGGGAGCGAGTGAGGTGGAGGTCGACCTGATCGGGGGCGGCACCGAGCTGATTCGAGTCGTCGACGACGGACACGGCATGAGCCGTACCGATCTCGAGCGCTGCTATCTCCCGCATGCGACGAGCAAGATCGTCACCGACGACGACCTGCGGCGCGTTCGAAGCCTCGGTTTCCGCGGCGAGGCGCTTTCGAGCATCGCCACGGTCAGCAAACTCGAGATCACGAGCGCCCCGGCGGACGGTGTGCCGCGTCAGATTCGCATTGAGGGCGGCAGACTCGTGTCAAACGGTCCGGCGGCAGGAGCACACGGCACCCGGGTCGCGGTGGGCGACCTGTTCTACAACGTGCCCGCACGCAAGGTCTTCCAGAAGCGCTCGGCGAGCGAGTTCCAGGTCTGTCGCTCGGTCTTCGTCGACCGCGCCCTCGCCTTCGCGGATGTCGCCTTCCGGCTGCGTTCGGGAGGCGAGGTCAGGGTGTTTCTTCCACCGGACGATCTGTGCGGACGGATCAGCAGCGCCTACCCGAACCTGCTCGAGCCCGCCCTCCTCCACGAGCTCGAGGCGTCGGGCGACGGGTTCCGGGCGCGGATCGTCGCCGGCGAACCGGGTTCCCCGCGCAAGGACAGGAAGACCCTTCAGGTTTTCGTGAACCGGCGTCGGGTGTGGGAGTACGCGCTCGTCCAGGCGATGGAGTACGCGTACCGCGACTACCTTCACGGCGGGCTCTACCCGGTCGCCTTCCTCTTCCTCGACGTGGACGCTGAGCTCGTGGACTTCAACGTTCACCCCGCCAAACGGGAGGTCCGGTTCCGGACGCTGCCTGAGATCCACCGTCGGATCGTGCGCGCCCTCGCCGACTACCTGCGCGTCTTCGACCGGCGCGCCGCACCGCCCTCGCACGCCCTGCCCTTCGCATCCGCGGTCGCCGAGCCGCGCCCCGCATTCGACCTCAACCGGGTCTACCGACCCGATCCGGTCGTCGCGGATCAGGACGCCTCGGTCCCGGGGACGCCCGGGTCCGCCGGACCTCCCGACCGGTCGGGACCGGCCGACGAGCACGGACCGTTTCGCTATCTCGGACAGATCATGGATCTCTTCCTCGTCGTCGAGCGCGCCGACCGCCTCTATCTCGTCGACCAGCACGCGGCCCACGAGCGCATCATCTTCGACCGCCTGCGAAACGGCGGGAGCGGCCAGGAGCTGCTCTTCCCCGTCCACCTCGAGGTGGACCCGCAGGGGCATTCGGTGCTGCAGGAGAAGCGCGGCGAGCTTCGCCGGATGGGGATTGAGATCGAGGAGCGCGACGGAACATGGGAGCTCGTGACCGTCCCGTCGCTCGTCTCCGTCGAGGCGGACACACTCGCCTCGCTGCTCATGGATCTCCTCGAGCGGCCGGCAGACTTCGAGCGCGAGCTCTACGCTTCACTGTCGTGCAGGTCTGCGGTGATGGACGGCGCGAGACTGTCGACCGAGGACGCACAGCGGATCATCACAGAGGTGATGGACCTCCGGAATGCCGTGTGTCCGCACGGCCGGCCCATCTGGATCGAGTGGAGTCGAGAACAGCTGTACTCACTGGTCGGGCGAACCTGAGCGCCTACAGGTTCGCGATCATCTCCCGGACCCTCGCCTGCTCCGAGTAGTCTGGATTGAGCTCGAGCAGCCTGGTCAGCACCGAACGGGCCTCGGACCGCTTGTCCTGCGCGATCAGCGACTCTCCGAGCCGGTGGTACCCCTGCCAGTTGTCCGGATGAGTTCGGATCAGCTCGCGCAGGCTCGTCTCGGCCCGTGAGAAACGCTCGGAGCGCAGGTAGGCGAGACTCAGGTGGTAGCGAATCGCCTGGTCGTCGGGCGCGAGCGCGATCGCGACCTCGAAGTGCTCGATCGCCTTGTCGAAGTCCTCCAGCCGCAGATAGATGTTGCCGAGATTGTTGTTGACTTCCAGGCCCTGGGGCCGGATGCGGAACGCGGCCGACAGGTACTCGAGCGCCTCGTCGGGCATCTCCATCGCGGCAAGCAGATTTCCCAGCTCATTCAGCGCCTTGTAGTACTGGCTGTTCAGCCTGACGGCGGTCACGTAGCTTGCCAGCGCCTCGTCGAGCCTGCCGAGCGCCTCCTGCACCTGACCGAGCGTGTAATGGTACTCAGCGCTCTGGCTGTCGAGTTGCACGGCTCGCTGCGCCGGCGCGAGCGCTTCGGTAGAGCGCCCCCGTTCGAGGCGGGTGAGCGCGAGGTTGTAGCTGTGCGCCGGAACGTCGGGCGAGAGCCGCACGGATTCGGCGAATGAGGCTTCGGCGCGCGCGAGATCGCCATGGTAGTACCGGGCGAGCGCGAGACGGAAGTGGTAGTTCCCCTGCTCCGGCGCGAGCTCCACGGCCTTCGACAGCGAGGCGATCGCCTCGCTGTACTTGCCCTGATCGGTCTGGATCAGGCCCATGCGGTAGTACGCCCGGTGGTCGCGCGCATCCACCTGCGCCGCGTAGCGGAACGCGTCGAGGGCCCGGTCATTGTCGCGCAGCGCGAGATTGGTGATGCCCAGGTTGAAGTAGCCGTTGCGATAGCGAGGATCGATACCGACGGTCGACTCATAGCTCGCGCGGGCGTCGCGGAAACGCCCGGCACGGAACTGGCTGTTGCCGAGCTCGAAGAAGATCCTTGCATTGTCCGGGTTGAGCCGGGAGGCGGTGCGGAACGCCTGGATCGACTCGTCGTATCGTTCGGCCTCCTGGTGCACCCGGCCGAGGGTGAAATGGGACTCCCACACGTCGGGATCGCGGCTGATCGACTGATTCGCCAGGCGGATCGCGGTCTGCCGGTTCGAGGCGCTTCGGGGATTCTCCTCAAAGTAGCTCCGCGCGCTTCGGGCGAGCGCGAGCGCGTGGTTGCGATTCTCGACACTCTTGTCCTGCAGCTCGATCGACAGCACTTCGTCGAACGCTTCGCGCGCGGCGGCGTAGCGTCCGTCGTCGATCGCGGCGAGTCCGTCCTTGAGCAGATCGTTCATCCGCTCAACCCGCCGCCTCTCCTCCGCGGTCATCCGCGCGAGCTCCTCTTCGCGCGCTCGTTCCTCCGCCTCGAGCCGCGAGCGCTCTTCCTCAGCGCGCCTTCGCTCCTCGGCGGCGAGCTGAGCGGCAATCTCGGCCTCGCGCCTGCGCGCCTCGGCCTCGGCCGCGCGGGCCGCGGCTTCCGCCTCACGCCGCCGGGCCTCCGCCTCGGCTGCACGGGCGGCCGCCTCCGGATC
>SKQU01000391.1 GCA_007118855.1 Spirochaetaceae bacterium
GACGACGAGCAGGCGGTCGCGCACATCCGGCGCCGCTACGCGGCGGTGCTCACGATGGCCGACCACTGGCTCGGCAGGCTTCTCGACCGGATGGACGAGCTCGACCTGTGGAAGGACACGCAGGTGATCCTCACGACCGACCACGGGCATCTGCTCGGCGAGCACGGATACTGGGCGAAGAACTACATGTTCGACTACAACGAGCTCGCCCACATCCCGTTCTTCCTCGCGCGCCCGGGAGTGCCGCCGGGACGGTGCCGGGCACTCACGCAGACGATCGACCTGGTGCCGACGCTCTGCGAGACCTTCGACGCGCCGGTGCCTGAGAGCGTACGCGGCAAATCGCTCTTCCCGCTCGTCGATGAGCTCGCCTCAGGGCGTGAGCCTGCGCTCCACGCGCTCCACGACGCGGTGCTCTACGGCTACTTCGGGAAGGACATCAACCTGTCGGACGGCCGCTACACCTATTGCCGGCAGCCGATCCCGGGATCGACAACCTACCACCATACGCTGATGCCGCGCGGGTTCCGGGACTTCATCCCGCGCGACCATCTCGAACAGGCCGAGTGCGGCTTCTTTCTCCCGCGGGCAGGGAAGCTCCCGCAGCTTCGCATCCCCGCGACGTCGACGCGCCACCACGATGCCCCCGAGTTCAACCCCATCTACGATCTGGGCCGCGACCCGAGCCAGCAGAACCCGGTCCGTGACGAGAGGCTCGAGTTAGAGCTCGCCGCGAAGATGCGTGCCGCGCTCGAGGCACACGATGCTCCGCACTGCCAGTTCGAGCGGACGGGGTTGTAGGTACGCGGACACGGTTCTGCGGGTCTGGGCGCAATCCGGCCGGTTTGGGTGAACCAGCGGCCCGCTCGCCGTGTCATACAGGCAGAGCGCACGATGCAGGACGCACGGTGGAAGACAATCGAGGCGTGGATGACCGCCTATGGAGACTCGATTCTGCGGACAGTCTACCTGGTGACGCGGGACAGGGCCGCGAGCGAGGAGATCGCCCAGGAGGTCTTCATCCGCGCGTACCGGAAGCTCGACCAGTTTGAGAACCGCAGTGCGCCCTCTACCTGGCTCTACCGGATCGCGGTGAACCTCGCCCGTAACCATCTGCGCAGGCGGCGTGATCACACCCTGGACACGGACAGAGGCGAGGGGGAGCTCCCCTACCCCGACGCCTTCACCCCTGCGCACCCCACGCCTGAGGCGATACTGGTCCGGGCGGACCGCGCGGCCACGGTCAGATCGTGCGTCGATGCGCTGCCCAGTCGACTGCGCCTCGTCGTCGCCCTCTACTATCTCGAGGAACGCCCGATCGCGCAGGTCGCCGCGATTCTGCGCCTGCCCCAGGGAACGGTGAAGAGCCGCCTCGCGAAGGCGCGGGCCATGCTGCGCGAGAAACTGGAAACGGAGGAAGGCCATGCAGAGACCTGACGATGACCGGGACGCGCTGATCCGGGACAGGCTTCAGCAGGAGCTCAAGGAGGTGGCATTCACGCCCCGTATGCGGGCGGAGGTGCGACGGGCGGTGTCCGGAGAACGTCCCGGGACCGTAGAGCCGGCGGTCGAACCGGCTCCCGCGGTTCTCAGAGGAGCAGTCGCCCTTGCGGCGGTTGCCCTGTTCGCCATCACCGGCGCATTCGGTCTGGCTTTTTTTACCATGAACCATGAACCGCAACGGCAGTTCGTTGTGTCTGATCTTCCAGGTGCAGCAATCATCTATAACGAAGAGAGGGTACAATGACCAACACGACAAGACAGACGGTAATCATCGCGGCGGCAGCGCTGCTCGTGATCGCCGCGGCGGTCGCGTGGATCTCGCTCCCCGGTTTGCTCGAGCGGAGGATCCACCAGCTGCGGCTGGAGAGCCGATGGACGGCGGCCACGACAACGCAGAGTCGACTCGTTGCGCTCTTCCCCGGCAGCGCCCCGGCGCGACGGGCCGTGCTTCTCGCGGCATCGGATCTGCTCTCAGGCCCGGACGAGATCCTCATCACGGGAAGCGGTTGGGTAACGACGAGAGGTAGAGGTGTTCAGCCGACCGGCGAGGCGATCGAGCTCGTCCTCTCGCACATCCACCGCGTGGCCAACAGGCAGCGTGAAGCGGTTCACGGGTGGAGTCTCGGGGAACGTGAGGCGCAGATCCTCGCGCTGATCGGCAACAGGGCAGAGGCGCGTGAGCTGATGGTCGCAGTGGCGCAGGGACTGGCTGCCGAGGGCCTCGCGATGAGAGCCCTGGCCGCCCGTACTACCATGATCGGCTGGATAGAGAGCCCGGCCGAGCGCGGCGCCGCGGCCGTGCGGGCCCTCAGCGACGCCACACGGCCCTATCAGCGGGCCCCGCTCTACCTTCTGACCGCGGATGCCTACCTGGAGGCGGGGGACTACTCCCGCGCGCGCGAGCACTACGAGGCGGCCGTGGAGGCTGAGATGCAGAACATCGCACGCGCCGACCGTGCTGCCAACGACGCGCCACCCGCAACCGCGGCGGACCAGCCGGTCTACGCACGAGCCCGGTTCCAGCTCAGCTTTCTCGACTATCTGGAGAGCAGGGAAACAGAACCGGGAGCAGAGCTCGAGGGGAGTGTTACGATTCTGGGGTCACCTCCGCATTCTGCAACCGTCTACCTCACCCCGACCGACGACGAACGAACCGGCATCTTCACTCATCTGATCGAGGAGAGGAGCTTTGTGCGCGCCGTCGACACCAATGGGGGCTTCCGCTTCGAGGACCTTCCTCCGGGCAGGTACCGGGTCACGCTCGGCGTGAGACACGAGCACCTCGTGGGATCCGGACAGAACGGGATCCCGGACTTCCTGGAGCTCTCGCCCGGCGAGATGCGCCGCGTTGATCTGCGTCTCTCGGCCAGACTCGAGATCACGACTCCTGCAGGCAGCACGACGCTGCCTGCAGGCCCCCGGGTCGAGTTCCCGGTCTCGTGGGAACCGGTAGCCGGAGCGGCTTCGTACAGCCTGGACATTCTGTACTTCTTCCGGGACGACGCGAACACGATCACGGGCTGGATAAGCCGCGCGACGGCTGAGGCGGTCAGGGATACCAGCACGACGGTCCGGATGGAGGGCCCGATGCTGCTCGAGTCCCCGGGCATCAGCTACGGCGAGACGCTCAACCCGGTATCCGTCCTTGGGGGATGGTACCCGGACAATCCCGTTGGCCTGCGGATCCAGGCATTCGACGCAGACGGCCGCAAGCGGGCGGACAGCGAGGGGTACCTCGTGGCGACGGACGAGAACTACCCCCTGATCACGATGGCCGGGAGCTTCGAAGAGCGGTTCGGCGCCGCCGCCGATGCGGCCCGGGCCACGGCAATGCGGGACTACGAGACCGCGCTCTCCGCGTGGCGCGCCGTGCTCGACTCAGATACCGTGGACCCTGCATCACGCGCGACGGCCGCGCTCGCAATCGCCCGCATCACGCTCAATCTGCGCGAGTATGGATACCCTGATCCGCAGGTCGCACGAGCCGCGTACGAGCGCTTCCTCGAACTGACTGCCGGCATGGATCTGCCCGAGCGTCTGCGACAGGAAGCAGAGCACGGCGCCGGTCTCGCTCCGCGGTGATTGCGGTCCCAGACTTCACCTGATCTTCACAGAGGCTACTCGCCGGATTCACGCGCGTACGCGAGACTCGAGGCATGTCAAAGAAACACTCCGTGATCAACCGGACGACGCGGCGGGTCGGCTGCGGCGTCGCGCTGCTCCTGTTCTCGGCCTTCGCCGCGCACGCATGCATCTTCACCTACACGCTCGTAGGTCCGGGGGGTGAGACGGAGCTCGCGGGGTCGGCCGTGCCGCCGGCCTTACCGTCGGCCGCGACGCCTGTCGTACAGGTCGGTAAGGTCTACCGGATAGAGATCACCATGAGGGAGAACCACGCGAACTGCCGGATCGACCCGCAGGACACGCTCTTCCTCCTCGAGGAGGGCCGCTGGCGGGTCCTGCGCGAGACCCAGCCGCTGGTGCTGCTCGCGGAGATCGAGTGGGAACAGGTCGCGAGCCGGCGCTACACGACGGCGATCGACTTCAGGCCGGCGGAACCGGGTCTCTGGCGGATCGACGTGATCCGTGAGTGCGACCGCGGCGGATACCATGAGGTACTGCTGATCGAGGCAGTACAGGAGGTCTCGTGAAACTCACGCGATCACGAACAAGGCTGCTCGTGCAGGTGGCGATCGCAGCGTTCGTCTTCTCCATGGTTCTCGCCCGCTATGCCGACCAGTACGGCATACCCGTGACGTCGGGCTGGCCGGATCTGCACGGCCTGTGCCCCATCGGCATGGTCGAGTCGATCGGCGCGGTCGTGACCGGAGAGGGCTTCGTCGAGACGGAACGGACGAACACCTGGATTCTGCTCGGAGCGCTCCTCAGCGCAGCGCTCCTGGGCGCCGTATTCTGCGGCTGGATCTGTCCACTCGGTGCGGTGCAGGACTGGGTGGGGCGACTCGGACGCCGGGTCTTCGGCAAGCGGTTCAACCGCGTTCCGGAGAAAGCGGACCGACGCCTTTCCTGGCTGCGCTACGCGGTGCTTGCACTCGTACTCGTTCAGTCGATCCGGTTCATCGGCCTCGTTGCCTCGACGTTCAACCCGTCGCGGGCTCTCCTGCACGTCTGGTTCGCAGGCGCCTTTCCGGGCGGGATCGCGGTGCTCTCGCTGACGCTCGCAGGATCGCTTCTCGTCTCACGCCCCTGGTGCCGGTGGCTCTGCCCCTTCGGCGCAGTCCAGGGCGCACTGGGAAAGCTCAGCCCCCTCACGATCCGGCGCAACGCCGCCCAGTGCCCGTCGTGCGGTCGTTGCAGCCGCGCCTGCCCCATGGGAGTGAACGTCCACGAACCTGCGTCGGTCCGCGACAGCCGCTGTACGCGCTGCACGGAATGCCTGGATGCGTGTCCGTTTGCCGGCGTCCTCGCCTTCTCTGCCTCGCCGCCGCGGCAGGAGAGAGCCGTCCGCGTGCCTGCGACGGAATCCCGACGTCCTGCGGCACGCGTCGCAACGGTTCGAAGCGCAACAGCACTGGCCGCCGCCGCGGTGGTACTTCTCTTCCTGCCGGTCACAATTGCGCGAGCAGCCGGCGCCTACCGGCCTGCCGGAACCTCCACGGCGGCCACGATCACGCCGGATGGGATAGGCCCCACGATGACGCTCCGTGAGGTCGCAGACGGATTCGGGCTCTCGACTGAGGAGCTCCTGGAACGTCTTGAGATGGACCACGGTTTTGATCCGGACACCCGGATCTTCGACATAGAGGACGATGAACGCTATGAGCACATCACGGTCGCGTACCTGCGGGCTGTGATGTCGGAGGCACCCTGATGGTATACTGCGGAAGGTCATGGCCAGAATATTCGTCGTAGAGGATAACGACGGGCTTCGCGAGACGATCGCCTCCTATCTGGAGCTCGACGAACACACCATCTCGTGCTTCCCGAGGCTCTCCGGAGTCGACGAAGCCGTCCGGTTGCAGCACCCCGACCTCGTCATCCTCGACGTCATGCTTCCGGACGGGGACGGGTTCCTCTTCGCGCGGCGCCTGCGCAGTCGCGAGCGAGTGCCGATCATATTTCTGACCGCCCGCACGAGCGAATCCGACCGCATCACGGGCTTCGAGGTGGGCGGTGACGACTACGTCGTGAAGCCTTTCTCCAACAAGGAACTGATGCTTCGGGTACGCGCCTTGCTGCGCCGGGTCCACCTTGAGTCTCCTCGCACGACGGCTCTCTGGACGACCGGCGACTCGGACGGACGGCATGAGCTCGAGCTCGACGAAGGAGGGCATCTCTGTCGTCATAACGGAGAGGACGTTCTTCTGACCGCGGCCGAATGGAAGATCCTGCGTTATCTGGCCGAGCGGCCGCGAATGGTCGTCTCACGTGAGAGGCTGCTCGGCGAGTGCCTGGACTACCTCGCCGAAGGATCCGAGCGCACGATCGACACTCACATCAAGAACATCCGGCTGAAGCTCCGGAAGGCGCCGTGGATCGACACGGTACGAGGCTTCGGGTACCGTTTCGTCGGAGCGCCGAAGGATGCATAGCCTCTTCAGACGCACGTTCGGAGCCTTCGTCTTCAGCTTTGCCGTCCTGCTGGTCGTACTCGCCGGAGCCCTCGTGTCCGGATATCACCATTCGCTCGCGAGATGGAGCGAGCGGCGCGAGCTGATGGTGGAAGAGGCGGCTCGCCGGATACTCAACGGTCAGAGCCCGTCGGATGCGGGGTTGCCGCAGGACATACCGGTGTTCGTCTACGACGAGGACGGTACGCTCATCGCGTCGAACCGCGGCGGAGGCTGGAGGCGGGAGACCGATCAGTGGGACCGCTACCCACTCCACCGCGGCGGCGATCTCGTAGGCCACTACGAGATTGGACCGACGGCGTTCCGAAACGACGCCGCGAACCGGCAGCTCACCGGATCGCTCACCCGGACGGCGGCCGCCGGAGCTCTGGCCGCGCTCGCCGTGGCACTCTTCGCCGCATGGCGATTTGCGCGCTCCCTCTCCCGTCCCGCTGCGCGTGTTGCAGCCGGCATCGACTCAATGGCGCACGACCGGCAGATAGACCCTATCCCCGAGCAGGGTGCCGAGGAGATCAGCCGGATCGCGCGCTCGGCGAATACGCTTGCCGCTCGGTTGCAGAACGAACGACAACTGCGGACTCAGTGGGCACAGGACGTCACCCACGATCTGAGGACCCCCATTGCGTCGATCCGCGCCCAGCTCGAGGCGATCGCCGACGGCGTGTATGCGGCCGACCCGCCACGGATCATCTCCACGCTCGCCGAGCTCGGCCGGGTCGAGGCGCTCATCTCGGACCTCGACGAGCTCATGCGCCTCGAGGCGCCGGAGCTGAAGGTCACGATCGGTGAGATCTCAACACGTGACTTCGCGCAGACCCTTCTGCAGAGATTCGAGCATGAGATCAGCCGCAAACAGATTTCGGTAACGATGGATCTGCGGCTGAACACGGTGCGCGCAGATGAGACGCTGATCCACCGCGCCGTCTCCAATGTGCTCGGCAATGCCATTCGTCACGCGCCGCAGGGCGGCGAGATCACCCTCGCGATCGGCCCGTACGACGCGGACCGCGCCGAGATACGCGTGCACAACGACGGTCCGCCGGTCCCGGAGGCCGAACTGCCGCATCTCTTTGACCGGCTCTTTCGCGGCGAGTACGCACGGAGCAGCCCCGGAACCGGTCTCGGCCTGACGATCGCGCGACGCATCGCGCTCGTCCATGGCGGCACGATCGAGATCACCAGCTGCGAGTCTACCGGCACCACTGCGCGGATCCTGCTCCCGCGGCACCGACTCTGATTCACACACTCTTCACGTTCACTCCACGACTGCGCCACACGCGACGGCGATACTGTCGGTACCAACTATGGAGGTACGATATGCGTACACGAACGATTGTTCTGACATTCGCGCTCTCAGCCCTGATCGCGGGCGGCGTACTCGCCGGCGACGACGTCCTCGGACGCGACGTTGCTCGCGACGGAGCGTACATGTCGCTCGCCGGGCGCCTGCTCTACGAGCACAACGAGTGGTTCCTGCGAACCCCGGAAAGCAGCGTTGAGCTGCACATGGGACCGTACGGACATGACGAGTCGCTGCCGTTCGTCGACGGAGCGGATGCCCTGGTCCGGGGATTCGTCATCCCCAATCACATGGCGCCCATCTCCGTGGAGACCGGCGGAGAGCAGCACGAGTTCTGGAATGAAGGGCGCTACCCGCTGTGGGCCGGTAGCGGCGAACGCCGCAACGCCGTTGAGACGGCCGCGCGCGGAGAAGCGCCCGGGCGCCGCATTTCGGCTCTGGGGCGGTCGGCCGCCGCGGCCGAGGGCGAATCTGATGACTCCGACGAGGCCACGACTCCGCCGGGATGGGCCTGGCGGGACGACTTCGAACCGGCACGCCGAAACCAGGAGGCTCGCCCCGGACAGGGTCGGTAGCGCCTCCGGCACCAGGCAGGGCAGGCCCGCCGTCGCGGCGGGCCTTCTTTTCGCCCGCCGCGACGAACGGCTGCGACGAACGGCCGCGGCCGCAACCACTCGCCGCAGGAGTACCTTTTTCGGGATACTGACGCCATGGGAGACGGAAAGGGCTCGAGGCGGGCATCCACAATTTCGGCACCACCCTACTGGAGACGCGCCTGCGATGAGCTCGGCTCGCGCGACGGGGTCCTGCGTCGACTGATCGCCGCACATCAGGGCGACGTCCTGCGCGGAAGCGGGGATGCGTTTCGAACCCTCGCGAATGCGATCGTGGGGCAGCAGATCTCGGTCGCGGCGGCAGCGGGGATCTGGCGTCGGCTTCTCTGCGCATACCCCAACCTCTCGCCGGCGGCGCTCGCGGACGCCGACCACGACGAGCTGCGCGCGGCAGGACTGTCTGCCCGCAAGGCGGAATACCTGCAATCGATCGCGGCTGCGTTCCTCGATG
Organism: Spirochaetaceae bacterium; assembly: GCA_007118855.1. Lineage (GTDB taxonomy): Bacteria > Spirochaetota > Spirochaetia > DSM-27196 > SLST01 > SLST01. The sequence continues at coordinate 8,461 of SKQU01000391.1, forward strand.
GCCGGACCGGCGAGTCGGTCTGGAGCTCACTGGACGACGAGGAGCTACGCAGGCACCTCACCACCTTTCGCGGCATAGGTCCCTGGACGGCGGACATGGTGCTCATCTTCCATGCCAGAAGGCCCGATGTGCTGCCGCTCGGCGACCTGGGGCTGGTCAACGCCGCGGCGCGACTCTACGGCTGGGACGGTGATCCCTCTCGCGCCGACCGCCTGCGTGAGCACGCAGAGCGATGGCGTC
>SKQU01000113.1 GCA_007118855.1 Spirochaetaceae bacterium
AGACCGGAACGGTCGTCTGGGAGCTTCCGGTCGCCCATCTGCCGGAGGTGGGCGGACTGGTCGCATTCACGGAGTTCCACCTCAACCGCGACGAGGGCACGATCTCCATGCTGAGCATCCAGCAGAAGCGCATCGTGCAGCTCCTCGACGTCGATATGGTCCGCGCCGGCCGCGGCCTCTCGGACACCGAGCAGGCGATACTCGCGTCGAACGAGCGGTTGCGCAGGAACCCGTACGACCAGCGGGCGATCGCCGAGCGGGCGCGAATCTACGAGGAGATCGATGCGTGGGAGGCCGCAGCCCACATCTGGGATATCGCCTTTGGGATCAACCCGGCCGACCGGCAGGTCGCCGAGGCAAGGACCGCGGTCACGCTTCGGCGGCTCGAGGAGAACGCCGAGCGCCTCTTCCGGCAGACGGTGCAGCTTCTCGAGCAGTACGGCGTCGCGTCCGCCGCCTACGCCTACCAGCAGGCCCAGACGCAGTACGAGGAGCTCATCAGCCGCGCCCCGGACAACGACCGGGCACGGGGGCAGCTCCAGGAGCTCCGCGAGCGCTACGAAGCCGCAAAGAGCCCGGATCGACCGGCGCCGCCGGTCACGATCGAGCAGTTCGCGATCGACGACCTCTTCCCGTCGCTGTTCAACATCTACCAGACCGACCCGGTGGGTACGGTCACCGTCCGGAACACCGGTACGACGAGCGCAACCCGCATCGCGGTCACCGCGGAGATGCGATTCCTCGACTTCCCCACCCCGGGCGGATCCGCGGACCGGCTCGAGCCCGGCGCCTCGGTCGTCCTGCCGCTGCGTCTGCCCATCTCGCCGGCGACGCTCGGGCTCCAGGAGAGCACGCCGGTACCCGTGCGCCTGACGGTGAGCTACGAGACCGGCGGACGGACGCACGAGACGGTCGAAGTCGCGGTTATCACGATGCATCGCTCAACGGCGCTTACCTGGGACGACTCGGCGAAGCTGGCCGCCTTCGTCACGCCGCACGACGAGATCGTGGGCTCGTTCGTCGCTCCCTTCGTGGGGATCGAGCTCGAAGAGCGCCCGGCGCTGTCTCACCACATCTTCCGCGCCGCGCGAATCTCCGACGCGGTCGGCGCGGGGGGGATCGAATACGTGGAAGACCCGTACTCGGGCATCACCTCCGTGCTCGGCAACCCGGCGATCATAGACACGGTGCGCTTCCCGCGCACGACACTCCGGATCGGCTACGGCGACTGCGACGACACGACCGCGCTCATGTGCTCGCTCTACGAGGCGGTGGGTATCGCCACAGCCATCATGACGAGCCCCGGCCACGTGTTCATGGCCTTCGACACGGGGGAGCCGAGTGCGAACCTCTGGCTCTTTGAGACGGACACGACGGCGGCGATCGGCTACGGCGGGACCGTGTGGCTCCCCTACGAGACGACGATCCTCGACCAGGGCTTCCTTGCCTCCTGGCAGGAGGGCTCCCGGCTCTACCGGAGATATGCCCCGTCCGGCCAGATCGAGTTCATCCCGGTAGCCGCGACGCGGGAGCGCTACCCGGCGCTCCCGCTCGATCCACCGAGCTTCACGATCGCCCCCCCCCCGCACCAGCTCGTCGCGCCGCTCTACGAAGAGTCTCTCGCCGGTCTGCGAGCCACGCTCTACACCGGCAACATCGCCCGCCTCGAGGAGGCGATGCACACCCAGGACGATCGACGGCGCGTGCGAACGCTCAACCAGATCGGCATCCTGCACGGTCGGTTCAGCGAGCACGAGGAATCCCGTCGCGCGTTCGCTCGCGCCGCGGACCTTGATCCGCAGGCGGTGGCGAGCTACCTGAACCTGGCAAACCTCGCGCTGCTCGCCGAAGAACCGGAGGAAGCGCTGCGGTGGGTCGATGAAGCCGACCGTCGCCGCGGGGCCGGTGTCCTCGCGACCCTGATCCGGGCGCAGGCGGAGTACCTGCGGGGCAATACCGGCGAGGCGGCCGTCCAGATGACCCTGCTCCACGAGCAGGCGCCCGACCTCGCCTCCCGCTACCCCCACCTCTCAGGCGCGGACGGAACGGGCCGCGCAAGCGACGCGCAGACCGGAACGATCCTGCCCTGGGCGCTCGACGGCTATTGATGAGCGGGCCGCTCATGGTATAGTCAGGCGTGACTGCAGAAAGCATAGCCCGCATCGTCGACGCGCAATTCGTGTGTGGCGAGTCCCACGCGGACCGGGAGCTCGACTACGCCTTCGCCTCAGACCTGATGAGCGACGTCCTGACCGTGACGCAGGAGAAGGTACTCTTCATCACGGGCCTCGTGGCGCCTCAGACGATCCGCACCGCGATGATCTCGGACATCCACACGATACTCGTGGTTCGCGGCAAGACCCTGCCGCGCTCGATCGTCGAGCTCGCCGAAGAAAACGACCTGACCGTGATGGCCTCGTCTTTCTCCATGTACCGCGCGAGCGGCGAGCTCTACAAGGCCGGACTGAGCCCGGTCTACTGAGGAGCCGTTCGGTCCGCCCCCGGACAACAATTTCGGCACCAGTTATTCGCCGGTTCGGATCGCCGGGGGCTCGCCTCCGTCGGGCACGAAGATCAGCGCCTCGCCGTTGATGCAGTACCGCTGCCCCGTGGGGGCCGGACCGTCGGGAAAGACATGACCCAGGTGCGAACCGCTGAGGCTGTCGACCACCTCGATCCGGCGGGCGAACAGCGAATTGTCCTCAATGTAGACGATCGCATCCGGGTTGATCGGACGGGTGAAGCTCGGCCAGCCGGTCCCCGAGTCATACTTGTCGCGGGAGCTGAACAGCGGTTGCCCGGTCGCCCGCGAGTAGTAGATGCCCGACTCGACGTTCCCGTTCAGCGGATGCGAGAAGGCGCGCTCGGTCCCCTTCTCGCGCAGGATGCGATAGGCCGAGGGCTCGAGCAGCCTTCGCCATTCGGCCTCGGGCAGCACGAGCGGATAGTCGACCCGGGCATCTTCCGCGAATATGTGCCGGCTACCGGGATCGTACTCCCACTCTCCGGAGGTCCGGGCGGCAAGCGCAACCGCATCCGCGATGTCCATCCCCAGTACCGCGGAAGCCTCACTACCGCCGGTCGCGGGCTCGGAATCGCCCTGGGCAATGAGTCGCCATGGTCCGGCGACAAGCACGATGACAGCCGACACGAGGAGCAATCCGGCTCGCACGGAGCCGCGTAACAGCGTTTTCATGCGCTTGAAGGTACTGCCGGGCCGGCAACGCGGCGAGTCTGTCGTGCGGCGGCCTTTGAAAGCCGCGTTGGTTCTGGTAGTCTGCCGGGGTCGCGATGCGTCAAGGAAGTGCGTCGGCGTGCCGATGCTGAAATGAGGAGAAGGTCCGGGATGAACAACAACGACATTGTGCCTGGCTTTGACGAAGAGAAGGACGAAAGCCTGCGCATCAAGCTGGAGAAAGTCGACGGGATCCCCGGAACGCTCGTACTCTACCTGAGCGGCTACATCGACACCTATAACTCCAACTTCTTCCAGAAGCGGATCAACCGCGCGGTGGAGACGGGGTTCAGCCGGCTGATCTTCAACTGCGGGGGGCTGACCTACGTTTCGTCAACCGGCATAGGCTCGTTCACCGCCTTCCTCAAGGCGGTCAAACCGCGCGGCGGCGACGTCGTGCTGCTCGAGATCCAGCCGCGCGTTTACGAGGTGTTCCAGCTGCTCGGGTTCTCCCAGTTCTTCAACATCCGTGACACCCTCGACGATGCCGTCCAGTTCTTCCGCAAATCCACGGCCGCGCCCACCGTCGACGTGTTTCCCAGGACCTTCAAGTGCCCGGTCTGCAGCGTGCGCCTCCGAGCCGGACGCTCGGGGCGGTTCCGCTGCTCCAAGTGCCGCACGATCCTCGCGATCGACCAGTCGGGGCAGGTCTTCCTGGGCTGACTTCCTCCCTGACCGCAGAACTCCGCCTCCCGCGCTCTGCGGGCTCGTTCTGGCGGATCCGGCGAGAACCGGGTATCATTGAGAGCAGGAGCGGATTGTGACCCCGGCTGTCCAGCGATTCTTCGAGCAGGTCTCCAGCGCCTACCAGACGAGTCCGTTCGAGGTCATCCTCGCGTTCGTCCTCGTTTTCGGCCTCATCGCGGGGCTCACGGCGTATGCGGCCCTGCACGGCAAGCGGGACCGCCGGCGCCAGATCGCCGTCGCCCGACGGCTCTATGACGAAAAGGCCGACGAGCTCGGCCTCACGCCCAGCCAGCGCGACCTGCTCGAACGCATGCGCCATTACCTGAAGGACGACACCCAGATACACCTGCTCGTCACGGACGAAATCGCGTTTAACTCCGCCGCTGCCAGGGTGCGTGAGAACGACGAGGCGGGCGCTCAGAGCATCGCGGCGTTGCGTGTGACGCTCGGTCACGGCGGTCGCGGGGGTCGCGCGCCCCGGTCGAGCGCGGCGATACCGGAGGGTGCGACGGTCCTCATCGCGCGCAGCCGCTACCGGCGTCCCATCAAGGCGAAAGTCCTCGCCCCGCGACCCGAGGCCTTTCGGGTGCGCGTCGTCGAAGAGGGCGCACGGCTGCCGTCCGGTGCGGGCGTCGACGTGTTCTTCCAGAGCAATGCGGGCGTCTTCACCTTCCGTTCGACCGTTCTCGGTGAGGAGGGCCGGGAGGCGCGCCTCGCCCACTCGGAGGACCTCAAACGCTATCAGAAGCGACGGTACTACCGGCGGCGGGTCGAGGTCCCGGTCCGTCTCTACCCCTTTGACACAGACAAGGAGCTGCTGAGCAAGACGCGCGACATAGGCGGAGGAGGCGCGAGCCTGCTCAATCCGGACGGTCACTTCAAGGCGGGCGACGAGCTCGAGCTCCGGTTCCGCTTCGAGGAGACGGAGATCAAGATCACATCGTCGGTGGTGCGGGTGAGCGACTCGGGCCGGACGATCCACGTAAACTACGAGCACATCCGCGACAGTATTCGCGACCGGATCTACCAGGCGATCTTCAAGCCGCCGGCCGACGAGGTCGAGGAGATGGAGCGGGCCAAGCGTCAGGGCACTGAAAGGCGTCAGGGCACGAAGACGAGCGAGTAGACACGCTCCTCGCGCAGCGTCAGAAGCTCGAGCACCGGGATCGTGAAGCGCACCGAACCGTCGACGACCTCACCGCCGCGCTGGCTGACGATCCGCCCCCGCGGTGTGACCACGACCTCGATGCGCGCCTCGTCGAGCGCCCGTTCGACCGCCGCTCTGCGGTCGTACTCCTCGAGCGCCCAGGCGAGCTCCTCGCGGTACTCTTCGCGCGTCACCGACCCGTCGGGCGGCGGAAAGAGCAGCTCGATCATCGTCGCGCTCTCATCCGGCGCGTACTCGAGAAATCGCGCGACCGCGTCGCGGCCGAGCGTCATCGTGAGCACCCGCTCGTCCCCTCGCCGTTCAAGGCGCAGGACGTCCTGTGCCCCCTCGCGCGCGAAGATCGCGTTGATGTCGGTGAAGCGCGTGACGAGCGTGAGTCCGCCGCGCCCGCGCTGCTCCGCCCGCACGAGTTCCATACCGGGCCGCTCGTCGATCTCGGCGGTGATCTGCGCGACGTCGAAGAGCGCGAGTTCCGCCGCATCCGCCTCAACGCCGCTCATCGCGGATGCAAGATCGCTCACGTAAGCAACGAGGATGGGATGGAGGTCGACGGTGAGCGTCGCCTCGCCCGAGCCGTCCGGCTCGAGGGTGATCTCCTCGCGGACCGCGCAGCCGGCGAGGAGCACGAGCGCGATGAGGAGGATCAGACCGACCGAAGAGACGCGCAGACGCAGCATACGTCCAAAGGTAGCGCGTCGGTACTCTGCAATCCAGTCCCTCCCAGGCGAACCCCGAAGGATCAATCCATCTCTCCGTCGTTGAGCCCTACCGGGAGCGCGGCCGGCCGCTCGCAGCTCGTCGTCATCTCGTAGAAGGCGCCGGTCTCGCCGGACTCGAGCAGCCCGTGCATGACCTCGAGGACGTGCAGGCTCACCTCGCCGGCGGCACGGTGGGGACGCCCGGTCTCCACCGCGCGCGAGAGATCGAGGAGCCCCACGCCGCGGCTGTTCTCCGAGTAGCCGTGCGAGAGCGGCACCTCGGCCCAGTCTTCGGCGCCGGGCCTGAACAGCTGCACCGGACCCCAGAAGGTGTTGGGATCCGGCAGCCCGATCGAGCCGAGCGTCCCGAAGAGGTCGATCCGCGGCAGCCGGCTCTTCCAGACGTCGAAGCTCATCACGAGCGTCCCGATCGCGCCGGAGTGGAACTCGAGCGTGCCGGCGACGTAGGTGGGCACCTCCACCGGGATCTTCTCGCCGTAGCGCTCCTTGCTCGTCGCGGTACGCTCGCTGAAGGTCATCCGTGTCGCGGCGGAGAGCCGTTTCACGGGCCCAAGGAGCGTCACGAGCGTCGTGAGGTAGTAGGGCCCCATGTCGAAGAGCGGCCCCGCGCCGCGCTGGTAGAAGAACGCGGGGTTGGGGTGCCACCCCTCAGGTCCGCGGCCGGTCATGAAGGCGGTCGCCGCGACCGGCTCGCCCACCCAGCCGTCGTCGAGGAGCTTGCGCACCGTCTGCAGCCCGCCGCCAAGGAAAGTGTCCGGCGCAGCGCCCAGCCGCACACCTTTCCCCTTCGCGAGATCCAGGAGGCGCCGCCCGTCTTCGAAGTCGATCGCGAGCGGCTTCTCCGTGTACGAGTGCTTGCCGGCGAGGATCGTCTTCTCGCAGATTTCCGCGTGCGCCGCCGGTACGGTGAGGTTGAGCACCGCCTCCACGTCCGAATCGGCGATGAGCTCGTCGACCGGCAGCACGCGCGAGATGCCGTACTCCTGCGCCTTCGCCTCAGCCGCCTCGACGACGAGGTCGGCGAGCGCGACGACCTCCATCCCCGGGAAACGCTGGTGACAGTTCTTCAGATAGATGTCGCTGATCTTTCCGCAGCCGACGATTCCGACCTTCATGATGAGCTCCTGACAGGGTTGATCGGCGGTCATCCTACCCGAGCGCCGCCGCCGTGTCAAAAGCCGGGCGGGCGGTTTCGCGGGCGCGCGGAGGCGGCAGGACGAGGCTGCGCGCGGAGGCGGGCCGCCCTCCTTGCACCGCGACCGCCGGGGAGCTACATTAGGAGCATGGACCGTATCCGTCTTGAACAGATCAGCCCGCGCGCCTGGGAGCACCCTGCCGACCGCGCGGCCCTCGCCGCGCTCAAGCAGGTCCCGGGCCTGAACGAGGTCGTGAGGTTCTTCCTGGGGATGACCGGGGAGAAGCAGATCCGCCTCCTCTACCTCGCCTCCGCGGTGCGCGTGGGCCCGCGGCAGTTCCCGCGCCTGGACGGGCTCGTGGACGAGGCGTGCCGCGTGCTCGACGTCGCCGACCGGCCCGAGCTCTACGTCACGCAGAACCCGGCGCTCAACGCCGGGGCGATTGGCGTGAAGGCGCCGTTCATCACGCTCAACTCGAGCATGCTCGACACGCTCGACGACGACGAGCTCCTCGCGGTCATCGCGCACGAGCTCAGCCATATCCTCAGCGGCCACGTCCTCTACAAGACGCTCCTCTGGTTCCTGCTCAATATGGCGGCGCTCGTCGTGCGCATCCCGGTCGCCCAGATCGTGCTCATAGGCGTGCTCGCCGCGCTCAAGGAGTGGGACCGCAAGAGCGAGCTCAGCGCCGACCGCGCGGGGCTGCTCGTCGTCCAGCGCCCGGAGGTGAGCACCACGCTCCTCATGAAGCTCGCCGGAGGCCGACGCCTTGACGAGATGGAGAACGCTGAGTTCGAGCGGCAGGCCGACGACTACGACGCCGGGGGCGATGTCCTCGACGGCGTCTACAAGCTCCTGAATCTCATGGGCCAGTCGCATCCCTTCCCCGTGCTGCGCCTGCGGGCGATCAAGGCCTGGGCGACCGACGGGTCGTACGAGGGGGTCCTCTCCGGCACCTACCCGCGACGCGACGCGGCCGAGGAAGACGTGGCGAGCGACTTCACCGAAGCCACCCGGAGCTACGAAGAGGAGCTCAAGGCGTCGAAGGACCCGCTTGCGAAGGCTGTCGGCGACATCGGCGAAGGGCTCGAGAACGCGCGGGTCGAGGCGGAGAAGTTCTTCAATACGATGTTCGGCGGGCCGCGCACGTAGGCGGAACAGTTGCCCGCCGACCGGCGCGCGGCTATTTTCTGCATCGACGGAGGAGATATGCTCAAAGAAGGCGACAAGGCACCGGATTTCACGCTCAACGACGAGAAGGGCCGATCGGTCGGCATGGGCGACTTCAAGGGGAAGAATGTCGTGGTCTACTTCTACCCCAAGGACGACACGCCGGGGTGCACGACCGAGGCGTGCGGATTCCGCGACATCTACGACGAGATCCTCGAGAAGGGCGCGGTCGTCGTGGGCATCAGCGCCGACGACGAGGTGAGCCACGAGAAGTTCAAGACCAAGTACGACCTGCCCTTCTACCTGCTCGCCGACCCCGAGCGCAAGGCGATCGACGCCTTCGGCGCGTGGGGCGAGAAGAAGATGTACGGCAAGACCTACGAAGGGGTGCTTCGAAGCACCTTCGTGATCGGCACCGACGGCACGATCATCAAGGCGTGGCCGAGCGTAAAGCCCGCCGACCACGCGCAGGAAGTCCTCGCGGTCCTGTAGGCGCGGCGCACGGACGCCGCGAGGCGGGCCGGTCGTCGCGCGCCGCGGGAGCGCGCCGCACACGGCCGACGCGGCGGA
>SKQU01000259.1 GCA_007118855.1 Spirochaetaceae bacterium
AATCTCTCGTCCTAGCCGATAGACGAAGGGGGCATCTATCGCTTCCCGGGGAGGACTCGAACCCCCACTAGCAGAGCCAGAATCTGCGGTGCTACCATTACACAACCGGGAAATCTATGCCTTACCATACCAATCGGACCGCCCGGTGTCAACCCGTCTACTCGGACTCGTAGTTCAGCAGCGTATGCACCGGGACCGGCGCAAGCAGGTCCTCGTACCCCAGAAAGGGCAGGCCGATGACGCTGAAGACCTCGTGTACCGTGCCGCCGGCGCGCTCGATCAGTTGAGCAGTCGCCCGAACCGTCCCGCCCGTCGCGATGAGATCGTCAACGATGAGAACCCGCTGATCGGGGCGCAGGTCCTGCCGATGCATCTCAACCGTGTCGCTGCCGTACTCGAGCTCGTAGGTCAGACTCACCGTCTCACCGGGAAGCTTCCCTTTCTTCCTGACGAGCTGCAGCGGAAGCTCGAGCTCGAGCGCGAGCGGCGCACCGAAGAGGAAGCCGCGCGCCTCAACCGCCGCAACCGCGTCGAGACCGGCCGACCGGTAGCGCCACACCATCTGCGAGACGCAGTAGGCGAAGGCCGCGGGGTCCATGAGAATGCTCGTGATGTCGTAGAACAGAATCCCCTTCTTGGGGAAGTCCGGGATCTTGCGGATCACCGCGTCGAGGTTGAAGGATGCGTTCATAGCTCAGCAGAAGAGTATGAGCAGAGGCGCGGCGTGTCAAACGCAGAGCGCAGGTTCACGGACAGGTGCGGCGAAATCCCGCCACGCGCGCGCTCGCATCCAGATCGAGCCCGTCGGCCCTGCCGCTTCGCAGCAGGTGGTACCCGAGTCCGGCGATCATCGCCGCGTTGTCCGTGCACAGCTCGAGCGGCGGAAACCACACCTGGAGATCGCTGCGCGCGGCGAGCGATGCGCGCATCCGGGTATTCGCGGCCACCCCCCCGCCCACGACGACCCGGCTGAGTCCCGTGTCGGCGGCCGCGCGATCGAGCCGCCGCAGGAGGATGTCTACCGCCGCGCGCTCGAAACTCGCCGCGATGTTCTCCGCGGACTTCTGCGACGAGCCGTTCCAGAACTGGTCGAGCTGGTTGATGACCGCCGTCTTCAGTCCGGAGTACGAGACGTCGTAGCGATGATCCTGCTTGTGAAGACTCGCGTCGGGGAATGAGAAGGCACGATCGTCGCCGGCGCGGGCGAGACGGTCGATCGCAACTCCACCGGGGTAGCCGAGGGCATAGTGCTTGGCGACCTTGTCGAAGGCTTCCCCGCATGCGTCGTCGATCGTCGTACCGAGCACCTCCATGGAAAGCGGATCGTCTGCGCGCGCGATTATCGTGTGCCCCCCTGAAACGAGCAATCCCAGGAAGGGGTACTCGACAGGTTCGGCAAGCTGCGGAGCGTAGAGGTGGGCACGCATATGGTCCACGCCAACCAACGGCAGTCCGAGCCCGAAGGCGAGCCCCTTCGCGAAGGAGAGCCCCACGACCAGCGAGCCCACGAGCCCGGGCCTGTTGGTCACGGCAACGCCGTCGAGGTCCGTGGCGCGGATCCCGGCCTCCGCCAGGGCCCGCTCGTAGACTCCGACGATCCAACGAGTGTGGGTCCGGCTCGCGATCTCCGGAACCACTCCCCCGAACGGTGCGTGCTCCTCGAGCTGCGTGGCGATCACCTGCCCCAGGACGCGCCTTCCGTCTTCAACGACCGCGACCGAACACTCGTCGCACGAACTCTCCACCCCGAGAACTGTCACTGTTCATCTCCCTGCGCGATGCCCACCGGCCTCACGAGCTGCGAGACCGGGACGAACTCGTATCCGTGCGCATCGAGTACAGGGTACACCTCGAGCAGGATGTCGGCCAGAAGCGGCACGGTCACGTGCCCGATCATCACCACCGGCTCGCCCCTGTGGGAAAGCTCGAGCGCATGGCCGAGCGCCGAGAGTATTGATTCCCGTGTGCGCGAGTTGTCGAGGAAGACGGTGCGTTCTGCGAAGGGAATCCCGACTTCCGCGGCCACCAGGCGGCCGACGGTCTCTGCCGATGTGCGGCTGTCGAGGAAGAAGAGGTCCTGCTCGTGAAGGGCGGCGAGCACGGTTCGCATCAGCTCGGCGTCCGCCGTCGCAAGCGAGCCCATGTGGTTGTTTACACCGATCGCCCCCGGAACCGTCCTGAGGTTCTCCCGGATCGCCTCGACGATCCTCTCCGGAGGATCGGACAACCCTATCGAGCCGGGCCCCGGGTCGCCGCCACGCAGCGCTTCCATGGGCTGATGAAGCATGATCTCCTTCCCCGCCGCGGCCGCGAGCGCCGCGGCATGAACCGAGAAATCAAGTCGGGGGAGGACCGCAACTGCCATTGGTCCCGGGAACCTCAGGAACTCCTCGTACGCCTCGAGCGAGTTTCCCGCATCGTCGAGCACGAGCACGAGCGGCCCCCGCCGCTCGGGGGGGACGGCGGCCGGCGGAAGCCACCACGGCTGCGCGGCCGCGGTACCTTCGGCGGCCGGCGGAACCGGCGGCGCCGGCCGATCGGGCTGCGTCTGCGGAGCCGGCTGCTCCTGGTCGCTCATCAACGAATCGTCGGGGACGCTCGGGTAGGGGTCGTCATCGGTCTGCGGCTCGGGCCGGTCCGGGCGCTCGGTCGCTCGGACGCCCGCTGGAGTGTCACAGACGCGCTCGATCGATTCCGGCAGCATCGCGATGAGAGCGCCGAGGAGGATTGCGATCGCGACCAGGAGGCCCACGAGAAGGGTCCGGTCGCGCCGGGGTTGATGTGTCTTGCCTCTTCGCCTCTGCCCCACGCTTAATCATCGATCCGCGAGACGCAATTGTTGAGCCTTCCGGCGCACTACCCGTGCACGAACTCCTCGACCTCGCTCGCATGCTGACGGAGCTTGCGCAGGGCCCGCATCTCGATCTGCCGTACGGTTTCCGGACTGATTCCCATCTCGTCGCTTATACGCTTGAGCGTGTACTTCTTGCCGCCGTAGAACGCGAATCGGTAGAGAAGGATCTTCTTCTCCTTCTCCCTGAGCCGCTCGAGGAAACGCAGCGTCTCCTCTCGCATCACCTGCTGCATGATCTCGGTCTCCGGCGAATAGCTGTAATCCTCGAACACATCGTGCAGCGTTCCAGTCTCCGAGTTCATGTCGCTGTCGAGCGAGATGGGCCCGCTTGAGATACTGAGGATCTGCGACACTTCACCGCTCGGCATGCCCACCTCTGCGGCAACCTCTTCGACGCTTGGTCGCCGCATGCAGCGCTGGCTGAGGGTATTGTAAGCCCGCTGAATCTTGCGCAGAGCGTCCTCCTTGCGATGCGGCAACCGGATGCTGCGCCGCTTGTTGCTCAACGCCCTCGTGATCGACTGTTTGATCCACCAGGAGGCATAGGTCGAGAATCGAACCTTCTTGCGGTGATCGTACTTCTCGGCGGCCTTCAGGAGTCCGAGGTTCCCCTCCTGGACCAGATCGAGGAGCCCGACGTCGTTGGAGACGTACGCCTTCGCAATCTTCACAACCAGACGAAGATTCGCCTCGACGAGCTCCTGTCGAGCCTGCTGGTCACCCTGCTCTATCCGCCGTGACAGCTCGAGCTCTTCCTCGAAGGTCAACAGCCTCGTGCGTCGTATCTGATTGAAGTACGCCTTGAGGGTATCGTCGTCGCGTACGGTCCTGCACTTCTTCCTGGTCATCCGTAACTCCCGCAGAATACATTGCAAGGAACGTGCCAAGAGTACCTCAGTACAAGGCGCCTTTATCTCACTGACGGGAAAAGACTTACACCTGCCCCAGACGCGACCTCTCCGAGGCGGATCGGATTGTGCACTATTTCATACGAGTGATTTGAACTGCTTACAAAGAATCATACACTGCGGCGGCCCGCTCAGGGCTCACCGCGTCGACAGAGACGGCCTGCTCGTACTGGCGAACAATCATGTCCGCGATACCGAGGCTGCCGGTCCGGGACATCATCCGGGCGTACTCCTCGTAGAGCATGTCCTCGAAGATGTCCTGCGCCATCCCTCCGTCGAACAGATCGTCTTCACGATTGAGTGTAGCACGCATGCTGTCGAGCATCTGCTTTGCGAACAAAGACTCGAACTCCTGCGCGACGAAACGCAGCTGCGCGCGACGGTCGCCGGCGGGCAGTTCAGGCCGCAACTGGGTAGCGTTCCACCGGGCCATGTTCGCGCCTATGGTCTCCATCCGGTTTACCTCTTCAAGCCGGCCGCGATCCCGAGCATCGAGTCACTGGTCTGAATGGCCTTCGAGTTCATCTCGTACGCCCGCTGGGCAACGATCATGTTGACCATCTCCTGGACCACCTCGACGTTCGAGAGCTCGAGAAACTTGTGCAGCGTCTGTCCCATTCCGTCGAATCCCGGCTGCCCGCCGATCGGGTCTCCCGAGGCGCTCGAGACCCGGAAGAGGTTGTCGCCGATCGCCTGGAGACCCGCCGGGTTCACGAACCGGTAGAGCTCGAGCTGTCCCACGTCGATCGGATCATCGAGTCCGGGCAGCTTCGTCGTGACCCGGCCGTCCTGCGAAATGCTGACCGACTCCCGAATGAAGCCCTCGGGAAGTATCACCTCCGGGATGAGCCTGTAGCCGTTGCTGTCGACGAACTGTCCGTTGGAGTCGATCTTGAACGAGCCGTCGCGCGTATAGGCGAAACTCCCGTCGTAGAGAAGCACCCGGAAAAATCCTTCGCCCTGGATCGCGATGTCGCCCACGTTCCCGGTGTTCTGCAGGGAACCCTGCGTGTGGATCTTCTGCGTCGCCGCGACCTTCACGCCGTGCCCGACCTGCACACCGACCGGGACGAGTGTCTCCTCGGTCGCAGGTGTTCCGGCCATGCGAACGGTGTGATAAAGCAGGTCGTCGAAGTCCGGCCGGTTCTTCTTGAAACCGGTCGTGTTGACGTTTGACAGGTTGTTGGCGATCGTGTCTATGTTGAACTGCTGGCCGACCATGCCGGACGCCGCAGTCCACAGTGATCTCATCATCACGCTACTCCTTACAGCCTGATCGCTTCGTTGATCAGCTTCCCGGTCATCTGGTCGTGCGCCTGGATCGCACGCTGGTTCGCCTCGTACGCCCGATTGACCTCGATCAGCTGCACCATCTCGGTCACCGGGTTGACGTTGCTCGTCTCAAGGAATCCCTGCCGAACCTTGGGCCGCCCCTCGGTCATGGTGAACGCCTGGCCCGACTCCTCGGTCGTCGCCCAGAAGCTGTCGCCCTGCTTGCGCAGGTAGCGGGTATTCCTCATGTCGACCACGCGCAGGCGGTCGACCTCCACAGTCTGTTCCCATTCGTTCTCCCGCATGCTGACAAGACGCAGGGGATCGTCGGCGAGCGCGGCGTTCTCGTAGATCACCCCGTCTTCGTCCACGACGAAGTTGTTCAGCTTCAGCTGAATCGGACCACCCTCTCCGAGCACCGGATACCCCTGTTTCGTCACGAGCATCCCCTCCGGGCCTATGAGAAAGCTTCCGTTGCGGGTGTACCGCTCGCCGTACGGGGTATCAACGACGAAGAACCCCTTCCCCTCGAGCGAGAGGTCGAAGGCGTTCTCCGTCTGGCGCAGGCTTCCCTGACTGAAGACGGTGAAGTACTCGTTCGTCTCAACGCCGGTCCCGACCCGACCAACCACGGGGGCGACGTCGTAGGAGCCCACCGGGAAGCTGCGCAGGGGAATCTGGCGCACGCCGTCGTCGCTCATCCGGCGGATCAGGAGCTCAGGGAACGCTTTCTGAATGGGGGTGTCACGCTTGTACCCGGTGGTATCTACATTCGCGAGGTTGTTGGAAAGCGCGTCAAGACGGTTCTGCTGGACAACCATCCCGGCGGCGCCGGTATACATGCCTCGTAGCACATCGGCCTCCCTGACCTGTATATCGGCGCAGAGTGGGTCACGGATTAGGTGGTATGAGGATTACCGGAAGAGCCAAGGGTGAGATTCGAACTCACGACCTGCTCATTACGAGTGAGCTGCTCTGCCCCTGAGCTACCTTGGCAGTCGACCGAAGTTCGACGCGGGGGAAATATACCTGATCGACACCGGATTGTGAAGACCGGCGTGGCGAGACGCCAGGAGATCGGCTCCATCGCATTACTGCTTGCGCCGGGAGTTCACGAACCGGACGAACTCGTTGATATTCTTCAGGATGATGCGATCCTTCTCGACCTCGAGCCGCCGTTGGCTCACGAAATGGTTGAGCACGTGACGCGTCTCCTCGGTCGACAGCCCCGCCCAGTGCGCGACGTCTTCCTGCGTCGTGAAGAACACGCGTTCATCGGTCTCGTCTTCCGGCTGACCGCGCAACTCGTTCAGCATCAGGAACACGTCGGCAACTCTCGCCTGCGTGTCATCGAGCGTGAGGATCATGAAACGCCTGCGCTGATCGTAGATGCGCTTCGTGAAGAGCTTCAGCAGCTTGAGCGCGATCGCCGGATTGCCCCGCATCAGGATCTCGAAGTTCTCCCGGTTGAACTCCAGACACTTCACCCGTTCAACGGCGATCGCGGTCGCCGAGCGGGGCGCCTCTTCGAGTATCGCCATCTCGCCAAAGATCTCTCCCGGCTGAAGCACGTCGACCGTCTTCTCGATATCCCCCATGATCTTGGAAATCTGAACGCGTCCCTGCTGGATGAGGTAGAACGCGTCGCCGGGCTCGTACTCGCAGAAGATGATCTCGCCGGGCTGGTATCCAACGGCGAATCGCTCAAACGCCTCGAGGTTCATCTCAGCCGCCTCCCGCCTTGATCGCGCGTCGGACCTTTCGCATCAGCGCCTCACCCACGCCGGGCATGCTCATGATCTTCTGGTAGAAGCTCTGGGCACGCTGGGTGTCTCCCTTCTCCTGGTACGACTGTCCCACGTAGTAGAGCGCGTCGGGGAGCTCCGGTATCTTCGGATAGCGCTGGATCAGCCCGGTGAAGTGCTTGATGCACGCATCGTGCTGCCCGAGGCTCGAGAAGCAACGCCCCATCTCGAACAGCGCCTTGATGCGGTACTCCTCATCACTGCTCGTGTCGGCTATCTGCTTGAACGACCGCAGCGCCTCGGCGTACTTCTGCTGGCTGAAGGTACTCACCGCCGCGTAGAACTCCTTCGCGGCGTCGGAGAGCTGCCTGCCCGCCTCAGGCTTCGCCGATTCGGCCGGCGAGGCGGCCTCCACGCCTTCGATATTGGGGCCCTTGCCGGCGCCGTACTGCTGGAGAAACTGCTCGGCCTTCTGTGCGAGCTCGTTCGCCCGGGCGTGCAAACGCCCCGAGGGGTAGTAGGTGAGATACCGGCGGAACGCGTAGAGCGCCTGCTCGTAGCGCTTCTTTCCCAGATAGTACTGTCCGATGTTAAAGAGCCCGGACTCGGGGTCGACCTGCGCGTCCTCGGCGAGCAGCGCGCTCACCTTGGCGTGCATCCGTCGCAGCTGATTGCTGAACACCTTCAGCATCTTCATGATGATCCTGGTGTTCTGACTGACGATGTGCTCGAACTCGGGCACCGTGAACATGAGCACCGAGGCATCCGAGAGCACCACGGCGTTCTCCTCGCGCGGGTACTTGCCCAGCGCGCTCTTCACTCCGAAGAACTCCCCGGTCTGGATGTAGTCGTGGATCTCCTGGCCGGTCTCTATGTCGGTGGAATTGAGGCTGACGCGCCCCGACTTGAGAATGTAGATCCTGTCGCTCACATCGCCACGGAAGTAGATGACCGAGTTGGCCTTGAAAGTCATGGGACGCGGCACCTGGTTAGCTCCTGGATAGTACTGTAAACACTCCTATCTATTATATCAACAAAGTTTTGTACCGCACCTTGCGGCCGAACGATATACTGAGAGGCGAGGATGATCGACCTGCACGCGCATTCCACCGCCTCCGACGGCTCTCTGACACCGACGCAGCTCATCTCGCTCGCGCAGTCGGAGGGGCTTGCCGCGATCGCCCTGACCGACCACGATACGGTGGCCGGCCTCGACGAAGCCGCGCGGGCGGCCCGCAGCCTCGGCATCGGGTTCGTACCGGGAGTCGAACTGGAGGTGGAATGGGACACGGGGGTCTTCCACCTCCTCGGGCTCGGTCTCTCTCACTGGGACGGCAGGTTCGAGACCCGGCTCGTAGAGATCCGTACCCGGCGCACGCGCCGAAACAGGGCGATGGTGGACCTCCTCCGGAGGGCGGGAATCCCCATCACCTACGATGAGCTCGTCCGGATCGCCGGACATGATACGGTGGGCCGGCCCCACTTCGCGCAGTGGCTCGTACAGCACGGGACCGTCACGACAATGCAGGAAGCCTTTGACACGATGATCGGAGAGGGACAACCGTTCTATCTGCCCAAGGAGGGCGAGAGCGTGGGCAGGACATGCGATATGATCCATGGCGCCGGAGGCCGCGCGGTCCTCGCGCACCCGCAGACGCTGCGGCTCGGCTGGGACGAGCTGGTCAAATCGCTGAAACGGTGGCGCGGCGAAGGACTCGACGGCGTAGAGGCGTACCACGCGAACCTCGCCGCCCGCGAAGCCCACCGGCTCGCCGCGATCGCAGACGACCTGGGGCTGCTCGTCAGCGCCGGCAGCGACTATCACGGGCCGCCGAGAACAGATCGTCGCCTCGGGCGCACCTGCGGCGGTATGGAGATCGACGACCGGTTTCTCGAGCCCTTCGGAGTATACGCACATGAGCGCGGTTGAGCGGATCGGGGCGAACGCGATCGGCCGGCTGCGACACTTCATCTACGCGGTCGGCTACGCCGTCGAGGTATTCCGCCAGGTGCCGCGGTTTCTGACCCGTCGCACGGTGGGCAGCCGCGTCCTGACGATGCAGGTCCTGTTCACCGGAGTCGAGGCGCTCAACGTGATCGCGACCATCAGCCTGGGGATCGGTACGGTCATCGTGATTCAGGGACTGAGCCTGCTGCCGCAGTTCGGTCAGGGACGGCTCATCTACAGCATTCTCATCATCGTGATCACCCGCGAGCTCGGGCCTATTCTCACGGCGCTCATCGTCACCGCCCGATCGGGCACCGCGATCGCGACCGAGCTCGGAAACATGGTCGTCAACCACGAGATCGAGGCGTACACGATCACGGGTATCAACCCGATTCAGCACATCGTGGTTCCCCGTCTGATCGGCGTGACCCTCAGCACCTTTCTTCTGAACCTCTACTTCAACGTCTTCGGGCTCCTTGGTTCGTTCGTCGTGACCCAGTTCGTCAACCCAATCTCGGTGGTCGAGTACTGGAGCGGGCTCCTGGAGGCGCTGAGCATGACCGACGTCGCCTCGAGCGTCGTCAAGAGTCTCGTCTTCGGCGCGATCACCGCGCTGGTGGCGACCTTCTACGGGCTGCAGGTGGAACGCTCGTCGACCGAGATACCGGTCGCGGCGATCCGCTCGGTCGGGCGCGGCATCACGCTGCTCATCCTGGCGAACGCGGTGATCACCCTCGCCTACTACCTGTGAGGTTCCATGGAAGAGATGCAACCCGACGGGATGATCGCTGCGGCGTGCCGGCTGACCGGCATTACGGTCACCTCAGACTCGGCGCCCATCCTCGAAGAGGTCAGCGTCGACTTTCCCCGCGACGCCTGCACCGTGGTCATGGGGCCCTCCGGTTCGGGCAAGAGCACGCTCCTGAAGGTGGCCGCGGGACTGGTCGTTCCGGACGGGGGAACCGTCGAGATCCTGGGCGTGGATCCGGCACGCGCCACCGACCGCGAGCTGGAGGCGCTGCGCCTCAGAAACGGTTTCGTCTTCCAGGACGGGGCCCTCTGGCAGAACATGAGCCTGTACGACAACATCGCGCTTCCTCTCCTCTACCACGGGGTGGAAGACGACCCGGCGGCCGTACGTCTTCGCGTACTCACCCTCGCGCGCGAGCTCGGCGCTACCGCCAGGCTCGACCTTCGCCCGTCGCAGGTCTCCTCGGGAGAGCGCAAGATCATCTCCTTCATACGCGCGATCGCGGCCGACCCGGAGCTGCTGTTCATGGACGAGCCGACCACGAGCATCGACGCAGAGCGAAATGCACTCCTGATCGCCCGGCTTCGATCGATTCGCAAGCGCGGCGCGACGATCATCGCGGTCACCCACGACGCCCGGATCGCGAGCCGCATCGCAGACTTCATCCTCGTGATGAAGGAGGGCCGCGTCCTCAGATTCGGGTCGCTGCATGAGATCTCACGCAGCGGTGATCCTGAAGTCGAGCGTATTCTGACCGATGTTCTAAGTGAGACGGCGACGTACGATGGAGACATCCTTGACCTGCTTGATCCGGATCAGGACCCGATCGTGTGAAACTCCGCGATCAGACTCCGGAATTGACGCGGCCCGAAACGTGGGCTAGACTCGAGGTGGCATGAAACTGCGGTACCGGTATGCGAATCAGGTCGTCGGGATCTTCGTCATCGTGGCGGTCGGGCTGGCCGTGACGCTCATCGTGCTGCTCGGCGTGAACCAGCGGTGGTTCCGACGCAACTACGAGTACTATGCCAGACTCGACACGGCCAAGGATGTTTCGGTCGGCATGTCGATCACCTTTCGCGGGTTCACGATCGGTCGCGTCCGGGATATCACCCTGACTGAGACCAACGACGTGCACGTACGGTTCACCATCCAGGACGAGTACATAGACAAGGTCACCCGCGATTCTCTGATCCAGATCGTCGCGAATCCGCTCGGCGGCGGACAGATCCTCCTCCATCAGGGTCGGCAGCCTACTGAGCCGCTGGCCGAAGGCTCACAGATCCCTACTCACGACTCCAAGCAGGGCCTGCGGCTGCGCGAGGAGAACCGCGTCATCATACTCCGTGACACCGACCCTATAGCCCAGGCGCTCGGCCAGCTCGATCCTATCCTCACCAACGTGGACCGGGCGCTGCTGAACGTCGTCGGACTCACCGAGGAGATCGACCTCGCGCTCCGCGGCGAGTCGGTCGGCCCCATCGGCGCGGCGCTGACGAGCTTCGAGCACGCGGTGGCGGAGCTCCAGCAGACGGTCGTCCGGGTCAACCGCGTCATCGATGACACCACCGGCCAGGTCGACGTCTTGCTCGGGGACGTCCAGCTCATCGCCGCCAATCTCGAACAGACGAGCGCGGCGCTTGCGAACCCCACCGGTCTCGTGAAGACGCTGCTCGACCCGCAGGGCAGCATCGCCACACTCCTTGATGACGACAACCGCCTGTTCGACGACATACTCCTGATCATTGCCTCCCTCGAGCGCAGCATCGCACGTCTCGACGACAGCCTTCTGCAGGTCGCCGGGTTCACCGCCTACCTCAATACGGCCCAACCCCAGATCATGTCCCTGCTCGAAGAGGGACGCCAGACGATCAGCACGGGCAACGCGGTGCTGCAGGGCATCCGCAATAACCCGCTCATCCGGGGAGGGATTCCTGAGGCAAGAGAACAGCCGACGACGTTCCGCGGCGTCCGCGACGAGGAGTTCTGATGCGTGGCGCCGGCCCCTGCGCTCTTGCCTTTCTGGTCGCGACGGGCCTCCTCGTTTCCTGTTCCACCGCGCCGAGGACGCCTGACACGGTCACCGACGTGAAAGACCGCGCCGCCGAACACGCGGAGTTCGGCAATCGCTACTATCGCCAGGCGAACTACCAGCAGGCGCTTCGCTTCTTCGAGCTCGCACTCGACGCCAACACGTCGGTGGACCACCTGCCGGGAGTCGCCCGCGCCCACAATTCGATAGGGAACGTCTACCTGGCCGTGGGCGAGATAGACGCGGCCGAGGCAAGCTTCATGCGCGCCTACCGGATCGCAACCATGCTCGACGATCCGGACCTGCTGCTGCAAAGCTCATCAAATCTGGGCCAGGCCGCGCTGCGACGCGGGCAGACCGAACTCGCCATGGAGTTTTTCAGCCGCGCGCTTGACTACCGCCCCCGGGTCACCAGCAGGGCCGACGTCGCGATCATCCTGCACAACATCGCTACCGTGTACAGCCGTCGCGGCGAGACCGAAGCCGCCGAACGCCTGCTCCGGGAAGCGATGGCAATCAACACCGCCGAGCGCACCTGGCTCGAGCTCGCGTCCAACCATTACGCGCTCGCGGCGCTCTACAGCAGACAGGGCCGGTACTCCGAAGCGCGCGCACAGGCGCTTCGTGCCCTCGAGCTCGACAAGCAGGTGGAGAACTCCGTCGGCATAGCCTCCGACCTCAAGGCGCTCGGGATCATCGCCCGCCGGATGCAAGAGTACGAGTCGGCCGTCGACTATTTCACTCGTGCGCTTCAGGTGAGCGCGACGATCGGCCTGGTCGGCGAAGCAGCCGACGTTCTGAACCATCTCGCCTCGATCGCAGCGGATCTCGGCCGCAACGGGGAGGCCCAGCGGTATCAAGAACAGCGTGAAGCGCTCCTTCAGGAGGCCCGATGAGCAAGCGTGGCGGT
Source organism: Spirochaetaceae bacterium (assembly GCA_007118855.1). Taxonomy (GTDB): domain Bacteria; phylum Spirochaetota; class Spirochaetia; order DSM-27196; family SLST01; genus SLST01. The sequence goes on from SKQU01000259.1 coordinate 12,421, forward strand.
TCGATCGCGCGTCTGCTCGCCTGGGCGCTGCTCGCCCTCATCCTGCCGTTCGCCGGCGCTGCGATCGCGTTCCCTTTGTGGCACCTCGCGGTGAACCATCGCCTCGTCTACACGATCATCGTCGCGCTCGGCCTGACACTGATCGTGGTCGCGGCGCGCCGGAGAGGCGCATGAGCCGGCCTCGACGGTGCCCGGTCGCGATCCTTGGATGCCTCCTCGTCTTCTGCGCACCGCTCGCCCATCTTCGCGCGGAATACCCGCTGATGGAACGTCTCGATCGCAGCGATCCGCTCTACCTGCAGCATCAGAACGACATTCAGCACTACTATCGCAGCGCGAGCGCGGGCGACGAACTGCCGCCCCTGCTCATCTACCGCTACGACCTGCAGGAGCACGATACGCTCTTCGCCGTCGCGGCAAGGCTGTCCATGCCCTACAGCGCGATCGCGTCGCTGAATCGCCTCACCGGACCCTCGTTCGACGAACGGTCGTCAATACTCATCCCGGGCATCCCCGGCATCTATCTTCCTCTGGATCCCGCGTCTGATCTGGAGATGATCATGCACGATCTGCGACGGGACAGACCGGCCGACGTGCTCTCGCTGGCACTGCAAGACGGCAGACGGGCATACCGGTTCTACCCCGGAGAGGATTTCCTGGCCGAGGAGCGCACGGCATTCCTGGGAATGACCTTTCGCCATCCGCTGCCGAACGGCCGGTTGACCTCGCCGTACGGTCCGCGTATCAACCCCATCACCGCGCGCTACACCTTTCACGGCGGGGCCGATTACGCGGCTCCGGCGGGAACCCCGGTGCTCGCCGCGAGAGGCGGACGGGTGAGCCATACCGGTTCCGACGAGATACTCGGGATCTACATCATCGTCGACCACAGCGGCGGCTTCCAGACGCTCTATGGGCACCTGAAGAGCATGCACGTGTCGTTGAACGACGAGGTCCGTTCAGGTATGATTCTAGGGAGGGTCGGCAGCACCGGGCAGGTAACCGGATCACATCTGCACTTCGAAATACGCCACAACGGCAGAACCCGCGACCCGGAAACCATGGTGCGACAGGACAGACGATGAAACTGATCACGGCGGCCGCACTGCTCCTCCTCTCCTCACCGTCCTTCGCCGAGACGCTGCGGGGACCCCTCGCCGCCGAGCTCACCGTCACGCCCGTTGAATCGGCGAGCGCGGAAGGGGTTGGCGTTGAAGGTATCGTGCTGATCCGGATCGACGGAGACCCCCGGTTCCTCGACGCCATCGACATTGAGATCACGAGCCCCGCCGCCGTCGCCGAGCATGCGGGCGCCCTGACCCTCTCGGTCGTGGGCCCTATCAGCATGGAGGCTCGCGCCGACGTCGCAAGCGTCGTGGGCGAGGAGCTTCTGCGCCAGCCCTTGCAGCGCGGCGGAAAGACCTTCTACCAGGTCGTCCTGCGCGATGACGCCGATCCGGACGCGTTGACCACGGTGACCCGCATAGGCACCGTCGTCCCCCCTCAGACGTTTCCTCTCGCGCTCACGATCGTCCCTCGCATGAAGGGGCTCAGCGAAGCGATCCAGGCTGCTGAGTTCACCGTCACGGCGCGTCCGGTGACGCGCAACGTTGCAGCGATAGCGGTCAGATACGTCCACGAGGACGGATCGTTTTTTGACCCCGAGGCCCCGCTCGCCCCGGACTTCGAGCTCACGATCGACGGACAGGCGGTCAGGGTAGACAGCGAGTACCTGGTGACGCCCGGACTCCACAGACTGCGGCTGCGTTCGCAACGCTACCAGGACCAGGAGGTCACGATAGGCGTCGACAGGGGCCGCAGCGTCACCGTTGACGTGCCGCTTCGACTCGCTCTTGCCACGGTCCAGTACATCGTCCCACGGGACGCGAGCGTCTACGTGAACGGCCGGCTGCGGGAAGGCTCGAGCGGGGACTTTACCGTACCGCCGGGAGAGCATACAATAGTAGTTGTGATGGGAGAGTACACGGTGACGCGGCGATTCCGCGTGGAGGAACGGCAGCGGTACTCAGTGTCCGTGACGCTGGATATCGTCATAGAAGAGATCAAGTAATGCTCGTCGTGAGACGATAATCAAGGTGTCGGTTGTTCATTATAGTTCCCCTCCCAGTTTACTATGTGTATGGCCGACGACCTAACGGTTGGGCCGGCGCCTCCGGGTGCCGGCCCTTTTCTTAAGACCCTCCGGAGCGCTGAACCATTGCCGGAAGGGCATCCATGAACGGCGCGCAGCCGTTTGACACGAACCGCTGCGCTCCGTAACCTGTAGCTATGCGGTTTAACGGCAGGCGGCGCACCGCCCTGTTCCTCCTTGTGAGTCTTGCTGTCGTAGTAGCCGTGGTCGTCGGGGTTGCGGTCGGAGCCGCTATCGCGTCGGTCCGGAATATCCAGGAGATCTCCCGATCCACGGAGACCGAATCAGCCTTGCCGTCGGTCCTGATCGACCGGCACGGCCGGGAGATCACCGAGCTCTTCGGCGAAGAGAAGCGCACCATCGTCTCCATAGAGGAGCTTCCCCGTCACCTGATCTACGCACTGATCACGCGCGAGGACCGGGCTTTCTTCCAGCACGGCGGGTTCAACCTCTGGCGGATGACCAGCGCGGCGGCCAATCTGGCCCTGAACTACGTCACCGGCGGTCGTGCCGGATACTTCTCCGGCGCGAGCACGATCACGCAGCAGCTGGCGAAGATGATGTACACCGACCAGAGCGTCACGATCGCCCGCAAGGTCCATGAGCTGTGGTGGGCGCTCCAGCTCGAGCGCCATCTCACGAAGTACGAAATCCTGGAGGAGTACTTCAACCGGATGCCCTTCGGGCACGGGACGTACGGGATAGAGGCCGCAAGCCAGTTCTACTTCGGTCACAGCGCCACGGAGCTCACCGTCGCCGAGTCGGTTCTGCTCGTCCTCCAACTCTCCAGTCCGAGTTTTCGCACCTACTCGCCCATCGCCAATCCGGAGAATGCCCGCGACCTGCAGCGAGAGATCCTCTCCCAGATGGTCGACCTGGGGTACACGACGCGCGAGCAGGCCGACGCGAGTTTCCAGGCGTACTGGGCCAACCACGACTACACCCGCAGCGCCAACACGGCGGCCTTCCTGGTACGCCTCGAGCGCGATCCTGCCCCCTGGTTCACCGAGCACGTGCGCATCCGGCTGCAGGACGAATTGCTGCTCGGGAGCGCCAATATCTACACCGACGGGTATCGAGTCCACACAACACTCGACCTCGACTACCAGAGGGCCGCTCAGCGACACCTGTGGGCCGGCATCCAGCAGGCCAACGAGACGTACCGCCGCAACCAGGCCGGGAACCAGGAGCGGATCGAGCGCTTCGTTCCCATGGTGGAGATGCTGTCGGTAGGGTTCGACGTGGAGAACATGCAGGTAGGCAGCGCCGCCGATCGCCGGAACGCAAAGGACTACTTCCGCGACGATCTGTCCCCTATCGTCGACATGGTCTCCATGATGTTCGACACAGGCGAGCAGGATGCGCTGCGCCAGGTGACCCGGGCGACCTATCTCGAGCGTCGGGCCCTTGCCGACCGAACCCGTGTAGAGGGTGCGCTCATCACCCTCGAGAACGAGACCGGGCATATCCTCGCGATGGTTGGAGGCAGCCCTTTTGAGGCGGGCAACCAGGTGAACCGGGCGATCAGCGCGATGCGCCCCCCCGGCAGCGCCTTCAAACCGCTCTACTATGCGGCGGCGATCGACAAGCGGACCGTCACCGCTGCGACCTCCTTTATAGACGCCCCGATCGTCTTCTGGAACAACGACGGAACGCCCTACGCCCCCAAGAACTACAACGACGAATGGCGGGGCCCCACCCTCGTGCGTCATGCGCTTGCGACCTCGATGAACGTCGTGTCGCTTCGCATACTCGATCAGGTTGGGTTCGCCGACGGACTCGGGACCGCAGGACGACTGCTGGGGCTGAACGAGACGCAGATGGTCCAGCGAGGGTTCGAGCCGCGCTATCCGGTAGGCCTGGGCACCGTGGCGGTGAGCCCGCTCCTCATGGCGCGAGCCTACGCAACCTTCCCGAGCGGGGGGCGCGAAGTAATACCCGTCTCGATCCGTTACATAGAAGACCGCCGGGGGAACACAATCCTTTCGCCGGCGCAGGACGTCGCACAGGAGCTCCTGCGAAAGGGGCCGAACGCGCAGATCGTATCGCCGCAAGCGGCGTACCTGATGGTCGATATGATGAAGAGCACGGTGGAGTACGGTACCTTGCGCAATCGTCGTCTGCTCGTGGGCGGATTCGACGAGATGCCCATGGCCGGCAAGACCGGCACGACGCAGAACTGGTCGGACGCCTGGACCGTAGGGTTCTCCCCCTACGTGACGACCGCCGTATGGCTCGGATTCGACCGTGGCGGCAGCAACAGTCTCGGCACCAACCAGACCGGCGCTCAGACCGCCGGGCCCATCTGGGCCTGGTACATGAAGGAGATCCACAAGGAACTGCCTCCTCGTGAGTTCGAACGACCGTCAGGGCTCGTCGAGGTCACGGTTACGGCCCAAAGCGGGGCGCTGCCCACGGAAGACTACCGCGGGAGAACCATCCGCGAACTCTTCATCGCCGGAACCGAGCCCAAGACATTCGACACGGCCGAGACCTTCCATACCGATCGTCGCGACCGAATCGCTTCGCAGCTCTCCCGGCCCACGTCGCTCACGGCTGCCATAGGCGCTCAGAACTCGATCTTCTCCTCGCCTGCCGATACCGGGTCGCGCGGGAGTGAGCCTTCGGCCCCGAGCTTCGGCGCCGGCGTCAATCCGTTCCTCGACGATGTCGATGCGGACGTCCGCGAAGAAGCGCCGCCGGAGCCTGTCGAGCCGGAGCCTGTCGAGCCGGAGCCTGTCGAGCCGGAGCCTGTCGAGCCGGAGCCGGCTGAGGACCCGCTGCACGAGGAGCCGGACGACCCGGACGAGGACGACGACTCTGAACGGAATCCGTTACTGGACTAGGAGTTTCGGTGCAGATCGATATCGAAGAGATCATCATCCGCAAACGTGTGCGCAAGAACCTCGGGGATCTCACCTCGCTCATGGAAAGCCTTCGCCGCCATGGACTCCTCAATCCGATCGTCATCAGCAACCGCAACGAGCTCGTTGCCGGGCACCGAAGGACCGAGGCGGCCCGAAGGCTCGGGTGGAAGACGATCGAGGCGCGGATCGTTGACGACCGCGACGAGGGGGATCTCGTCGAAATGGAGATCGAGGAGAACACCCAACGCAAGAGCCTCACACCGGACGAGCTTGCCGAAGCCTACCTGCGGCTCGACAAGATCAGAAACCCCGGCCTCTTCGGCCGCATCTGGAGGGCGATCAAAAAGTTCTTCCGCAGGCTCTTCGGCAGACGGTGACCCAGCCGCGGGCACGGCCTACCAGATCTCACCGAACGCATGCGGCCGCTCGCAGTACTTGCACGTATAGCGGTCCAGAGCGGCGCGAAGGAACTCCGGCGTAACCGGTTCGTGATGTGACGGGTGGCTGATACAGTCCTCGTTCTTGCAGGTTATCCCCGGCAGATTGTAGACGCGAGGCGGCATCCCCATCCGGTACTTCCGTACGACCCTGCCGTCCTTGACGATGTTGAGCGTACACCCGGGGGCACTTGCTCCGAGCATCTTGATCTCGTGTTCGGCGAGCTCAATGAGATCAGGAAGCGAGATCATGCCTTTGTGCGACCCTTCTCCGCCGGTGTAGACGCCGTGAGAGCTGATGCGGTCGAGCCCCAGGATCCTGCGGATCTTGTCGATCTGATCCCAGATCTCGCGGGGCGAGGAGTCGCGCCCTATATGATCGATGACGATCCCGTTCTGAACCGGTTTGATACCGACCTTGTAGTCCGGCTTGCTCCGTCGCAGCGCCTCGACCTCGTGGACGAAGTCGTCAGGATAGTCGGGCTCGCGCCGAACGGTTCCCTCGAACTCATCTCCAAGGTGGCCGGCAACCATCGCGATTTCAACCATGCGGGTGTAGTAGCCGTTCATGCTCTGCAGTTCCCAGGCGTTCAGCGGCGTGTCGTCGAGAAACGACGGAATCGTCGGTGTGATCTGGTGCCTCGGAAGCGGGTGGTAGAAGCGCGTATGCTCGTCGATCGATGCGAGGAAACTCTTGCGGAACGTCACCGACTCACGGAGCCGGTCTGCCTTGTCGAGCAACTGGTCGCCCATTCGCTCCAGCTGCAGCCGGGTGAAGTACCAGATTGGAGCCACGCGCTTCTGCGCGAGGTACTCGGCGATCCCGGAGAAGGTCCGCACGGCGTACCCGCACTCGTGCATACGCTGCACGTAGTGATCCGGCATCGATATCTCCTGCGGAGCCACCAGGTCGACCTCTACCTCATGAAAGACCTGCAGCCCGTCGACCTTGGAGTGCACGGTCCTGCCGTGGAACAGGTCTCCCACGAGCGCAAGGTGGATGTGGGACCGGTCCCAGGAGAGCTGTTCGAGAAAGCTGAACTCGTCGAGGAACTCCTGCGTCGGATGTTCATGGCGCCCGTCGCCGCCGTTGATGAAGGAGGCCGACGGCAGGCCCTGCTTGCCCGTATACACGCCAACGGAATGCTCGAGCCACCGGCAGGTGCCTTCGAGTCGCGTCCGCAGTACGAAGATCGACTGATCCGAATACCCCACGAGCATCTTGATCGTGTCCGTGATGCTCTCCTTCTTGCTGAACGACGAGCCGGCGACCGCGAAGTCGTTGAGCTTCACCCGGTGGAACTTCGCGGCGTTACGGAAGGACTCCTTCGTGCGGGTCGAGTCCTCCAGAAACAGGAGGTAGACACCGATCTCCGGCCGGTCGATGCGAAATCTTTCCACGATGCGCCGATCACCGTCGCGCAACGACGCCTTCAGGAGTCTCGTCTGGTCGTAGAGGTAGACCTGCTCGTCGACGGAGAGGTCGCGAACAACCTGTATCGTGCGACCGGCGAACGGTGAGCTCACGGGGCGATTCGAAGATCGTCAAGGGCGAGCGCGACGATCCGGTCGTCGGCGCTCTGCACCCACACCTTGTCTCCGCTGAAAGCGATGGTCGTGTACGGGTTCACGGCGATGACCGACCGGTCGACAAGCGCGAGCTCTGCGTCGAAGCGCCCGAGATGCCAGTCTCCGGCCGATCTGACGACCGCGTACACCCGTGCCGGGTCTCCCCGGACCTCCATCACGCTTGCGATGTGCACCTCATCCTCGCTTCGTCGCGTTTCGGCGAGCGTCGTGACATCGTAGTGGGCGAGCCGTCCCGACTCGCCGTCGGCGACGACCACGAGGAGGCGCTCGGCGTGGAACGTATACCTGCGGCTGACGATCCGGTCTTCTCGAGAGCGGTTGAGAAGCAGGCCCGTGACCGGGTTGATCTGGATCAGCTGGCCGAGAATCAGCCCGGCTTCGTCGCGTATGCGAAGGAAGTAGACAGGGGAGAGCGTGCCCGAGAGCCCACGGACCTCTTCAGAGATCTCGCGCTCATCAAGGAGCGCGCGGGCGTCACGCGCGATGCGTTCGCGCTCGGCACGGACCCGGTCGGTCAGATCGGCTATCTCCTGCCGGTCGTCGATGATTGCCTCGCGCCGCTCTTCCGCGGCACGTCGCTCCTCCTCGAGCCGTCTCTCGCGCTCGGCGAGCTCTTCGTCTCTCGCCACGAGCTCTTCTTCGGCGGGCTCGCGCTCCTCCTCCGGCAATGCGGCGATCTCTTCGCGCTCGGCGGCGATCCGCTCTCGCTCCTCGGCGATCCGCGCCTCCTCCTCCGCGACGCGCTCCTCCTCCCGCAGAATGGCCTCTTCCTCGCGCGCGACCGTTTCCTCGCGCTCCTCGATTACCCGCTCGGTCAGATCGATCATCTCACGGCGCTCTTCAACACCGCGATCGTCGAGCGTGCGCAGCTCTTCGATCACGCGGTCGTCGGCGATTTCGCCCGGATCAACGGCGCCGATGACTCCGGGCGCGGCCGTCGTGGAAAGCGGGATGACGATGCGACTCTGACCCGGCCACTCGTCGTACCGTCGCGACAATCCGGCATTCGCCGCGGTGAGGTTCCCGGTGACGACGGGTTTGTACCGTTCGCCGAAGAACTCCATGTTGCCGCGCACTACCGCATTATAGATCGTGATCCACCGCGCGAGCAGATCGGCGTCGGCAGGCGAATAAGTGTAGGCCTCCTGGAGGAAGCCCGAGATGATCCGTCTGAGGTTGTTGATGTGATCGACTCGTGCGCTCGCGAGCGGCACGATGATGTCGGCGTCGAAGCGGTCGCGAACCGCCGGATCCACCGCGTGGATCACGCGGTACCTGCCGGCGAGGACGAAATCGCTGGAGGCGGGACCGACGTCGACGCCGGCGCCGAGCGAGCGGCCGATACCGACGATCTCCTCTATCGTGTTGATCGTCTCGTACGGTCCGGTGTAGTTGATGAACTCCACGTCGCGGGTGCCAAGCTCTCGCAGCTCCTCCTCGGCGACGTCGAGTGCGAACAGGAATGGGGTGAGCAGCAGAAGCACTGCGATCAGACCTCGTCGCATGGCAACCTCCGTCGTTCTTCTACTATACCGCGATCTGCGCCGATTTGCATAGGTTCACCCCCTCACCGCTGCCCCGCGAGGAGGCGAACCGTGGAGAGCGCGTACTCACGCACCTGTCGCGAGTAGTTTGCCTGCGCGACGGTCAGGAGCGCCTGCGCCACATCAGGGTGCAGATACCCTCCCCGGTGAAGGTGAACCGACTCAACGAAGGCGACAACTGCGTGACCGAGCGCATTGTCCGGGCCTTCGCGCGCATTGCGACGCACGATATTCGCGAGCCGGGCGGCGAGCTCGCGGTCGATGGGAGTTCCCAGACGGCCCATGCTCGCGAGGATCGACGTCTGAAGCGTCGCGTCGGTCTCATGAGACAGCAGACGCGCGAGAAACCGGGCGGTCGCGAGGTCTCCGATCTCGCCGAGCACGTAGATCGCCTCCTCACGGGCCCGTCGCGGCGCGCTCAGGGCCCCGAACTGGGAGAGCTGCCCGAAGTACGGAGATCCGGCCACGTGCTCGCTGAGCTGCAGAAGGTAGGGGTAGCGGCCCGCGAGATCATGGCCCGCCCGCACTCGCGCGGCGACATCGGCCATCGCCACGTTCTGCTCGGTCTGGCCGCCCGCGAGAAGTCGTGCCCGCAGGGCAAGGTAGTCTACCGACCGCTCGTAGGCGGTCAGGTCGGGCCGTCCTTCAAGAGCGCCGGGTGCTACCCCGCGTCGTGCCGGATCGCCTCGCGCCTGCGGCCACGCCCCGCCCGGCGTGAGCCCGGCCGGATAGGCGTAGGTCACCCATGTGCCGGTAGGAACAACCGCCTCACCCGCAGGAGAGAGGCCGAGCGACACCGGACGGTCGGGCAGTTGGACCCGCCACACCGGTTCGGCCTCGCGTGACCAGGCTTCGAGCGTCCCGGTGCCCGTCACGAGGAGGAGATCCGCCGGGGCGGTCGCGCGCAGCTCCGGCGTCGCGGATGTCTCGGGCCTCGCAACGACCGCGACGGCCGCGACCGCGCTTCCTGAATCCGGCCGAACCCTCCAGGCAAGGATCCCTTGCGGCGTGATCCGCGACAGCATTCCGTCGTCGCTGATCACGAAGATGTCGCCCCTTGACCCGACGAGAAGCGTGTGGATCGCGGAGCCGACGTCGGCCCGCCACAGCGGTTCGAGCGCGGCGTCTACGGCGATCACCCGCCCGTCCGCGGAGCCGGCAAGGATCGCCTGCCCGGTGACCCCGAGCACCGTCGCCACCTCGCCGAGGTAGCGACGACCGAGCAGGCGCCCGTCGGTCGACACGAGGAGGAGCTCGCCTCCCGTGCCGGAGACGAGCAGGCTGCCGTCCGGGACCAGAACCGGTGCGGTGCTGACCCGGGTCTCCAGATCAATGCCCCAGATGAGCCGACCCGTATGTGTACGCGCCTCCACCGTCGCCGGTTCCCGGACCGTCAGGACCAGACCGCTCTGCGTCACCACGGGCGCGAAGGGGCGCCCGGCGGTGACACGGGCCTGCCAGATCAGCCGGCCGTCCCGGTTCAGCGCAACGAGCCCCCCGTTCTCCAGCGTGACGTAGATGGTCTGGTCCGGCCCCACGACCAGCCCGCCCGCCGGGCGAACCCCCAGGTCGGTTCGCCAGATCATCGTCCCGCCGGGATCAACGGCGTAGAGGTACCTGTCGCCGGTGGCGTAGTAGACAATACCGTCCGGGGCAAAGGCAACGGGCCCGACCGTTACCCCGCCCGCGATGAACCGCCACGACCAGGGGGGTAGCGGAGCAGCGTCGAGCAACGCCGGCGCAAGACAGAGGAAACAGACGAGCGCGCCCCCCAGGAGCTGCCGAAGTCGAGGTCGCACAGGCCCATGCTATCATCACTACCGCGCCACAGCAATCGGTTGGCCCGTCGGTCCTGCCTGGGGTATAATCCAGCAAAGCCTGATTGGCCGACGAGGAGCGCCATCTCATGAGAGCAAGCAAACTCGCGAGTCTGCCGACGATCAAGCGTCTTCCATCGTACCTGCACGTCATAGAGAACGCCGCGCGCGAAGGCCGGACGTTCATCTCCGGGACCGTGATCGCCGACGAGCTCGAGCTCGAGCCGATCCAGGTGCGCAAGGATCTCGCGATCACGGGCATCGTGGGAAAGCCTCGCGTCGGCTTTCCGGTCCAGGAGCTGATCGACGCGATCTACGGGTTCCTCCACTGGGACACCTGCCACCGCGCCGTTATCGTGGGGGCCGGAAGCCTCGCGACCGCGCTCATGGGGTATCCTGAGTTTCCCAGACGAGGCCTCAGTATCGAGGCGGCCTTCGATGTGGATCCGGCCAAGGTCGGCCGGGTCATCAACGGAAAGCCGGTTTATCACCTGGACAAGCTCGCTGAGCGGGTCGAGCGGCTTTCAGCGTCGATGGCGATTCTGACGGTCCCCAACCAGGTCGCACAGGAGGTGGCGGAGCTGACGATAGCCGCCGGCATCACGGCTATCTGGAACTTCACGAACGTGAAGCTCAAAGTCCCCCCCGAGATACTCGTTCAGAAGGAGGATCTTTCCTCGGGATACGCGGTGCTCTCGGTCAAGATCAGGATGCTCAATGGCGAATGACCTGGAGTACCAGGTTGACATCTTCGCAAACCGGTTGAACAAGCGCGCGAAGCACATTGGCAAGTGGGCGCGCCGCAACGGCGTCTCATGCTACCGCCTCTACGACGCGGACGTCCCCGAGATACCGCTCGTCGTTGATCGCTACGAGAACTACCTCCACATCTGCGAGTACCACGCTCCGCACAAAAACCTCCCGGGATCGCCTGAGGAGTATCGCCGGCGCATGGGCGACGCGGCGCGACGCACCCTGGGAATCCCCGAATCCAACCTCTTCTACAAGACAAGACGCAAGACCGGTCGCGGCGAGCAGTACGAGAAGCTCTCGACCTCTCAGGTTACGGCGGTCGTGCAGGAGGGCGGGCTGCGGTTCCTCATCAACCTCAGCGACTATCTGGACACGGGGCTTTTCCTCGACCACCGGATCACACGGTCGATGGTCCGTGACATGGTCGTGGAGCTCGGCGAGACCGGTCCGGTGCGTGTCCTGAACCTCTTCAGCTATACCGGGTCATTCACCGTCTACGCGGCGGCCGGCGGGGCGGCCTCCACGGTGAGCGTCGACCTGAGCCCCACCTACACGTCCTGGGCGAGAGAGAACCTCGCGCTCAACGGGTATGCCGGGGGCAACCACCGGTTCGAGGTAGCCGACGTCTTCGCCTTTCTCGAGCGTGAGCGAGCCCGCGGGGCTCGCTACGATCTTCTGATCCTCGACCCGCCCACCTTCTCGAACAGCAAGAAGATGTCGCGAACGCTCGACGTTCAGCGCGATCACGGTGAGCTGCTCGCATCCTGCGGTCACATCCTGCGTCCCGGCGGTCTGCTGCTCTTTTCGACCAATCGGCGACGATTCCGGCTCTCCGACGCACCGTCACTGCTCTCGGTGCAGGAGATCACTCGCGAGACGATTCCTCAGGACTTCCGCAACGGACGAATTCACCACGCCTATCTCGCCGAGAGGAGCACATCGTAGAGTCGCGCGGCATGCCGCTGGTGCGCCGCGCAGCGGGGATCGCGCTCCCCGGTGTCCAGGTCGACGCGTTCTTCGCCGACGATCCGTCCCGGAGTGCCGGCCATGATGATGATCCGGTCGCCGGTCGCAAGCGCCTCCACCACGTCGTGCGTCACCATGATCGTAACGCCGCATCCAGCAGTCACGGTACGAACCTGTCCGGCGAGCTCGAGCTTCACCGCGAGGTCGAGATTCTGAAACGGCTCGTCGAGCAGCAGCATCTGTCCACAATAGGCGAATGCGCGTGCCAGAGAGAGTCGTTGCTGCATCCCTCCGCTCAGTGCATCCGGGTACGCAGCGCCGTGCAAAGGCAGCCGGGCGAGCTGCAGCGACTCGCGAACGCGCGCCGCGTCAGTGCCGGCGAGCACGAACTCAATGTTCGCCGCGGCATCCGCCCAGGGCAGAAGGCGCGGCTCCTGGAAGACCATTGACCGGCACTCAGGCGCCTCGATCGTACCGCTGTGCGGTTCGTCGAGTCCGGCGATGAGCCGCAGCAGCGTCGTCTTCCCGCAGCCGGACGGCCCGAGCACGACGGTGATCTCACCGGGCTCGAACGCCACGCTCAACCCGGCGAAGACCAGATGCGCGCCGTACGAGCGGCTGACCTCGGAGACCAGCACCGGCTGCGCGGCGGCGGGCGCCGCTATGCGGGCCGGGGCCGCGCCGTCTCGAGAGACGATCGCGTGATCGGCCGGCGAGGCTGACGCGCGGCCGCGACGAAGGCCCGGCGCGAGCCGCTCGATCGTGCGCAGCAGCGACTCGGTGAGCGCACTGACGGCGATCACCGCGAGGGTCAGCGCCAGGATGCGCGGGGTGTCCAGATAGAACCGCGCCTCCTGCATCGCACCACCAAGGGCGTTTCGCGGCTGCACGATCACCTCGGCTGCGACGGTCACCTTGTACGCCATACCGAGCCCGGCATGCGCCGAGGCGAAGAGGTAGGGACGCAGAGCCGGCAGCGTCAGCTCCCGAATCCTGCGCGACCGCGGCACCCGGTAGACGCTCGCCATCTCGCGCAGCTGTCCTGATGCCGCGCGCGTTCCGGCAGTGACGTTCTCCACGACGACGGGAACGACCATGAGCCATGTGACGAAGACCGGAGCGAGCGAGGCGCGAAACCAGATCAGCGCGAGGAGGATGATCGCGATGACCGGCGTCGAGCGTATCAGCACGAGCGCGGGCAGGAGCACGGGACCGGCGAGGTTCGACGACCCGCGCAGGAGTCCCCACGCCAGCCCCACGGCGAATGCCGCGGCGAAACCCACCATCGTGCGCGCGACGGTCCCGGCCAGATGGCCGTAGAAAGAACGGTTGGTCATCTGCGACCAGAGCGCGACGACCGTCTCTCCCGGTCCGGGCAGGATGATGACGGCCGCGATGACCCGTGCCGCCACCGCCCAGGCCGCGATGATCATCACCACCCCAAGGGCAAGGAGCAGGGGGCCGTATCGTCGCGCCCGTCGGTCGCCCTTCATCGCCGTCCTATACTACGAGCACCCGGTAGTAGCGTTTCTTGCCGGCGCGCAGGAGCAGCTCGCCGTCGACAACCCAGCTCGCGTCGATTACCTGCTCGACGTCGCTGATCCGTCGATCATTGATGCGCGCGCCGCCCTGCGTCACGAGCCGTCGAGCCTCGTTTCGCGACGCGCACAGACCGGTCCGACTGAACAGATCGGTCACGCCGATGCCGCCGGCGAGATCGCTCGCAGCTACCGTGACGCTGGGGATGGCATCGATCGCGCCGGGCGCCTCCGGCCCGCCGGCCCCGAAGGCGGCCCGCGCGGTCGCGCGCGCCTGCTCCGCGGCTGCTGGCCCGTGGATGAGCGCCGTGGCCTCCACGGCGAGGACTTCCTTCGCCCCGTTGATCTGTTCGCCGGGAAGCTCAGCGAGCCGTCGGCACTCTTCGAGAGGCAGAAAGGTGTAGGTCAGGAGGAACTTCTCGACGTCGTCGTCCGGGACGTTGCGCCAGTACTGGTACATCTCGTAGGGGCTCACCACCGCGGCATCGAGGAAGATTGCCCCGGACTCGGTCTTGCCCATCTTCTTCCCGTCGGCCCGCGTGACCAGGGGAAAGGTGAGGCCGAAGACCTCGGTTCCCTCGACCCGCCGCGTCAGGTCAACCCCCGCGACGATATTGCCCCACTGGTCGTCTCCGCCGATCTGCAGCCGCACGCCGTGATGCCGCGAGAGCTCGAGAAAGTCGAAGCTCTGCAACAGCTGGTAATTGAACTCAATGAAGGAAAGACCGGTCTCCAGGCGCATCCGGTATGTCTCGAAGCTCAGCATCCGGTTCACCGAGAAGTGCCTGCCTATGTCGCGCAGGAAGTCGATGTAGTTCAGATCCGCGAGCCAGTCCGCATTGTTCACGATCCTCGCTTCCGTGCCGGCCGCCGCGAGAAAGGACTCGATCTGGCGGCGAATCGCTTCGACGTTTTCGTCGATCTGTTCCACGGTGAGCATCCGCCGCATCTCGGTCTTGCCCGACGGGTCGCCGATGCGCGCGGTCCCTGCGCCAATAAGCACGACGGCACGGTGTCCGGCCCGGGCGAGATGGGCGAGCGCGTACAGCGGGACGAGATGCCCTATGTGAAGGCTGCCTCCGGTGGGATCGATCCCCACGTAGAAGGAGACCGGCTCGCGGTCCATGAGACCGGAGAGCGAATCGACGTCGGTACACTGGGCGAAGAAGCCGCGCTCTTGAAGCGTCCCGATCGCGGGGTTCACGATCCTACCCGTCGGTACGCGCGGCTCTCACTGCGTATGCGCGGCGCGATCTCGGACACCGGAATGCGCACCTGTTCCATGGAATCGCGAAACCGCAGCGTGACCGTGTCGTTCTCTTTCGTTTCGTAATCGATGGTGATGCAGTACGGGGTACCGATCTCGTCCTGTCTCCGGTAGCGGCGCCCGATCGCGCCGCCCTGGTCGTAGAAGGTCGAGAAGTCCTCGCGCAGAGCGCGCTCGATCTCCCTTGCCCGTTCGGCAAGCCCGTCCTTCTTCACGAGCGGAAAGACCCCCACGGTCACCGGCGCGAGGTCTGGATGGAACCGCAGAACGGTGCGAGTGTCGTTCTCACCGACCCGTTCCTCCTCGTACGCATCGGCGAGCACCGTAAGGACGCTACGGGTCAGTCCGGCCGATGTCTCGATGATGTAGGGCACGAAGCGTTCGTTCTTCTGGTCATCGAGGTAGGTAAGATCCTTGCCGGAATACTCGGCGTGACGCGACAGGTCATAGTCGGTCCGATTATGGACGCCTTCGAGCTCGCTCCACCCGAAGGGAAAGAGGTACTCGATGTCGTAGGCGGTCTTCGCGTAATGGGCGAGCTCGTCGGGGCCGTGCTCCTTCCACCGCAGCCGGTCGGGCCGGATACCGAGCCGCCGGTAGTACTCCATCCGCTCGCCGCGCCAGTAGTCGAACCACTTTTCGTCTTCCGAAGGGTGAACGAAGTACTGCATCTCCATCTGCTCGAACTCGCAGGTGCGGAAGATGAAGTTCTTGGTGACGATCTCGTTACGGAAGGCCTTGCCCACCTGCGCGATCCCGAAGGGGATCCTCACGCGCGAGGTCTGCACGACGTTCTTGAAGTTCACGTAGATGCCCTGGGCCGTCTCCGGTCGCAGGTAGACGACACTCGCAGACTCCTCAACCGGTCCCATGTGGGTCCTGAACATCAGGTTGAACTTGCGCGGCTGGGAGAGCGGGTTTCCCGCGGGACTGGTCATCGTCTCGCGCTGCTCGTCGGTCAGGTGATCGAAGCGGAAACGCTCGTTCGTCACGGTATCCTCGACCAGGAGGTCGTCGAAGTTCTCGATATGGCCGCTGGCCTCCCACACCCGCGGATGCATCATGATCGCGGCGTCAAGGCCGACGATGTCGTCGTGCAGCTGGGTCATATCACGCCACCAGAAGCGCTGGATACGGTTCTTCAACTCCGACCCGAGCGGCCCGTAGTCCCAGGCGGAGGCGAGCCCGCCGTAGATATCCGAGGAGGGGAAGATGAACCCGCGTCGCTTACACAGCGAAACGATGCTCTCCATGATCTTCGGGTCGGTTGCGACATCTGCCATCAGCGAGACTCCTTCAGTCGTTGTAATGCCTTCTGTACCCGTCTGACAGACGAGTCGGCGCCGAGCAGGCGGATCGAGCCGAACAGGGGTGGTGAAACCCGACTCCCGGTGATCGCGACACGAATCGGCATCAGGAGGTTGCCGAGCCTGGTTTCGAGCGCAGCGGCCTTCGCGCGAAACCGCTCTTCGTTCTCCTCGTCCGTGGCGTCCGGTATCTGTGCGACGAGCGGCAACACCGCCTCGAGAAGCGCCGCCGTTTCTCCCCGGTCGAGCTTCTTCGGGACCATCTCTTCAGGGTCGAAATCGGGCTCTTCGAAGAGAAACCGGATCAGACCGGGTGCGTCGGCGAGGTACTTCAGACGTTCCTGGATGAGCGGAACAGCATCGCGCACGGTCCGGATGTCCGCCTCATCCGGCGGGTCGGCAATGAGCCCCGAGCGCTGCATGAAGGGAAGCAACGCCTGCGCAAGGCTGTCCGCAGCGCACTCGCGAATGTAGTACCCGTTCAGCCACTCGAGCTTCTGATAATCGAAGACCGCGGGCGCCTTGTTGATCCTGTCCAGCAAGAAGATCCGTTCGAGCTCCTCGAGCGAGAAGATCTCCTGCTTGTCGTCGTAGCTCCACCCCACCCTCACGAGGTAGTTGATCAGCGCCTCCGGAAGGTAGCCGCGTTCGCGGAACTCGAGCACTCGTGTCGCTCCGTGCCGCTTACTGAGCTTCTTGCCGTCCTCCCCGACGACGAGCGGCAGATGACAGAAGACCGGCGGTTCCCAGCCGAACGCCTCGTAGAGCAGCACGTGGACGGGTGTTGACGGCACCCACTCCGGTCCGCGCATGATATGGCTGATCTCCATCAGGTGGTCGTCCACCACGGCCGCGAGGTGATAGGTGGGAAACCCGTCGGACTTCATCAGTACCGGATCAGCCGGAAGATCCTCGTTCTTCCAGCTCAACTGCCCGAGCACGACGTCGTCAAAGCGCGTGCTGCCGTCAAGCGGCGTCTTGAACCGGATCACCGCAGGTACGCCTGAATCACGGTATGAGGCAAGCTGCTCCTCGGGCATGTCACGGAACCTGCGGTCGTAGCCGCCCTTGCCGTCGCTCGCCTCACGCTGCGCGGCGAGCTCTTGCGCCGAGTCGTAGGCATAGTAGGCGAATCCGGCGTCTACGAGCCGCGCCGCGTGCCGGCGGTAGATGTCCAGGCGTTCGGACTGAACATACGGACCGTAGGCGCCGCCCACGTCGGGGCCCTCGTCCCATCTCAGGCCGAGCCAGCCGAAGGTGTCGTAGATGTCCTGCAGAGAGGCCTCATCGTAGCGTTCGCGGTCGGTGTCCTCTATGCGCAGCAGGAACACGCCCGCCTGAGATCGAGCGTAGAGGTAGGCGAAGAGTGCGGTCCTGACGCTGCCGATGTGCTGAAGCCCCGTCGGCGACGGAGCGTATCGAACGCGTACCATATGCCTCCTTACTGACGATACCAGGAGAGAAACTCCCGAAGCCCATGTGCCGCCAGAGTGAGGGTCTCGTCGTCCGGCAGGAAGACGATCCGGAAATGGTCGGGCGTCGGCCAGTTGAAACCGGTCCCCTGAACGACGAGTATGTGCTTCTCTTTCAGAAGATCGAGCGTGAAACGGGTATCGTCAACGATGCCGAACCGCTTGGGATCGAGCCGGGGAAACAGATAGAGCGCTCCCTTCGGCTTCACGCAGCTCACGCCGGGGATCGAGCTGATGAGCTCGTGAGCACGGTCCCGCTGATCACGCAGCCGACCGCCCGGCACGACGAGGTCGTTGATGCTCTGGTACCCGCCCAGCGCGGTTTGAATCGCGTATTGCGCCGGCACATTGCTGCACAGCCGCATGTTCGCAAGGATATCGAGCCCCTCGCGGTAGTCCTCCATGAGCAGCTTGCGACCGGAGAGCAACATCCATCCGGAGCGAAACCCGGGCGCGCGGTAGTTCTTGGACAACCCGCCGAAACTGACGCAGACGAGATCGTTGCAGATACTCGCCATCGTGACGTGCCGGGCATCGTCGTAGACGATCTTGTCATAGATCTCGTCGGCGAACACCATCAACCGGTGCTCTGCCGCTATGTCATGGATCGCCTCGAGCGTCTCCAGCGGATAGACCGCGCCGGTGGGATTGTTCGGGTTGATGACGACGATGCCGCAGGTGCGTTCGGTGACCTTGTCCCGGACGTCCGCGAGATCGGGCAGCCAGTCGGACTGTTCGTCACAGATGTAGTGCACCGGCGTTCCGCCGGACAGGCGGACCGCCGCGGTCCACAGAGGGTAGTCGGGCGCCGGCACGAGCATCTCGTCGCCGTTGTTGAGCAGCCCCTGCATGGACATCACAATGAGCTCGCTCACCCCGTTCCCGAGGTATATGTCCTCGATCTCCACCTCGGGCACTTCGCGCTGCTGATAGTATTGCATGACGGCCTTGCGCGCGGAGAACAGGCCCTTGCTGTCGCAGTACCCCTGGCTGTCACGGAGATTGAGGATGACATCGTGGAACATCTCGTCCGGCGCATCCAGCCCGAAGGGCGCGGTGTTGCCGATATTGAGCTTGATGATGCGATACCCCTCCTCTTCAAGGCGCTTGGCCTCGGCGAGGACAGGTCCCCTGATGTCGTAGCACACGTCGGTCAGCTTCTTGGACTTGGATACGTTTTTCATACGCTGGAAGTTGCGAAGACCCAGTCCCGGGCCTCTTCGATCCGGGAGGAGAGGAAGAGTACCTGGAGATTCGGCCGCTGGCGCTCCATCTCACGGTCGAGCTTCTCGCGAGTGTACTTCTCGCGCAGCGCCGCGCGCGTCTCGCTCACCTTCCGGCCGATCGCCTCGTCACGGTCGCCGAACGGCTCGAGCATGTGCGCCGTAAGGGCCCGCACGAGAGGATCGCGGGACTCTTCGAGGACCGCGGAGAGCTGCGCCCGTGCCTCCTCGTGCCTTGACTCGAGCATCAGTCCGAAGGCGTATGCCCATCGAAGCCAGGCCGGCTCGGCGGCGCCCGGACGGTCCTTCAGGTCACCGAAGTATTCAACCATGCGCTGCCCGTCGTTCGAGAGCAGGTGAGGCACCCCCAGCTCGATCGACAGTCCGGGCAGAAGCCGGGGCTTCTCGCGACGGATGTGCGCTTCCAGGTCGCTGATCCTGTCCATCCTGCCGGTAACGACGTAGGCGTTGACGAGGATCCGGGCACGCTGGCGGGTCAGCCGCTTGCGCTCGTAGGCCCCGCGCTCCAGGAGCGAGACAAGCCCCGCCCAGTCCTCCTGCTCCAGCAGATTGAAGACACGCCAGTTGTAGCCGAAGTACCCGTTCAGGCCGGCAAGCACCAGGACGAAGGCGGCGCCAATGGGCCAGTTCCCGCTCCAGAAGACCCGCGTGTACTCCCAGCCCAGCACGAAGGCCGGCATGAAGAAGATCAGGGCGAACGAGGCGACGAGGACAACGTTGAAGACAATGAACAGTATTCGGAATCTCATGGGTACTCGGCTGACTATACCAAAATCGCGACAATGTTCAAAGTTCCTCTCATCAGACCGATGTGCTATAGTATCGGGAGCACGACATGAGAAAGTTCGCAGTCAGCACACTTGAGCCGGGTCATTACTTCACGAAGCCGCTGTATCTCGACGACCGGTATGTCCTGCTCTCTCCTGAAACGCCAATCACCTCCGAGATGATCGAACGGCTGCGACACTGGTCGTACCAGGAAGTGCTCTCCGACGGCGAGCAGGTCGAGAAGCCGATCGCGCTGAACGACGAGGGGGGCGAGACGATCTCGGTCTCCGTCGATCGTGACGTCAAGGAGAACGCGCTCTTTCGGGAAGCGGAGTCGTACTACGGCGAGCTGCTCGGATTCGTAGAACGTCTGTTCACCAACTTCGTCACGCGAAACGAGCTTGCCGAGCGGCAGATCAGCGAGATGGTGAAACGGGCGATCGACATGGTCCGCAGTCATCGCCGCTACATCCTGCGCCTCTCCGACATGAAGGCGCCTGACAAGAACTACATCGTCGCTCACACCTCGAAGACGACGATCGCGGCACTCGCGATCGGCATGACGATCCGACTCCCTTCGCACAAACTGATCGAGCTCGGTACCGCGGCCGTGCTGCACGAGATCGGCATGATACGTCTGCCGCCGCAGCTGTACATGTCGCAGAAGAAGCTCGCGGAGAAGGAGATGCGCGCGATTTCCGCGCATACGGTGCTCGGGTTCAAGATACTGCGGGCCGCGTCGTTTCCCATGAGCGTATGCCTCGCGGTGCTCGAGTGTCGCGAGAACGTCGACGGAACCGGCTACCCGCGCACACTGACCGGGGAGAAGATCGGCCTCTACGCGAAGATCATCATGGTCGCCGGCTCCTTCGCCGCCATCACCTCCGCCCGTCCCTATCGCGAACCGCTCGACGGCCACAGCGCGATCGTCGAGATGCTCAAGCAGCGCGGCAGAATGTACGACGAGACCGTGCTCAAGGCGCTGATTTCCAACCTCAGCATCTACCCCATCGGCACCCACGTCGAGCTCGCCAACGGAACGCGAGGCATGGTCGTAGACACGAACGCGGACAATGCGCGAGCGCCCATGGTACGGGTCATCGCCGGACCGCATGGCGAGCAGTACGCCGAGCAGCCGGTGGTCGACACCTCATCAAGCGAGGAGTACCGCGTGGTCCGCGCGGTCGCCGATCATGCACCCGCGCCTGCCGGGGACCTTCGAGAGGAGTAGCAGAGCCAGATGGTCGAAGTTACACTGCCCGACAGACGTGTGCACGTCTCGCCTGAAACGATACTGGGCGACCTCTGTTCGGAGTACGATGCGGATCCGGCCAATCCTGTCATCGCCGCGGTTGTCAACAACGAGGTGCTCGATCTCTCCAGGCGCGTGCGGATCAACGCGTCGGTCACCCCCGTTCATCTCAACAGTGACCCGGGTATCCGCTGTTACCGCCAGTCGCTCTGTTTTCTGCTCGCCCTCGCCGTTCAGAGGACCTCTCCCGGGCGGAGACTCATCATCGGTCACTCGCTCGGCGACAGCTACTACCACTACTTCGACGACGAGGCGAGGATCGACGAGACGACGCTCGAGCGCATCGCGACAGAGATGAGGCGAATCGTCGGCGAGAAGCTCCCGATCGTTCGCCGGCTCATCGCTTATCATGATGCGTTCGACTCCTTCGTGGAACGTGGGATGAGCGAGACCGCCGCGCTGCTCGACCATCGCAACGAGTCACGGGTCACCGTGCACCAGTGCGGTGACTTCCTCGACCTGTCTCACGGCCCCCTTGTCTCCCACGCGGGGATCCTCGAGCACTTCGACCTCACTGCCCTCGAGCCCGGATTCGTCCTGCGGTTCCCGTCGCGTCGTGAGCCGACGACCATGACCGAATACCGGCACAGCCCCCAACTCTTCTCGATCTACCAGGAGTACAAGAGTTGGGGGCGCATACTCGGGGTGACTTCCGTCGGACGGCTGAACCAGAAGATCGTGGACGGCACGATCAGCGACTTCATCCGGATCAACGAGGCGCTGCAGGAGAAGAAGATCGCGGACATCGCGGCCGGGATCGAGTCGCGACGGGAGACACTGCGAGTCATCCTGATCGCCGGCCCGTCGAGCTCCGGGAAGACGACGTTCACCAAGAGACTCGCGGTCCAGCTCCACGCCCAGGGGCTCGAGCCGAGGCTTGTGTCCGTGGACGACTACTTCGTCAGCCGCGAAGAGACGCCGCGTGACGAAGAGGGGGGCCTCGACTTCGAGAGCATCCGCGCGATCGACGTCGAACTGCTGAATGACCACCTGCTCCAGCTTCTGGAAGGCAGGACCGTCACACTGCCGCGGTTCGACTTCCGCACCGGGACCCGCAACTTCACCGGTCCGACGATCGAGCTCGATCCCCGAGTCGTGCTGCTCATCGAGGGGATCCACTGCCTGAACGACGAGTTGACTTCGCGGGTCGAGCAGAAGGCGAAGTACAAGGTCTATGTCTCCGCGCTGACCCAACTCAACCTGGACGACCACAACCGCATCTCGACCACGGACAATCGGCTCGTGCGACGGCTGGTGCGCGATTACCAGTTCCGGGGACACTCGGCGCTCGACACGCTGACGATGTGGCCGTCCGTCCGTCGCGGCGAACGGAACAACATCTTCCCCTTCCAGCACACCGCCGACGCCACCTTCAACTCTGCGCTCGACTATGAGCTCGGCGTTCTGAAGAAACACGCAGAACCGATCCTGCGGCACGTGAAGCCGTGTCACGACGTCTACGACGAGGCGATGCGAATGCTCGGGTTCCTCGACAATTTCACCAACATCCCGGACAAGCTGGTGCCCGACTACTCGATCGTTCGAGAGTTCATTGGGGACAGCGGTTTCCACTACTGAACGGATCCGGCCGCTCGCCCGGGAACGGCAACTCGGACCAGTTCCCGCGCATCGTTGGGCGGTCGAGTGCCCTGCGAACCCGCCGCATGAAGTCGGGGCGAGGCATCGCGCGTCCGCCCATGCGCTCAACGTGCGGGGTGTACAGCTGTGCGTCGAACAGCTCGTAGCAGTGACGGTCGAGAAACCGGCACAGCCGGATCAGGGCTGCCTTGGACGCATTGGATACGTGCGCGAACATGCTCTCACCAAAAAATACCCGGCCGAGCGCAACCCCGTAGACACCGCCGGCAAGGACACCCTCCTGCCACGCCTCGCAGCTGTGCGCATATCCCAGGCGATGCAGCCGGCAGTAGGCAGCCATCATGTCGTCGGTGATCCACGTCCCGGGCTGTCCGGGGCGAGGGGTAGTGGAGCAGCGTTCGATCACGCCCGCGAAGTCATGGTCGAGCGTAACCTGGAAGGCCCCTCGACGCAGCACGCGCTGCATTGACCGGGAGACGTGTATCTCGCCGGGCAAGATGACGAACCGCGGGTCGGGAGCCCA
Source organism: Spirochaetaceae bacterium (assembly GCA_007118855.1). Lineage (GTDB taxonomy): Bacteria > Spirochaetota > Spirochaetia > DSM-27196 > SLST01 > SLST01. Next base: position 35,577 of record SKQU01000259.1, read on the forward strand.
CCACAGCACGGGGTCTCCCTCGCTGTACCACGGGAATATCCCCTGCCGGTAGGCTGAGAGCAGCATTCCCGGCGAGAGATTGCCCCCGGCCGCCACGATGCCCTCTGGCGTCGCGTGCTCGGGTCCGGGAAAGTCGAAATGTTCGTCCGGCGAGAGCCAGGGAAAGGAGGCCGCTACGATTCCTCCTCCGCATGCGTCGGCGACGAACCCGAATCTGCGTCGGTCTCCAACCTCGGTCTTCCGGGAGTAATGATCACGTCGTCCGCAAGGACGTCCGCCGTTGCATGACCGCCGTCCTGCAGCTCGCCGAAGAGCACCGCATCGACGAAGTAACCCTTGATCTTCTCCTCGACGAGGCGGGCGATGTTGCGGGCGCCGAACTCCTCGGAGAATCCGTGCTCCGCGAGCCATGCGACGCAACGATCGGTCACCTCGAGGCTGATGTTCTTCTCCTGGAGCTGGAGCGCGAACTCGGCGATCTCCTTGCGCACGATGCTCTCAATCGTCCCGCTCGCGAGCTTGTTGAACTGGACGACCTTGTCGAGCCGATTACGGAACTCAGGAGCAAAGAACCGTTCCACCGCCTCATCAACGGCTTCGCTGGTGACGCGCTTGCCGCCGAAGCCGATCATGGGCTTCCCGATCTCACGTGCCCCGGCATTGGAGGTCATGATGAGGATCACGTTGCCGAAGTCGGCCTTTCGTCCCTGGTTGTCGGTGAGCGTCGCGTAGTCCATCACCTGGAGCAGCACGTTGAACACTTCCGGATGCGCCTTCTCCACCTCATCGAGCAGCAAGACCGCGTGCGGCGTCTTGCGCACGATATCCACGAGCTGCGCCCCGTCGTCGTACCCAACGTATCCCGGCGGCGCCCCGATCAGGCGCGACACTGCGTACCGTTCCTGGTACTCGCTCATGTCGAAGCGATGCATAGCGACACCGAGTGTCTGCGCGAGCTGGCGGGCCAGCTCGGTCTTGCCGACACCGGTGGGCCCGACGAACAGGAACGAGGCAACCGGCTTGTTCGCACCACGGAAGCCCGCCCGGCTTCGTTTGACCGCCTGAACGACGGCGTCGATCGCCTGATCCTGCCCGAAGATGACACGACGAAGCGCCGGCTCGAGTTCCTTCAGTCGGTCCTTCTCGCTGATGGACACGCTTCGCTCCGGCACGTTCGCGATCTTCGACACCACCCGTTCGATGTCGAGCGCGCCGATCTCGACCGGCGGCTCTTCGGGCTCTTCATTGGTCCCGCCGGCGGCCTGCTCGTTCGTCGCGGCTTCGTCCGCGTCTCGATCCTCGTGCTCCGGAGCGGCCTCGCCGGCCTCCCGCTTCAGGCGAAAGGTCCGCATACGCACGTATGCCCCGCACTCGTCGATCACGTCGATCGCCTTGTCCGGCAGATGCCGGTCCTTGATGTACTGATCCGACAGGCGGGCCGCAAGGTCAAGGGCCTCGTCGCTGTACCTGACGTTATGGAACTCCTCGTACCGGCCCTTCAGGCCCTTGAGGATATCTACCGCGTCGGCAATGGACGGTTCGGGAACATCGATCTTCTGGAACCGCCGGGAGAGCGCACGATCACGCTCGAAGTACTTGCGGTACTCGTCGTGGGTCGTCGCGCCGATGCATCGAAGCCTGCCGGCGGCAAGCGCGGGCTTGAGCAGATTGGACGCTTCAATGGAGCCGCCGCCGGCGGTTCCGCCGGCGCCGACGATCGTGTGGATCTCGTCGATGAAGAGGATGACCTTTTCCTCCGACTCGAGCCGCTTGATGACCGCCTTCATCCGCTCCTCGAAATCGCCCCTGAACCGTGTGCCGGCGAGGACGGCTCCCATGTCGAGCGCGAACACCCGGTACTCTTTGAGGATGTCCGGCACCTCGCCGCTCGTGATCCGCTGGGCGAGCCCCTCGGTAATCGCGGTCTTCCCGACCCCCGGGTCGCCGAGGTGAACCGGGTTGTTCTTCAGACGACGGCAGAGCACCTGGATCGTCCGCTCGAGAATGTCCTGCCGCCCGACGAGCGGTTCGAGCCGCCCTTCCTTCGCAAGGGCGGTGAGCTCGGTCGTGAACTGCTCGAGGGGGTCGCTCTTCCGCCGTTTTCGCCCCTGCGCCGTCGCGCCGGGCACGTCTTCCTCGTCACCGGCCTCGTGCGGATCCTCAACCGTCTCCTCGTCGTCGGCGCCGAAGGTATCCGGGTCCTCGCCGAGCCCGGTGATGCCGTGGGAGATGACCTCGAGCAGGGCGAGCCGCCTGATCCCGGCCTTCTTCAGGAAATAGGCACCAAAGCTCTGCTCCTCATCGAAGACGCTGACCAGCAGGTCGCCCACCTCCACCTGGTCCTTGGCCGCGCTTTCGGTGTGAAAGACGGCTCGCTCGACGATGTTCTGAAACCCGAGCGACTGCTGCGGATCGCCGCGTGGAACCCGAGGCACGTTGTCGCTCAGATGCTGATCGAGCTCCGTACGGATCTGGTCGGGATCCGCACCGCACTGGGACAGCACCTCTCGCGGGTACTCGTAGTGAAGCGCGGCATACAGCACGTGTTCCGGGGTAAGGTACTCGTGCTTGCGCTGTCGCGCCTCCTGGTATGCGGAACTCAGGATTTCGTTGACGTCCTGACTGAGATTCATGAACCCTCCGTGTCTAAGATGATCACGCCGGCGGCAGAACGGCAATGCCCTCGCGCATCACCGCGCCGTCACGCGCGCTCCACAGTGCACCGAAGCGGGAACTCCCGCTCTCGGGCCATCCGGTGAACGTGCTGGGCCTTGGTAGAGGCGATGTCGAAGGTATACGAACCGACGACCCCGCGGCCCTTGCGATGGACGTCGAGCATGATCTTTGTGGCGGCGATGATGTCCTTGTGGAATACCCTGATCAGGACCTCGACGACGAAATCCATCGTCGTGTAGTTGTCGTTGTGGAGCACGACCCGGAACTGGTCCGGTTCGCGCACCTCCTCGTCGGGTCGATCCTGTACGTCGGGCCCGACGCCGGGCCGAATATCCTCACTCATGGATCCAACGTCTATACCGTTGCACGTACTCGCAGCTCAACGGCATGAACCTGCCGCACAGCGCGTGCAAAACGCTCACCTTCCTGCATCGTGACTCGACGCGAAAGCGCCGACCATACACCCGGCACCGTCGATCTCTGGGGTCAAGATACGAGCAGGTGCGCCGCAGGTCAACGCGGATCCCGGCGGCTACCCGGCTGCGATCGGAACAGCAGAGGCCGCACCCTGCGCATATGCGGTCCCACCGCGAGTCGGCGGCCCGTCGCATCTGAAGAAGGCCCATCAGAACTCCAGCGGACCGAAGTACCCCACCTCGTCACGACCGCTGCGTTGCAGGAGATAGGCCTCGACCTCCAGCGGTATGTAGGCACGCCCGAAATCGCTGTTGTGCACGCTGTTGTACGACAGGAGGTAGGTCCCGCTCGGTGACCGACGAATCGCATCGACAACCGGCCCGACCCCCCGCGGCTGATAGACCCAGGAGGCAGAACCGCCGGTCGCTTCGGCAAGAAACTCCAGCTCCGCGTTGACGGCGTTCCTGCCGGTGTAGACGACGTGCAGCGAGACATGGTTGTTCCGCAGATGGGCGGCGGTCTCAGCCAGTGAGTAGGCATCGAATGCGTGGGGCGAAAGTTCGCCGTTGGACACGATCACGAGCCCTCGCCGTCCGAGCTCGCCGAGCAACTGATACACCGCAAGGCGTATCCCCAGGTCGAGTCGGCCCGACTCCGTAGGGTACACACTCGCCCGCTCGCTCGCCTCACCCACGGCAAGCCGCCCCGCACCGGGCTCGCTCTCCAGAACCGGATGATCGCCGGCGCCGACCACCCAGAGTCGGTCACCGGTCCTCAACGCGTCATGCATCTCGAGCGCCGCCGCGCGCGCGGCCTCCCGGTCCTCCCGACCGGCGGCCCACGGGTCGACGAGCAGCGAGAGAACCGTCTCCCCGCTGCGGTACCCGGCATACTCGACGGTGAGCGGGCCGGTGGGAAACCGGTCCTCGGTGATGCGGAAATTGCTCGGCCCGAGCCCGAGAACCGGTTCTCCGTTTCGATCGGTGACGGTCACTGCGGCATACACGCGCGGATGCTCTACCGCGCTCACCGACTCGACCTCCACGTTGAGGCCGGTATACAACTCCTCGCTCGCCGCGAGAAACAGTATGGAACTCGAGTTGATGTCGGCGGCAAGGAGGTTCCGGTTCGCATCGATCGCCGCACCAAGGAGCCGGCGGTTCGGATTGAGCTCGGTCAGCAGGGCCACGGTCTCTCGCTCAATGCCGATCACGTAGATCCGGTATGCATCGCTGACCAGGAGACTCCCGGCCTCGTAGAGCGAGAGACCCTCCGGCCGGTCCATCAGCGGTGTCCGGATCTCGCCCAGGTAGTTCCCGCTCTCATCGAAGACCGCGATCCGGGAGTTCACGGTATCGGCGACGTAGACACGCCCGGCGGTCACGACGATGCCGGCCGGAGAGAAGGAGCGGAGGCTGGTGCCGCGTCCGCCGAACGAGAAGAGGAACTCCCCGTCCGTCGTGAACTTCGAGACGCGGCCGTTGCCGTGGTCCGAGACGTAGACGTGACCCTGACCGTCGGAGGCGAGATACTGCGGCCCGAGCAGCTCACCGGGCCCTATCCCCGTCCTTCCGAACGATCCCACCTTGAACCCGTCGGCCGACACTCTCGCGATCCGGTTCGCGCCGAACTCGCTGACGAGCAGCGAGCCGTCCGGCAACGCAAGTACGTCGAATGGTCGGTCAAACCCTTCGATGCCGCCGTCTATGACCCTTCTGCGTACTCCGTTCGGGTCGAGTAGCACGACGGTGTGAGTCGCGAAGGAGGCGACGTAGGACGAACCGTCGCTTCGGGGCCGGACGTTCGTCGGGCTGCGGAAGAGGGTAAGGTCCGCCTGACGGCCGGGCAGATCGATCATCGTCACGTACCTGCCGGGACTGACGGCGGTGCCCAGCCGCTCGGTCGTCAGACCGCGGCTGAGCTCGACCCGTTCGATCCACTTGTCCAGAACCGACGTTCGGCTGCCGCGTTCGGCCACCCATCGCCACTCGTTGAGGGCCGCCTCCTCGAAGCCGGCATAGTAGTAGGCGCGTCCGAGCCAGTACCGGGTCAGGGTCCGTTCCGACGCGAAGCTGAGACTACGGTTGAGGCTTTCGATCGCTTCGTGGAACCGGCCGTTGTGGAGCGAGACCACGCCCCAGCGGAACTCCTCGTTCGCCGTGATCTCGTCGAGGTTGATGGGTTGCGAACGGACAGGCGGGGGCAGCCAGAGTGCCGCCAGCCAGAGTGCCGCCAGCCAGAGTGCCGCGAGCCGCAGCGCCGTGATCCGCCGGGTTGCGGGCACGGCGACATCCGTGGGGCGTCTACGGGTCACGCTCACGTCCTTGCTCCCGACGGACCATGCAGAACCTCCCTGAGGTGAGCGGCGATCTCCTTGTTGCCAGGGGCCGCCTCGAGCGCCGAGCGCAGCACGTCACGAGCCTCATCAACGCGACCGAGCCGGTAGTAAGACCACCCGAGCGAGTCGAGATAGGCGGGATTCTTCGGCTGGCGTCGGACGGCTCTGCGGCAACAGTCCACCGCACGGCGCGGGTCGCTACCGGTGTCGGCGAGGATGAACCCCAGAGAGTTCAGCGCATTGCTGTTTTCGGGATCGAGCTCCAACGCACGCTCGAGCTCGGCGACCGCCGCTTCGGTGTCTTCCTGGGCGTGGAGGACGAACCCGAGCGCGGCGTGGGTGCGGGCGGAATCGAACCCGTCGTCGAGGAGCTTTCGAAACTCGAACTCCGCGAGCCGGAACCGTCCGGTCACCGAGTAGATGAACCCGAGGATCATCCGACTCTGATAGACGTGGGTGAAGCTCAGCTCGGAGGTGACGACCTGTTCGAGGTAGAGGAGTGCCTCGTCATGGCGACCGAGGTGGGTATAACAGAGCCCCAGGTAGTAGGATAGCTCCGGATAGTCGGGACTCTCAACATGAGCGTTGAGCAGATGCTGGAGCGCGCGCTCATACTGGCCGCGCTTCAGGAGCCGAATGCCCTCGTTCATCATTGGTGATTATATACCCTTTGCAACGAAATCGGCAGACTGGTACGCCTCGTCCTCGTGGTGATCAACCGGATTGAGGTAGATAGGGCTCACCGACACTGCGCCCTCCGCAACTGCGGTCCAGTCGCTGCCTTCCTCCATCGGCGTTTCTACCGGATGCCCGTTCAGAAAATAGTAGCGGTCGCCGCGAGGCGACTGGAACTCTTCCAGCTGGTCATGGTACATCCGCCAGCTCGGATAGGTGATCCGTACGGGCAGTCTGTCCGAATCGATGTTGGGGCCGTTGATGTTGATCAGGTGGCGAGGGTTCCACAGCGTCACAAGCTGGTCGATCGTGCGTGCTACGAACCGGGAGAGCGGCTCCAGGTGAAACGGCGGTCGATACGAGTTGATGCTCACCGCGATACCCGGTACGCCCATGAAGGCCGCCTGCCGCGCGGCCGCAACGGTACCGGAGAAGATGATGTCTGTTCCAAGGTTCGGTCCGATGTTGATCCCTGAGACCACGACATCGGGCTTCTCCTCCATGATCCCGAGCATGCCCACGATCACACAGTCGGCCGGCGTTCCGCTCGAGGCGAAGATCCGGGGGCCGAGCTGCCTGCATCGGATCGGGTCGTGCACGGTAATCGAATGAGACTGGGCGCTGCGTTCGCCGTCCGGCGCGATGATCCAGATCTCGTGCTCTGCAAGCGTTTCCTGGAGCGCGAGCAATCCGGCACTTTCGATTCCGTCGTCGTTGGTCAGCAAGACCCTCACGGACCCTCCCGGTAGTCAACGCGCACCCCGTCGTCGGGAGCGCAGGCCAGTACGGTCGGATGAAACCCGAAGATCCGCTCGTACTGATGCAGCAGATCCGCCAGCCCGTCATTGGTGTCGGCTCGGCCGAACACCAATGCGCAGGTCCCCGAGGAGCCCCCGGCCAGACGCGCGCCGTACACCCCGCGGACCGTCAGTGCGTGCTTCACCAACCAGTCTACCTCCGGCGTGGTGCCTTCGTACAGGTCACGAAGGCTCTCGTGGCTCTCGGTCAGCAGCTTCCCTATCCGATCGAGGTCGCCGCGCACCATCGCCGAACGGCAGCTGAGCACGCGCTCGTTCTCGGCCACGATGTGCAGACAGTACCGTCGGGCGCTCTCGGGAACGCGCCCGATACTCGAGGCGATCTCGTCGAGGGTGAAGTCCTGGAAGCTGCACCCGTTCCCGTATCCCGACAGGAGTTCGAGGCACCGGTCGCACTCGATCTGGCGCAGCGCTTCTTCCTTCGCCGACAGTGCCGAGGGGGCATGCGTGTTGACGCCGAAGAGCGTCACACCGTCGAGAGACGCCTCGACATGCGTCCAGTCGAGTCGGTGACTGTCGATGAACAGGAAGTGACCACCCCGGGCCACCGCGGAGGTCAGAAAGTCGCCGAAGCCGACGGGAAGACGCTCGTAGGTGCGCTCCACGTGATATCCCACCTGCGCCGCCTCGATTTCGTCGATCGGTGTCCCGTACAGCCGCGAGAGCGCGTATGCGAGCGCCACGCCTATGGCCTGGGAGCTCGCGAGACCGATGCCTGTGGGAATTTCACTGGTCACCGTGACATTGACGCCGCGTACCCGCGAGCCCAGCGTCTGCAGACGACTGACCACGCCCTTGGTCAGCCCGGCAAACCGATCCTCCGGACGATACTTCAGAGCGGAGGCGCTCGTGCGTCTGCGCTCGTTCAGATCGGGAGCGTAGAAGCGAATCGAGCCGTCGTCGCGCAGTGATGCCGCGACCGAGGCGCGCTTGTTCATCGCGAACAGGAGCAGATATCCATCCGTCGACTCGGTGTGCGCCCCTATGAAATTTACGACCCCGGGGGCTGAGGTCACGATCGCTGGCTTTTCACCGTACTCCGCCTCGTGCAGCGACACGACATCGCTCATAGTTCTCCTCGCCGCAAGCATTATAGCTTGAAAACGCCGCCATGCAATCGCTTCGCATGTCAATTTTCTCCACAGATCGCCGATCGCAGGCGGTTTTGGTACTATGAGGTCGTGCTGACCCGAACGACGATACTCACATTGCTGTCGGCCATACTCTTCCCGCTCGCGCTGCCGAACGAGCTGTTTGCCTTCGGAAACCCGTTGATCGGGCTCGTCGCGCTCGCACCCTACTACCTCGCGATCCGCGACACCAAGAACCCGAGAACGGCTGCACGGCTCGGCGCGCTGTTCGGAGCGGTGTCAACGTTGCTGGGTAACTACTGGCTGATGTTCTTCGGCGAGTTCTCGGTCTGGACGATCGGCGGCACCACGATCGGGTACGTAGCCTACAACTACGTCCTCGCCGGATTCCTCTGGCGCGCAACGCGTGAGCCGCTGACCGTTCGACCCGTACTCTTCGCCCTCGTGTGGACCGTCTACGAGTACCTGAAGAGCATTGGCTTTCTCGCCTATCCGTGGGGACTCGCCGCGTATCCGTTCAGCGAGCTGGCGGTCTTCACCCAGATCGTCGACGTGACCGGTGTCTGGGGACTGAGTTTCCTTGCGGTCTACGCGAACACCGCTGCGGCAGAAATCCTGTGTCCCTCCGCAGACGCCGCTCTTCAGACCAACGCCGCAGCGCCACGGGACGTTACGCCGCGCGCGGCCGCGCACCTCGCGATGGTGGCGGTTCTCGTGACGGGGATCGGCGGGTACGGCCTCGTTCGGCTCCACACACCGATTCCCGTTCGCACGACGCTCGAACTGATGCTCGTCCAACAGAACGCGGATGCGTGGAACACACGGGACATCGCGCGTCCGCTCCTCATCACGCAAAGAGAGACGGAGAACGCTCTTGCCGCGGTCGAGCAGGAGCCGGACCTGATCGTCTGGAGCGAGACGAGCCTGCGATACATCTACGAGTCGGAGGGCGGCTGGTACGCGAGAAACCCTCCCGAACGTCCCTTCCTCGACTTCATTGCCGACCTGCCCGCTCCGCTGATGACCGGCAGCCCCATGCAGAGCAGCGAAGAGGACTTTGCCATTTACAACGCGGTGATACTGATCGACCGCGACACCACGGTGCGCCAGTGGTACGGGAAGCAGCACCTGGTACCGTTCGCGGAGATCATCCCGTTCTGGGACACTCGAGCGGTGCGTCGCTTCTTCGACTACGTGGTGGGGATCGACGGCATCTGGACACCGGGGCCCGGTACCCGGCTGTTCTCGCTCACCGCCAGGGACGGCACCGAGGTTGAGATTGCCACCCCCGTCTGCTTCGAGGACGCATTCGCCTACCTGAACCGGGCCTTCGTGCTCGCGGGTGCCGATCTCATCGTCAACCTCACGAACAATTCCTGGTCACGCACCAACTCGGCCCAGACACAGCACTTCGTGGCCTCACGGTTCCGTGCGATCGAAACTCGCCGGAGCCTGGTTCGATCGACGAACTCCGGCTACACTACGATCATCGACCCCTGGGGACGAACGGTCGCATCGCGCCCGATGTTCGTCACGACGCATCTGTCGGCCACCGTCCCCGTCTACGCTCCCGAACGGGAGACCGTCTATACGACTTTCGGCGACTGGTTTCCCCGGTTGGTAGCCGCAGCGCTGACGATTCTCTTCGCCGCGACGTTCCTGCACAAAAAAAAGGGCGCCCGCGGCACCCTTGGTTGAAGTCAGGAGGAAATGGATCAGCTCTGCGATCTGAGGTTGTACTTCTTGCGAAACCGCTCGACCCGTCCGGTGGTGTCCACGATCTGCTGTTTGCCGGTGTAGAAGGGGTGAGACGCGCTCGAGATTTCCACCTGGAAGAGCGGGTAGGTCTTGCCCTCGTACTCCACGGTCTCTTTCGTCTCCACCGTCGAACGCGTGAGAAACAGGGTCCCGGACGCGGCATCCTTGAACACCACTTCCCGGTAGTTCGGATGGATCTCTTTCTTCATGCTCACTCCCAATAGTGCGCTGACGGGGTTGGCCGCCGCAAGGCAGCAAGATACCAAAGCACCGACGCGGTGTCAATTCCACGGCTCCGCGACCGGGCGCTGCGGAGGCTACTCGACCGACGAGGTATTCATCGAACGGAGGAAGGCGTCGTTCGTCTTCGTCTTGTTCATCCGGTCCATCAGCAGTTCGATGATCTCCACGTCATCCATCGGGTTGATGACCTTCCTGAGGATCCACATCTTCTGAAGCTCCTCCTCGGTCAACAAGAGGTCCTCACGCCGTGTCCCGGACTTCTTGATGTTGATAGCCGGGAACAGTCGTCGGTCACTGAGCCGACGGTCGAGGTTGATCTCCATGTTGCCGGTCCCCTTGAACTCCTCGAAGATCACCTCGTCCATGCGGCTGCCCGTCTCCACGAGTGCGGTCGCGACGATCGTGAGGCTCCCGCCGTCCTCGATATTCCGGGCGGCGCCGAAGAACCGCTTGGGTTTGTGCAGCGCATTCGAGTCCACACCACCGGAGAGGATCTTCCCGGACGTCGGAACCGTCTGGTTGTATGCCCGCGCGAGCCTCGTGATCGAGTCGAGCAGGATGACCACATCTTTTCTGTGCTCAACGAGTCGCCGCGCCTTTTCGAGCACCATCTCGGCGACCTGCACGTGACGCGTCGCCTGCTCATCAAAGGTCGACGATATGACTTCCGCGTCGACGTTGCGCTCCATATCGGTGACCTCTTCCGGCCGCTCGTCGATCAGGAGCACGATGAGGTAGACTTCCGGCTGGTTCTCCGTGATCGCGTTCGCAATCTTCTGCAGAATGATCGTCTTCCCCGTCCTCGGAGGCGAGACGATCAGCCCCCGCTGTCCCTTCCCGATCGGGCAGAAGAGGTTGATCATCCGGGTTGCCGGATCACCGGCTCGGGTTTCCATGTTGAGCCGTTCATCGGGGTAGAGCGGAGTCAGGTTCTCGAAGGGGATTCTGCTCTGGGCGACCGACGGGCTGTCAAAGTTGACCGTTTCGACCCTGAGCATCGCGAAGAACCGCTCGCCCTCCTTGGGAGGACGGATCTGACCGTATACCGTGTCACCGGTCTTCAGCCCGAACAGGCGTATCTGGCTCGGAGAGATGTAGATGTCGTCAGGCCCGGAAAGATAGGAGTTCTGCGGGCTTCTCAGGAAGCCGTAACCGTCGGGCAGAATTTCGAGCGAACCGTACGCGTAGATGGTACCGTTGCGCTCGGTGTGCGCCTTGAGAATCGCGAAGATCACTTCCTGCTTCTTGAGCGCAAGCAGGTTCTCCTGGCTGATACCCAACCGTGTCGCGATCCCCCGCAGGTCACGCATGTTCATGCGGGTGAGCTCATTGATGCTCAGCGACTTGTCGCTGCCGTTCTTGCCGTGATCACGACCGACGTAGTCGTTCTGAGGCCGGGAAACCGGCTCATTCGTCGGCGAATCGTCACGCCGGTTTCCCCGGTTCGAGCGTCTGCGCTTTCCGCCGGAAGCCCCGCGCGAACGCTCCTCCGAACTGCTCTCATCTGCGCGGGCCGCGTCGTTCTCATCAGGAGTCGCGTCCGCGCCGGGTTCGGACGAGTGCTCCTCGACCGAATCGGGTGCTCCGGCGGATGAATCGCCGTCCGAACGATCGTCGGAATCCTGATCCTTGAGCAGCTGCACGCGGACGTTCTTCTTCCGGGCGACGATCTTCCGGCCGGTGCCCTTCGAGGGCTTCTCGGAATCGCCGTTCTTGCTCGTGTCGCTCCCGCCGGTCTCTTCGTTCGACACGTTTTCGTCGGAATCCAGTCCAAGCGAAGGGTGGTCGTCTGAGGGTGTCACTGAATACTCCATCGTAAGGTCATCGGGGTGGTCTCCTCGTCGCCTGCACCGGCGATTGAGATCCGAATTGAAGCGCCCGAAAGCGATTGCAGTCCTCGCTTTCATGGTGACTGGTAATACGGAAACCTGAGGCAGATACCAGAAATATAGTCAGCGCACCTCAGGCTGTCAACCCGGACCGGACAAGGCCCGTGCCGCGAGTACGTGCCCAATGAGCCGGAGGCTCTCCTGAACCGCCATCATCCGCACGCTCCGCCGGTTCCCGGAGAACCGGAAGCTCCGACACACCGGCGCCGTCCAACCGGTCACGCAGCAGATCCAGACCGTGCCGACGGGCTTTTCCTCGGTGCCTCCGTCCGGTCCGGCAATGCCGGACACCGACAGCCCCACCTCGGCACCGCTGCGACGGCGTACGCCCTCCGCCATCTCGACTGCGACGGGCTCGCTGACCGCGCCGTGCGCCTCCAACGTCTCGCGCAGGACCCCAAGCATCGAAACTTTTGCCTCGTTCGAGTACGAGACGACCGATCCCCAGAACACCGCCGAGCTTCCCGGAATATCCGTGATCCTCGCGCCGAGCAGGCCGCCGGTGCAGCTCTCGGCGAGCGCGATGCGGCACCCCCTGTCCCGGGCATCCCGGACGACAAGCTCGGCCAGGGCCTCACCGCGCACCTTTGTCGGCGCTACCGAAGAGTCATCGACCACCGTTCCGCGGCGATCACGCTCTCTGGACAGACTCGCGCACCTGGTCGATCGGGGCGGCGAAAACGTCAAGCTGATCCGCATCGCGGATCATCTCACACTTGCCCTCGAACACCACGCCGTCGGCGACCCGGAACCTGGCGGTTCGCACGTTGCCGTAGATCCGGCCGGTCTCAAGGATCTCCAGCCGATGCGTCGCCTCGATATTGCCGTGTACCGTTCCGGCGACGATGATATCGCGGGCCTTGATGTCGGCCCGAATCTCAGCACCGTCACGGATATACAGGTAGCCCTCGGCGATGATCTTCCCCTCGAACTTGCCGGAGATCTCCACACTCTCACGGAATCGCAGCGTACCGCGCAGCGCGGTATCCGTCCCGAGCCGTGTCAGGATCCGCGGCGTCTCGCTCGCCTCGGGTCGTCGTGACGCGCGCGCCATCTATGCATTCCCCCCGCCGATCGCATCGGCATTCGCCTTCAGATTCCGCAGGTGCTGCTCGTACTTCTCCTCCAGGTCGTCGAGCGTTACCTCACCCTCGCGGATTTCGTCTCCCCGCCGTTTCAGGTCGCGGATCTCGTGCTCAAGGCCCTCGAGCGTCGCGAGCGTCTGGGTCACCTCCTGCTGAGCGAGCTTCACGAAGCTCTCCACGGAATCGGAATCACGGGAGTCGAGGGAGGCGGCCGCCTCGCGGATGTGCAGCATCGGTTCCTTCAGATGACGGGTGAAGTACACAAGACTGTTGTTCAGCGACTCGATCAGGGCAATCCGTCGTTCGCGCTTGACGACCTGCTGGCTCAACTCATGGTTGCGCAACACCGCCTTGATTCTGGCAAGCACCTCCGAGAAGTTGAACGGCTTGGTGATATAGTCTTCCACACCGAGCTCGAACCCTTCTATCTTGTCCTTCACGTCATCCATGGCGGAGAACATGATAATCGGGATCCCCGCGTATTCGGCATACTGCTCATCCTGCTTGAGGATCCTGGTTACATCCCAGCCGGAGAGCTTCGGCATGATGTTGTCCAGGACAATCAGGTCCGGATCATGCTCCCGCACCGCAAAGAGCGCTTCCTCGCCGTCGGACGCTCTGGCAACTTCAAAACCCAACTTGGTGAGCATGACCTCGAAGAAATCAAGGTTGATCTGCTCATCGTCTACGATCAGGATCTTCGACATCTCTCGCCTCGTCTTTGGTCTCCCGACATTCTGTCAGTCAGACCGCTCGCTGTCAAAGCCCTGAGAGCGTTTTCGGCGGAGAATCGCGACGGCAGTCGCCCCGACCAGGCCCGAAACCGCAACGGCTACCATGACCCACGCAAACCAGTCGCCCCATTCGAGATAGAGGGTCCACTCTTCAGCCGAGACAGGCACATCGCCTATGAGGTACCCCTCGACGAAGGGCGGATAGATGGCGGTTATGCGGCCGTTCGGATTGATGATCGTCGTCATCCCGCCGTTCGTGCTGCGGACCACGCTGCGCCGCGTTTCGGTCGCCCGGAACACGGCCATCTGCATGTGCTGCATCGACGCCGCGACGCTCTTTGACCACAGATCATTGGTCAGATTCACGATCACCTCAGCGCCGTTGCGGACGAACTCCCGGGAGATGTACCCAAAGGTATCCTCGAAACAGATGGGTGTGGAGAACCTGACACCGTCGAGCTCGAAGACCGTGTACTCCTGCCCCGTACCCCAGTGATTGGTGCCATGCTCGATCAGCAGATCGTGCAGCCAGGGAAGCTGGCGACGATAGGGGAAATGCTCGGTAAACGGCACGAGGTGGGTCTTGCGGTACGGATCGCTGAACTCGCCGTCTTCGTGGACAATGACGGCGTTATAATCGACGCGCTCGAGCTCACCGCGCTCGTTCCGCAACAGACGGGCGCTCGAATTGCCGATGATGTAGGGAACCTCCTGGGTGTCGAGAAACCGAAGAAGCTGCTCGACGAGCTCGTAGGAGTCGCGACTCGTCCGATGCCGGAAGTGGAAGTCGATCGGGGGCACGACCGAGGTCTCCGACCATACGACGACCTCGACGTCCGGGTCTTCAGCCAGCGCCTCGCGGCTCAGCCGGGTCGAGATGTCGAGCGACCGCTGGTAAGCCGCCTGCCCGCCCACCCACGGATCCGAGTTCTGTTGTATCAGGGCAACACGCCACGTCCGCGCATCCGAGTAGTCCACGCGTGTTGCCAGACCGTACCCGATCGCGGCGAGAAAACAGAGGGCCCAGGCCACCGGCGCGACCCGGTTCCGCGACACGAAGTCGCGAAACCCGTCGAAGCCCTCTTTGAGCGCATTTCCGATGTAGACGCCCGGAAAGGCTACCAGTAGGCTGACTCCCCATACGCCGGTCAGACTTGCAAGCCCGACCAGCGGCAGGAAGAGATACTGGGTGTACCCGATGATGCCGTACGAGTAGCCGAGGAAGCCCTGCGTCCTGAGGTACTCGTAGGCGAGCCAGATGACAATCTGCAGCAGATACCCGTAGCGCGGCATCACGGTGTCGGCGAGCTTGAGCAGCGGAAAGACGATAAGAAAGTAGGTTGCGTAGATCAGCGGGACGGCGATCAGCGCGAGCGGGTGAAAGCCCGTCAGCCAGTAGTTGTGAAGCGCATAAGTCGCAAGACCGTAGAGGAAGCCGTAGAAGAAGATCTCCGCCCAGTTGGCCCGGTGCACGAGCACGAATACGGGGACCAGGGCGATGTAGGCGAGGGGAAACCAGCCCCAGGTCGAGAGGAAACTGGGGAACGAGAGCGAGAATATCAGCGCTCCGAGCACAACGAGTCCCACGTTGACTGCGAGCCTGGTCATGAAACGCTCATCGAGAGAGATTGTTCGTTTCGACTGATTCACAAACGTCTCCGGACGGACTAGCTGCGCAGGGGCCAGGCCGCCTCCTTGAGCTCCTTCCCCGGGCGAAACACTACCACGCCATGATCCGGCACGCGCACCGTCTCCCCGGTCTTGGGATTCCGCGCCCGTTCGCGTCCCTTCCGTGTCCGCACCTCGAAGGTTCCAAAGCCGCGGAACTCGACCGTCCTGTCAGAGGTCAACGCCGCCTTCACCTCGTCGAAGAAGAAATCGATGATCGCATGGATATCCTTCTTGCTGACCTTGGTGTCTTCGGAGATGCATTCGACGATCTCGGCCTTGGTGAGCTTGTTTGCGGCCACAGCATCCTCCTCTGATGGCGGCGCGTAGCCCTCACGACATCGCGTTCAACTTGCGGCTCAGCCGCGACTTGGTGCGGGCTGCGGTATTCCGGTGGTATACGCCCTTGCCGGCTGCGGTGTCGAGCAGGGTGGTGACCTTCTGGAGCTGAGAGCTCGCCGTCTCCTTGTTCTTCGCCTCGACTGCAACGAGAAACCTGCGAATGCTCGAGCGAACCTGGCTGCGCACCGCACGGTTGCGGATTCGCCTTCGCTCACTTTGCCTGTGCCGTTTGGCTGCAGAGCCTTGTTCTGCCAATGGGTTATGCCTCCATCCTGGGAACTGATACCTAGTAACTAATGACAGCACCGAAAGTTATCAGGTTTCCCCCGCACTGTCAACCCTGACGGCTCTCGTTTTCCCGCTTCCCATCGGTCGGACCTACAGGCTACAGTAGCCGTATGGGCACCGTGATCATGCTCGCAGCCGTTACAGCGCTGCTCCTCTGGTGGGACGTGAGCCTGAAGGCGATGCAGGCGCTCAGCAGGCCCATCGCGCGCCGCCACCTCGATCGGGTCGTATGGAAGATGGCACACGCGCTCCTTTCGCTGGCCAGACACTACGGCGGCCTGACGGTGGAGCTTGACCGGCGCCTGGTCACGGACGTGCCGTCCCCCACCCTCGTCTGCGCGAACCATCAGAGCGTCGCAGACATCGTGGTGCTCTTCGATGCGCTGCGCGCCCACCGATTACGATTCGTCGCCAAGAAGGAACTGGCCCGCGGCTTTCCCGCCGTGTCTGAGGTGCTCAGGATCCAGCGGCACGCGCTCATCAACCGAATGGGTGACTATCGAAGGGGTTCGCAGGAGCTTCGCCGACTCGGGCGCGAAACGCGCGACGGCGTGTCACCGGTCGTTTTTCCGGAAGGCACACGCTCGCGCACCGGGGAGGTGTACGAGTTCCGCGCCGGAGGAATCCGGACCATCCTGGGCCAGGCAACCGTGCCGATCACCGCGGTCGCCGTCGATGGCGGGTATAGGATCGCCTCGTTCGCCGACATCACCCGGGGCCTCTCGTCAATACGGTATCGCGCCCATCTCGTCGGCGTCTTCCACCATGACGGCACGAAGCAAAGCGTCCTGACCGCGATCGGGCAGGCGGAAGCCGCGGTGCGCGCGCAGGTGGAACGCTGGCGGGCACCGACGTGATGCGACAGGTCGATGCATGAAGGAGCTACGAACCCTCTTCCCCTACATCCGAAGATACGGCTGGTCCTACTTCTTTGGTGTCCTGTGCCTCGCGCTCACGAGCGGGAGTCAGATCCTGATTCCCCAGTTCCTGCGTGTGGCGGTCGACCTGATCACCTCCGGGCGGTTCGAGCTCGGCCGGATCGCCGCCCTGATGGCCGGGCTGCTCGGCGTATCGGTCGCCATCGCGGCAGGCAGATTCGGGTGGCGCTCCTTCATAAACGGATCGGCCATGAAGATCGAGCGCGAACTTCGGGCACGGCTCTTCGACAAGTTCACCGAGTTGCAGCCGAGCTTCTTCAGCCGCAGCCAGATCGGTGATCTCATGGCGCGTTCCACCAACGACATGAACGCGATCCGCATGGCGGCAAGCATGGCGATCGTCGCGCTCTTCGACGGGCTGTTCATGACCGTCGCCATTCTGATCATCCTCTTCGCACAGCAGCCCGGGATCGCTGCGGTCGCGATCATCCCGCTTCCCTTGATCACGATGATGACGCTCTTCCTCGGGAAGGTCGTCCGCACGATGTTCCGACGCGTACAGGAGGGCTTTTCGGATCTCAGCCATCAGACGCAGGAGATCTTCTCGGGCGTGCGCATCGTCAAGAGTTTCGTGAAGGAAGGCTACTTCCTCAGCCGGTTCCGGGGGGCCAACGAGGAGTACCAGGCGCGTAACATGCGACTCATCCGCGTCTGGGGGCTCTTCTTCCCGGTCGTCACCTTCCTCGCCGGCTTGATGACGCTCATCCTGCTCCGGTTCGGGGGTGAGGCGGTCATCACGGGAGGCCTGTCTGCAGGCGAGTTCGTCGCAACGCTGAGTTACCTCGAGATGCTGATCTGGCCGATGCTCGGGGCGGGGTTCACCGTCAACCTGTTCCAACGCGGCGCAGCCTCGCTCGCACGCGTGAATGCGATACTCAACGAAGAGCCGGAGATCAGATCGCCGGAACGCCCGGTGGCGACGATGCCGTCTTCTGCGATTTCAATACGGGGGCTCTCATACCTCTACGACGGCGGCGAGGAGCTTGCCCTGCGCGGCGTCTCGTTCGACGTGCCGGAGGGATCGATTCTCGGAATCCTCGGACGAACCGGGGCAGGCAAATCGACGCTGCTTCGCCTGTTGCTGCGCATGCAGAATCCCCCGCGGGGAACAGTGTTCATCGGCGGGGTTGACGTACTCGACTACGATCTGAAAACGCTGCGGTCGGCCTTCGGGGTGGTGCCGCAGGACACCTTCCTCTTCTCGGACACCATCCGGGCGAACATCGGCTTCGCGCTCGATGAGCCGGATGAGCAGTTCGTCCGCCACGTTGCGGATGTCTCGACCATTTCGCGGGACATCAGGATCCTGCCCAACGGGTGGGACACGCAGGTCGGCGAGCGCGGAGTCACCCTGAGCGGCGGGCAGAAGCAGCGAGTCGCGATCAGTCGGGCGCTGGCGAAAGACCCGGCGATCCTCGTCTTCGACGATGCCCTGTCGGCGGTCGACACCGAGACGGAGGAGCTCATCCTCAGGCAGCTTCTGACCGAGCGTAGAGGTCGCACGAGCATCATCGTCAGCCATCGCGTGAGCACCCTCGCGACGGCGGATCGTATCGCCGTACTCGATCAGGGCAGGCTGATCCAGTATGGCCCGCATGAGCAGCTCGTGCGGGAAGAGGGCTTCTACCGCGAGATCGCGATGCTGCAGCAACTCGCACAATCACGGGCACCGCACGAGAAGGACTGATGGAAGAAGAGAAGATCATATCCGGCTACGATCCTGCCATCATGCGCCGATTGCTCGGGTATACCCGACCGTATCGGGTCCTCGTCATCGGCGCGCTCGTCTCACTCGCAATAGCCACGTCGGCGGACCTGCTCCTGCCGGTCGTGATCCAGAGGGCGGTGGACAGGCACCTCGTCGCCCGCTACACGCGCATTCCCCGTGAGTTCGCAGACCTTGACGAGTTGAGGGAGGTCGATGTCGCTGAGGCGGTCGCCCTCAGCGAGGCCGTGTATGTCCAGGACGACGAGCTCGTGGCCCTGAGCGGCGTCATGCGGCGACGGCTCGTCGAAGAGGGAATTCTCGAAGAGGTGGGCTACTACGTGTTCCGCTACGACGACGCGACCATTCGAGCGTTCGACGGGCGGTTCGAAGAGCTCGCGGTTGATCTGGGAACGCACGACGGCGAGCCCTGGGCGTCGATCCGTGCCGAAGCGCTCAACCAGCTTCCTGCGGATGTCCGCCGCGTCGTCAGGGATGCCGACATCGAGGGGCTGCGCAGGACCACGCGACTCTTCCTTGTGCTGCTGGTAAGCGTTCTCGGCTTCACCTTCAGCCAGCTCTACCTCATGGCGCTCGCGGGGCAGGGCGTAATGAAGGATCTCAGGCTCGAGTTGTTCGACCATACATTGCACCAACGTCTCGGCCACCTGTCGCAGCACCCGATCGGCAGGCTCGTCACGCGGGTGACCAACGATGCCGAGACCGTGAACCGGCTCTTCACCGAGGTAATCATCAACCTGATCAGCAATGTCGCGAAGATGGTCGGGTCGATCGCCGCGATCATGCTTCTCAACTGGCGCCTGGGCCTGGTGACGCTCGCCACCCTGCCCCCCGTGCTGCTGCTCACGCTCTTCTTCCGGGGTCGCGCACGGGAGGCCTTCCGGCGGGTCCGCCTGTACGTGTCCCGGATCAACGCCTACCTCAGCGAACACCTGTCCGGCATGGCGGTCGTCCAGCTCTTCGCTCGCGAAGCACGGGCGCGCCGGGAGTTCAACGGGAAGAACGACGAGCTGATGCGGGCCAATCTCGGAGAGATGTACGTGTTCGCGGTCTTTCGGCCGCTCATCGACCTGCTGAGTTCCACCTCGATCGCGGTGATCGTCTACTTCGGAGCGCACTTCCTGCTCAGAGGACTCGTGTCACTCGGCGTGCTCATCGCATTCATCAATCTCATCCGTCGCTTCTACCGACCCGTCATGGCGATCTCGGAGCAATTCACGATCGTGCAAAGCGCGATGGCCGGCAGTGAGCGGGTGTTTGCGATGCTCGACGACACCGATCGCATCCCTGATGAGGGCAGCGTCGACCGCCTGATCTCTGGACAGATCGACTTCGAACGGGTCTGGTTCGCGTACAAGGAGGGCGAACCGGTGATCCGCGACCTCTCGTTCTCGATCGAGCCCGGCGAGACGATCGCCGTCGTCGGCTACACGGGAGCCGGCAAGACCACGATCGCGAACCTGCTCACCCGACTCTGGGACATCGACGAGGGCAGCATCCGGCTCGACGGCGTCGACATAAGGCAGTACCCGCTGCAGCGGCTGCGCACGATTGTCCAGCCGGTTCAGCAGGACGTCTTCCTGTTCAGCGACACCATACGCAACAATATCACGCTCGGGCTCGACCTGAGCGACGAACGCGTCAAGCGCATCGCCCGGATGGTCCAGGCCGACGCATTCATCGAACGCCTGCCGCGGAAGTACGACACCCCGCTCACCGAGGGAGCCACGAACATCTCGACCGGCGAGCGCCAGCTCCTCTCGTTCGCGCGCATACTGGCGCACGATCCGCGGATCATCATCATGGACGAGGCAACGGCCAACATAGACACCGAGACCGAACAGCTGATTCAGCACGCCGTACAGACGGTCATGGAGAACCGCACGGCTGTGGTCATCGCCCACCGCCTCTCAACGATCAAGAACGCTGACCGGATACTGGTTCTCGCCGAAGGCAGGCTCGTCGAGGAAGGCGCCCATGACCAGCTGATCGCGGCCGGCGGCATCTACTACAATCTCTACCGCCTGCAGTATCAGGAGTCGCCGCAGACGTAGGCGGGGCGGCCGACGGCGGAGATCCCCCTCCTCACCGAACCTCCTGATCGGACGCCGGGTCGGCCTCGGCAAGAGGCGTCTCCCGTATCACCCACCGCTGAGTCCTGGCATCCTGGCAGACGTCCTCAACCGCCACGGTCAAGCTGCGCCCGTCTCCTTCCAGCCGGATCTGCCCGGTCAGCACGTTGACCTCGGTGATCCTGAACGAGACATCGTCATGCCGCACACGGGCTCCCACATTCGGCAGGCCGCGCTTCTCCTCCCGGTAGAAGTCATACTCGTATTCGAGGCAGCAGAGCAGCCGACCGCAGGGTCCCGAGATCTTCATCGAATTCAGCGAGAGCCCCTGCACCTTGGCCATCTTGATCGAGACCGCCCGCAGCCGGTCGCTGATGCCGTTACAGCACAGCACGCGGCCGCACACACCGAGCCCGCCCACCATCCGCGACTCGTCCCTGACTCCAATCTGACGCAGCTCGATTCGCAGGTGGAACTCGGCGACCAGGTCCCTGACGAGATCGCGGAAATCGACGCGCGACTCGGCGGTGAAGAAGAACACCAGGCGCGACTCGTCGAGCACGTAGTGCGCGCCGACGAGGACCATCGGCAGCCCGTGGCGATCGATCCGCTCGCGGCAGATCACCATCGCCTCGGACGCCCGCTCCTGATTCGCCCGGTAGCGCTCGAGATCCTCGGGAGCGGCAACGCGCTGGAGCGCGACCAGTTCGCCGTAGCGACCACGATTCTCCTTGGAAACCGGCCCGACGACTCGCGCAAGGTCCCCGCCGTAACGGGTGGGTACCACCACATGATCGGCGCATGTCAATGATACGCCCGTGCCTACCCGGCACAGAAGCGTCTCCTGGGTCTGCAGAACCCGAACCAGGACGACGACATCCTCGCCCCCGACGATCTCGAACTTGTGAATGCATGGTGCCTGCACCATGGCCCCCCTCTCAATGATGGAGATCAACGAGCATGCCGTTGATCTCGTCGACTCTCGCGAGCAGATCAAGCTGATCCTTCTGCGATGCGATCATCCCGGCAGCGAGCTGCTCGAGCTTCGCGTCTATCACGCGGACCAGCGCGTACCGCTTCCTTCGCAGAACGTCTGCTCCGGAGGTCCGCTCCTCCACGTCCATCCCCCGATCCACCACCGCCGTGAGAAAAGCCCGGACCGCTTCACGGTACGCGGCGAGCGTCGCGCTGTCTGCATGACGTTTGAGCCGGTCACCGGCCTCGAACACCGCGTCAAGAAGCTCCTCGGTCGCCTCGTCGGGTGCACCCTCAGCGACCGTAGACGCCTCGGTCCAGGCCGCGCCCTCGAGCTCGGAGTGAAACCGGTTCGCGGCACTGCGTCCGGACCGCCGGGTCGCCTTCCGGTCTACCTGCCGGCGATAACTGAAGAAGCCGTCTCCGCTTACCCGTTCCACTCGCCGTCGCCTCCCCGTACGGTCGCAAGGTCGGCCGACGACTCGGCAGCCGCATCGTGCTGTGCCCCACCGTCATGCGCCGAAGCGCCGGAGGAGGCACCGGCCGCCTCGCGCGTCCGCACGCTCTCGAGAAGCAGGTCTTTCTTCCGTGCGCGTGAGTCCGGTCGGCCGAGTCGCTCAACCGATCCGGTGATCTCGAACAACCCGGTGAGAAGCACGCCGTCTTCGGCAACCAGACGCGGCGAGCGAATCGTGCCGATCACGACCGCAGACGAGAGCAGCACCACCTTCTCTGCCGCAAAGACCTCACCCCGAAAGACCCCCCCGATGACCACGGTGCCCGCTTCTATCGCGCAGTCGGCGCGCCCGGCCCGCCCGATTATCACGCGCCCGGTCGACTTCAACGAACCGGAGAAATCACCGTCGACGCGCAGTAATCCATCCAGCTCGATGTGCCCGCGGAAGAACGTTCCCGGTCCGACGATGGAGTTGATCAGATTCTCTTCAGTAACGCGGCGTGAACCCATCCTACAACCTGCCTCGTACTCGTCGATCGAAATCCGGACGGGACAATCTGAGAAAGTAGATGGGATCTATGTTCTCTGTGCCGATCCAGATCTGGAAGTCGACGTGCGTGCCGGTCGACAGGCCGGTCGTACCCATCGTGCCGATTCGCTGCCCCTGAACGACCTGGTCTCCTTCCCTGACGACGACGTCGGCCAGATGCGCATAGCGTGTGCGAAACCCGTAATTGTGATTCAGCTCGACGAACCCGCCGTACCCGCCGGCCCCGTCGAAGCCCGCGCCGGTGACGACTCCGTTCGCCGCCGCGATGACCGGAGTGCCCGGGTAATAGGAGATCTGGATTCCCTTGTGCATGTGCCAGGTACCCTTGATCGGGTTGATATTGGGACCGAACTCCATCGTGACGTGTCCGAGAGCGTTCTGCACCGGCCAGAGATTCGGGATGTCGCTGAGCAACT
>SKQU01000074.1 GCA_007118855.1 Spirochaetaceae bacterium
ACCAACGTTATCCTTGCCGGGGTGGAGCACGATCCCGGTCTGCGGCATGCTCTTCTTGCTCGTCATGGGCCATGACGATAGACCCATCACGAACGGCGGTCAACTGCCGGGCGCGCAGATCTCGTCTATGGCCTTCAGGGTGGCCTCGTCGAGCTCGCCGTCGGCTGCCGCCGCGTTCGCGCGCGCCTGCTCCGGTGTCTTCATCCCGGGGATCGGGCAGGTGACCGCCGGATTCGCGAGCACGAACTGCAGCGCGAGATCGAGCATGGTCGAGCCTTCCGGCACCAGCTTCCGCAGCGCCGCGACCTTCTCGAGCTTCTCGAGGAAGTCCTCTCGCTGGTTGCCGTCGGGATTCCACTTCTGCCGCACGACGTCGTCGAATCGGGTCTCCGGCGTGAACTTGTCCGCGAGGAGGCCCTGGGCGATCGGCCCGCGCAGCAGCACACCTGTGTTGTGCTCGCGGCACCAGGGAAGGATGTCACGCTCAGCGCTCCTGCTCAGGATCGAGTAGTTGATCTGGCAGGAGGCGCACCCGCCTTCGGCATCGAGCGCCTTCAGAGAGTCGAGATCGTTCGTCGAGATCGCGTACTCGCGGATCTTCCCCTCCTTCTTCAGGAGCTCGAATGCCTCGACGAAGATCTCCGGGTGTTCCGGCTTCCCGACGTGACACTGGTAGAGGTCGATGTAGTCGGTACCAAGCCGGTAGAGGCTCGCGTGGCAGCAGTTGATGATGCTGTAGATGGAGTTGAGCTGCGGCGCATCGTTGTAGCGTCTCGCCCAGTTTCCCACCTTCGTCGCGATGTAGACCTCAGACCTCACGGACTCGAGCGCCTTGCCCGTGTAGAACTCGCTCTGCCCCATTCCGTACGCGTCGGCCGTGTCGAACAGGTTCACCCCGGCGTCCAGGGCGGCGCGGATCGTGTCGATCGCCTGTTTCTCCTCCACGGGCCCCCACTGCCCCCCGATTCCCCAGCAGCCCATCGAGACCGCGCTGATGTCCCATCCCGTTCTTCCCAGTGTTCGGTATTTCATTGTCCCTCCTTCGCCGCCTCGATCATCGCGATGATGTTCTCGACCGGCGTGCCTGCCTGCACGTTATGGCACGAGCAGCAGATGAACCCTCTCGTGTCGCGACCAAGGGTTTCGGCGAGCATGCGCACCTCGGCGCGCACCTCCTCCGGTGTCCCGAAGGGCAGCACCCGCTGGTTATCCACGCCTCCGTGGAACACGACGTCCCGGCCGTACTCCCGCGCGAGGTGCGCGGGATCCATCCCCGGGCAGACGTGCTGGATAGGGTTGAGCACGTCGATCCCGCACTCGATGAGCGGGCGAATCAGGGGCTCGGCTGCGCCGTCGGTATGATAGAAGACCTGCAGGCCGTACGAGTGGATGAGATCGCACCACCGGCGCATTCGCGCGCGGAAATGCTGCTCCCAGACCTTGGGCGACATGAGAAGGCCGTTCTGGGTTCCCATGTCGTCGCTCACGAAGACCAGATCGAGGTAGGCGGCGGCGCGCTCGAGGTGCCGCTTCATGACCTCGGTCTGGATCGCCTCCACCCGGTCAAGAATCGCCTCGACGAGCGCCGGTTCGAGCACGAGATCCATGAGCGACTGCTCGAGCCCCCGCAACTGGCAGTAGATCTCGAAGAAGGAGACCCACGGCCCCATCACGGCGAAGTCGCGAGAGGCAGCCTGAGCGCTCTCGAGCGCTTCGTCGTAGGCGAACGAGTCCGGATCCGGCCAGTAGGGGTAGTCGTCCACCGAGGCAGGGTCCTCGTAGTCGCGCATGGGCGCCTCGCTGAACTCGTCGTAGTGGGCAGCCCCGGCCTCGATCCCGCGAAGCGGGACCCCCCACGTCGTGCGCGCCGGTGAATCAGCCCCGCCGGCGCTCGCCGCGGAGGAGGCCCCCACCTGCGAGTCGGAGCGACCGCCGTCCGGCCGGCGATAGTCGACGAAGGACCAGTAGATCTTGTCGAGGCCGAGCACACGGTACATCTCGAGGTCGCTGCCGGTCTTCGTGTGCGCGCGCAGCGCCGCGCCGACCTCAGCAGTATGCCAGAGGTCGACCGGAGGCCGGTCCGGCGGCTCACCGGCGAGCACCCGTCGAATACGATCACGTGGACTCATGCCTTCCTCCCCGCGGCGCCCCGCTACAGCATCGCCTGCAGATTGTCGTAGCTGATCTTGATGGACTCGAACGGGTCGCGGCGGCAGGTGTCCTGCTCCACTACGTACCACTTCACCCCGGCGGTCTTGCATGCCTCGATGATCCCGTCCCAGTTCAGATTCCCCTCGCCCACCTCGGCAAGCACGATCTCGTTGTCGACGATCGTGTAGTCCTTGAAGTGGATGACCGACATCCGGTCTGCGAGCTTGCGAATCCACGAGATGACGTCCGCGCCGGCCTTCTGCACCCAGGCGGTGTCGATCTTCGCCTCGAGGTAGCGCGGGTCCGACTCCTCGTAGAGAATATCGAAGCCGGTGCGAGCGCCGTAACGCTCGAACTCAAAGGCGTGGTTGTGGTAGGCGAGCGTGATGCCCTCATCGGCGAGCTTGCGGCCGGCCTCGGTCAGGATCCGCGCGAGCTGTGCGTACCCTTCGGCGGATCGCATATTCCCGGGGCCCGCGGCGAGCGCGGTGTGGGTGCACTCGAGGGTCCTGAGGTCGGCGACGGTCTGGGCGAGGTTGTCGGTGAGCGAGTCGAGGCCCGCCTGCGTGGCCATGCATTCGAGACCGACGTCGTCGAGGGCCGCTTTGATCGCGGCGGCCGGGATATCCGGGCTGACCCCGGCGAGCTCAACCGCGCCGTAGCCTGCCGCCTTCGTCTTGACCATTGCATCCCGAAAATCGGCTTCGTTCTGCAGCGACTGCCGTACGGTGTACAGCTCCAGTGCAATCGGCTTCCCCATTCGTGGCTCCTCTTCTCGTACGGCAACTACTTCAGCGGCGGCAGCATCTCGCCGTGCGCCTCAATGAGATCATCGCACAACGCGCGGATCTCCGAAAGCGGTAGCTCCGCGGCCGTATGCGGATCGAGGTAGGCGGCCTGGTAGACCCGCTCGCGGCTCCCGGTGAGCGCGGCCTCGATCGTCAGCAATTGCACATTGATGTTCGTCATGTTGAGCGCGGCGCACTGGGCGGGGAGCGGCCCGAAGAGCGTGGGCTGCACCTTGTTCCGGTCGACGAGACAGGCGACCTCGACGACTGCGTCGTCGGGCAGATTGGGGACCGACCCCTTGTTCAGGACGTTGCCGTGAATGCGCGTCGGCACGTCGGTCACGACTGCATCCATGATATGGGAGCCGTACTCGTGCGTCCGGTCGTGGCGGAGCGACGCGTTGTTGACGATCTCACCCTTGCGCTTCGCCCAGTTCTCGATCTGACGCTCGCACCGCCGCGGGTACTCGTCGAGCGGGATATTGTACCGTTCGATCAGCTGCGGGTATCCCGCCTTGATCCAGTACGGCGAGTACTCCGCGCTGTGCTCGGAGCTCTCGGTCACGTAGTAGCCGAAGTGCCGCATGATCTCGTAGCGCACCATGTCCCAGTGGGTCTCACCGGCGTCGACCGCCGCGTCGTTCTTCGCGAACGCGCGCTTCCGCACTTCCGGATAGATGTCCCGGCCGTCCGCCGTGAGCTCGAGGAGCCATCCCATGTGGTTGATGCCGGCAATCCGCCACTGCGCGCGCTCGACGAGCTCCTCCATGTCGAGCGAGCGCAGCAGCCCCGGCACGCACGCCTGGACGCTGTGGCACAGGCCCACCGTCGCGATCTCCGTCGCCCGCAGTACCGCGCCGGTCACGATCGCCATGGGGTTCGTGTAGTTCAGAAGCAGCGCCTGCGGGCAGACCTCTTCCATCTCGCGGGCGAAGTCGACCATCACGGGAATGGTCCGCAGCCCGCGGAAGATCCCGCCAATCCCGAGCGTGTCCGCGATCGTCTGGCGCAGCCCGTACTTCTTTGGAATCTCAAAGTCGATCACCGTGCTCGGCCGGTAGCCGCCCACCTGGATCGCGTTGACCACGAAGCTCGCCTCCTTGAGCGCGGTCTTCCGGTTCTCGAGCCCCAGGTGCGCAGTAACCGTCGCGCGTCCCTCGTTGATCGAGGTGTTCAAGTTCTCCACCATCATGCGTGACTCGTCGAGGCGGTCGGCGTCTATGTCGTAGAGCGCAATGTGCGCGTCCTGCAGCGATTCGGTGAGCATCGTGTCGCCGAGGATGTTCTTGGCAAAGACCGTGCTCCCTGCCCCAATAAAGGTGATCTTGATCATGCGGCATCGTAGCAGAAGCCTGTACAGCCCGCAACTGTCCTTTGCTGTGCAGAACGTTGTGCAGAACCCGCGGATGTGCGAGAGTTCCAAAGATGACCGATCAACACATCATTCACCTGGGAATCGACCTGAAGGCATACCCTGACGGCGCAGTGGAGAGGGTGCGATCGAGAGCCCCCGATCACGAGATACTCGTTACAACCGACCGCCGGCAGATCGAGGCGCGGATCGATCAGATCGAAGTCTCGCTGGCCCGCTTTCCGCACGATCTCTTCGAGTCGGCCCGGCGGCTCAAGTGGTACCAGCAGGCCGGCGCCGGGGCCGACTGGCTCAATCGCTATCCGGCGGTCCGCGGGCTGCCGTTCACCCTGACGAGCGCCTCAGGAGTGCACGCCATACCAATCAGCGAGCACATGTTCGGCTTTCTGCTCGCGCTCGCGCGCGCCTTCCCGAAGGCGGTACGCGGACAGGCGAACGGTGTCTGGACCAGGATCGACGACGAAGACATTTATGAGATCGCCGGTAAGCGCGTGCTCGTGCTCGGGCTTGGCGCGATCGGCGAACGGTTTGCGCGCCTGTGCGCGGCGAACGACATGGAAGTGGTCGGCCTGCGGCGTAATCCGCAGATCCCGGCGGCAGGAGTTGGGAAGATGGTCGGCATGGACGAACTGCACGACGAACTCCCGCACACCGACATCGTTGCCAGCACGCTCCCGCTGACCTCGGAGACGCACCACTTCCTCGGACGGGAGGAGTTTGACCTCTTGAAAGACGGGGCGATCGTGGTCAACATAGGCAGAGGCGCCACGATCGACGAGGCGGCACTTGTCGATGCGTTGCGCAGCGGGAAGGTGCGCGCGGCCGGGCTCGACGTCTTCGAGACCGAGCCGCTGCCGCGGGAGTCACCGTTGTGGGAGATGGAACAGGTGCTGATCACGGCACACTATTCCGGGCTCACGCCGAAGTATAACGAGCGGGTGTTCGCGATATTTCAGGACAACCTCGACCGGTACCTGCGCGGAGAACCGCTTCGAAACGTCGTGGACAAAGCCCTGGGATACTGAGTAGGAGGGACCATGGATCTCGCAGATCTGGTACGGAAGAATCGCAGCTATCGCAGATTCGACGGGAGTCACGCCATCTCGCCGCAGACGATGCGCGACCTCGTCGGGCTTGCGCGTATCACCCCGTCGGCAATGAACCGGCAGCCACTGAAGTACATCGTCTCGTGCAGGCCGCGGACCAACGCGGCGATCTACGCGACGCTCGCCTGGGCCGGCTCGCTCAAGGACTGGGACGGGCCGCAGCCGCACGAGCGGCCAACTGCGTACGTCGTGATCCTCGTCGACAAGGAACTCAACCCGAACGCCGGGAACGACATCGGGATCGCCGCCCAGACGATGCTCCTCGCGGCGGTCGAGGTCGGTCTTGGCGGGTGCATGGTCGGCTCGATCAAGCGGCCGGCGCTCCGGGAGGCGCTCTCGATCCCGGAAGGCCTGGAGATCGGCCTCGTCGTGGCGATCGGCAAGCCGGTGGAAGAGGTCGTCCTCGAGGACGCGGAACCCGGAGGCTCGGTCACCTACTACCGTGAGCCGGATATGTCGCACCACGTTCCCAAGCGGACGATGGAGGAGATCCTCGTCGCGGAACACACAGACTGACGTCGGCGCTATCCCAGCGAAACCATCACGAGCCCGGCCAGAAGCACCGCGGTACCGACGATCCGCGGTCCGTTCACCTGTTCCTTCAGGATCGCCATCGCCATGAATACTCCAATGGGCAGGCTCACCTGGCGGAAGGCCACGACATAGGAGACGTTGCGGGCATACCCGTAGGCGACGAGCACGAGACCGTAGGCGAGGATGATCCCCACCCCTGAGATCGCCGCCTCGCTCAGCCGGATGGAGCGCAGGTCCCGGGCGATCCGTCGCGGGCCTCCCGCGATCAGGATCAGGCCCGCGAGACCGACGGCGGCCGCCAGCGACTCGAGCATCGCGTAGATGAGCGCGGCGCGGACGCCCCCGCCGCCCGCTGACCCAACGGCAGCCCTGAAGGCAGAGAGCGCTCCGTCATCGACGATCGAGTAGCCGGCCGTCCCCACGCCTGCGAGCATCGCGTAGAGCAGCCACCCGCCGCCGAAGGAGCGCCACGCGAGGCGGCGAAACGAGGGGTGCGGCAGTATCAGGATCCCGAGCGTCACGGCGATCATCCCGGCAAGGCCGAGTGCCGTGACAGGATCGCCCTGGCCGAGCACATGCGCGGCGGCCGGTACGAGAAGCACCGGAAGCGCCCGCGCGAACGGGTAGGCGACGGCCATGTCGTTCGAGCGGTACGCCCCGGCAAGCCCCGCAAGGTAGAGCGTCTGAAAGAGCCCGGCAAGCGGCAGCCGCCACCAGGTCGCCGCGGGCATAAGCGCGAGTTCCTCCCGCCAGAGGATCACGAACGGAGCGAGCAGGAGCACACCAACGAGCGTCGCAACGAGGTAGTAGGCGCCCACGGGCCGCGACCGCCTGCCGAGCATGTTCCACGACGCATGCACGAAGGCCGAGGCAAGCACGAGCAGCACCGAGACGAGCGTCATGGATCCTCAGTCCTTTGGCGTCCGACTAGTCGAACTGGAATCCGCCGTTCATGTCGACGATCTCACCGGTGATGAACCCGGCCTTCTCTGACACGAGGAACATCACGGTGTGCGCGAACTCCTCCGGCTCGCAGAATCTGCCCACCGGGATCTTCGCCTCGATCTCCGCGCGCTTCTCCGCCGAGAGCTGCTCCATCACCATGGGCGTGCGCACGAAGGCCGGCGCGATGCCGTTGACGGTGATGCCCTCGCGCGTCGTTTCAGCCGCGATCGAGAAGGTCAGGCCGATCAGCGCCGCCTTGGAGACCGAGTAGGCGGTGCCGGCGGTCAGCCCGCCGCACTTCGCCGCCCACGAGGAGACGTTGACGATGCGCCCCCACTTCTTCTCGCGCATGCCCGGCAGCACCTCTCGCGTCAGGTAGAAGGCGCCGTTGAGGTTGATCGCCATGATGCGATTCCACTCCTCCGGGGTCGTACCCATCGCCTTGTTGTTGGACAGGATGCCGGCGTTGTTGACGAGGATGTCCACGGTACCCAGGTCCTTGCGGATCGCATCGGTGCCCGTATGCACGGCGGCAGGATCGCTGATGTCGAAGACGTACGGCTTCACGAGGCCCTGCCCCGCGGCAACGACCGGTTCGAGCGCGTCCGCCTTGATGTCCACCGCGGCGGTCGTGATACCGGCCTCCACAAAGGCCTCGACGACCGAACGTCCCATCGTCCCGGCCGCGCCCGTTACAATCGCCAGATGCTTCGTTGATGTCATGGGTGAAGGTGTACCCCAAAACGGGCCGCGTGTCACGGGCGGCCGGGACTGCACCGCGGCCGCGTGTCACGGGCGGCCGGGACTGCACCGCGGCCCCCGGCTCAGTGCGCCCCTGTCCAGGATCGCCGCCCTGTCCTATAGTAAGGTCCATGGAACCTCATCAGCCCGACTACACGCGGCTCGTGGACGCCGCCCGGAACAAGACGTCGGCGGACTTTCCGCTGTACGAGCACAACGTCAGCGAGATCGTGCTCTCACAGATCCTCGGCCGTGACCTCACCGCGCTCTTCGCCGGCGACCAGCGCGACCGCGTCGAAGCCTTCCGCACCGCGGCGGGGTATCTCGGCTCCATAGGGTACGACGGCTACGCCTTCGAGGGCTGCATCACGCAGCTCGTGCAGGGAGGCGAGGCGCTCATGGGCCGGGGCGAGAGCCTCATCCGCAACCGCGCCGATCTCGACGCCTATCCGTGGGAGGCACTGCCCGATCGGTACTTCGAGCACTTCGGCCCCTGGTTCGCGGCGCTCCGCGAAGCGCTGCCGCCCGGCATGCAGGCGATCGCCGGCGTGGGCAACGGGCCCTTCGAGATCGCGCAGGACTTCGTCCCGCTCACCGACCTCGCCTACCTCGAAGTCGACGAGCCGGAGGTTTTCGCCCTCCTGTGGCAGCGAATCGGCGACGCGATGCACGCGATCTGGGATCGGTTTCTCAAGGAGTACGGTGACTGCTTCTGCATCTGCCGCACCGGAGACGACCTGGGGTTCAAGACCTCGCTCCTCATGCGACCGGCGGTACTGCGGCAGCACGTCCTCCCGCAGTACCGCCGTATCGCCCACCTCGTGCACGCGCACGGCAAGCCGTACCTCCTCCACTCGTGCGGGGCAATCTGGCCGATCATGGACGATCTCATCAACGTGTGCGGGATCGACGCCAAACACTCGAACGAGGACGCGATCGCGCCCTTCTCGCTCTGGCTCGAGCGCTACGGCAGCCGGATCGGGCTCTTCGGCGGGATTGA